>JBMOHV010000007.1:0-40905 GCA_049317645.1 Bacteroidia bacterium
CCTATCGTACCCTAGCCGACCCAAAGATAGAAAAAGCCCGTTCAATCATCGCGCCAATAGAATACGTCCATGGCTGATGCCCTGTTCGCCTTCACAGTCCAGCACAACCGTCAGCATATAAACCCCGTTGGGGAGTGGATGGCCCGTTTCGTGGGTTCCTTCCCAACCTTCCAATCGGATATAATTTCCGGTGGATTGGAGGGTGGTCTGGGTTTGGTAAACGTCCTGACCGCTGATGTTTTGGACGAGCATGCGCACCTGGATGGGGCGGTTGGGGCGGTTGTGGTTGATTTCAACCACCGCAGGCTGCCATCCCGCCAAAGGATTGGGGAAAATCGAAAGCGGTTGCACTTCGAAGGCCGGCCCGTTGCTAACCCTGAAATCAAGGCGGGCCGTGGAGGAGTAATTGCAAACATCCCAGGCCCGAAACTGCAAAGTGTAGGATCCGGGTTCCAGGCTTTCCAAGGGATACAGGATTCGCCCGCTTTGGTAGGCGTTGGGGTCCGACCGATAAAACGGATTCAGGGTACGGGCTCCGGCCCAGTCCCCGTTGCGGACCAATTGCATTTCACGACCAATGCCGGAACCGGTGGTATTGAGGCCATCGATGTCCCGGAGTCGAATGATCAAATCGTTGGTGGGACCGACGGTTCCTCCACTACGGAACAGGGTATCGTTGAGGCTCATCCTTATTTGAGGCCCGGCTGTATCGCAGTTTGCTTGCGGGGCACTGCCGCCCACCCACAACGCTCGCAGATCACCCGCCGCATCAGGGGCGATGCCGCCGTGCTCGTTCAGGCTCGCTTCATCGCGGACCGCATAGGCATTCACCCGACCGGGACCGTAGGCATAGGCTATGTCTTTGGGGACCCTGAATCGGGTTTGCCATCGACCGGCGTTCACGGTTGCCTGCCCCTTGAATATCAAGTCTTTGAATTCTTGGTATTCAAAGGCCAACGAGACCGGGTCGTTTTGTTTGGTCCGCAAAGTGGCGGCCTTGTCAAAAACACTGAGGTTCAGGAGCCCATCAAAGGTGCTGTCAACGGCACCGGTGGCGTCCAAAACCGCACCCGACAAATCCAGCACCTCCAAAGCCCGCAGGGTATCGGACGGGGGATCGATCGCAATCTGGGCGGCTGGGAAAGCCAAACGCAGGGCTGGATCCCCCAACAACGCAAAATTGCGGGTGTTCACCACGCCCAATTCTGGATTGGCCGCTTCGCGGTACAAATCACCCAAGCGAAGCGTTCGGCCTGTGGAATCTTTGCGAAACAAATGATCGCGAAAAAGTCGGGATGATAGGTTCAGGTTAAAATTGGTAAACGTTACCCGGCTGGTGGTTAACAACCCAATGGCGCCGCCCCGGGGATTGAGCAAGGCCCGTTCCCCGGCACTAAGGACGGCGGGATTATCAAAACGAGCAAACTCACAGGTGGCGGTTACCATCAAAGGATATCGACCGGGGTGATCCCAGGCATCGATTTCGGGCAGAGTCATCACACGCTCTTCGGCCAAACCGTTGACCCCACCGTGCCCCATGTAAGCAAAGACCAAGCAGCCCTCTTCCATGGCTCGATTAACACGGTCGTTCACCTCCGGGTAGCGAGCACCCCCCGGCCGGCTTTCTTGTTGGAACGCGTCCATAAAAAGTTTGCGCACAATACCCTGCGGGTATTTGATTTCGGTTTGCCGAACCAATTCATTGCAATCGTTGAGATGAACATTGTAATCTTCGTCATCGGCCAAGAACACCAATTCATTGCGCCAATCCCCGCGGTTGTTGGGGTCCATATACTCGCTGATTTTGTTCACCACGGCATCGGCCTGCTCGACATTGCGTACCGGCAGGCGGCCTATGCCCAAATCCATGCGGTCCCCACCGCCTTCCACAAAAGCCCCTTCGCTTGGATCCATCAATCCGTAGAAAGCATCGGAGCAATAGGAGTTCAAAGGGTCAAAAGAATTGGGGCTTTGGTAGGTGGGCACATGGTTGACCTGGTTGGTGGCTCGGTTCTTGGTATCGTAGGAAGTCGAACCCATCAAAAGCAGGTAACGGGGGGATGGCGTAGGGGAGCCCATGGCCAAAGAGCGTTGGCGTAAATGGCGCAGATAGTCCCTCAAGGCCACCGGATCCAATCGGGAGGCCGAAAATTCCCGGTAGATGGACTCGGGGTCCACAATGAGGGTGGTGAGCCCATCGTTTTGGGCATGCAATTCCGAAAGTTGAACGGCGGCACCGTGAAAAACAGTCGGCGCCAAAATCACCATATCCGCCGGCGTCCGGCCGTGGAGGTTCTGGGGGGATAGGGAGATCGCTTCAGCCGGGTTGGGGAAATTCACCCCCCGCAACATGACCAAGTGCCGGAGGGTATCGCCGGCCACCAAGATGCCTTGACGCAGGCCTTCGGAGAGCCGGAAGGTATCCGAGGAACTGACTTGCACCCCCCAGGGCAGGGTCACATCCCAAACCTGAAAATCCAGGCCAGGGCTGTACGCCCAATGGTAGCGGGCGGTATCGCCGAGGGTGGAGGCGTTGTAAAAAATTCGTTGCGTGGGGCCGTTGCCCGGATCCAAGGCCGAACGGTACCGAACCAGCCAGCGGTCCAGCCAGGCCACGGCACTGGAGTTTTGCTTGTTAAAAACGAGGTTGAGATCCAAACGTGCCGAACCGGGGTCGGTGGACCAGGTTTCATCCCGGGTGAAATAATAGGGATCCAGGTAATACGTCCCCACCGCCGGTGCCATCAGGGACCGGTTGGCCTGACCGTTGAGGCGGAGGTTGAGCGGAGAAATCGCGCCTTGGCTACGAACCGCGGCACGGACGGTGACCGTGACCGAATCCCCGCTTTGGTAATGAGGCAAATTCCAGGAAAAAGTCCGGTTCAAAACCCCGTCAAAATCTTCACCCAACCATTCCCTTCCGCTCTTGATGGGGTTGACCAAGTCTCGCTCGTAGGACCACAATCCATCGGCCCGGTTCGTCGTGGGCCAGGTGGGGTTGTTGAGAGGCGGGATTGTGGCGGTATCCATCCGTCCGACCAGCACCGTGCTCGGTGCGTTGGGGTGCAAATAGAGGTAGGTTGCGTCGCTGTAGGGGTTCAGGCTGCGAACCAAGCGATTGCTGGCGCGGTCAAAGGTCAGGTTCTCGGAACCGGGAACGTAGTACAAAAAGAATTCCCCGGGCTCAAAAACCCCGTCAAGATCCCCATGGAATTGGATGGGAATGGGCATAGGCAGGGAGGGGCGGGGGGTGGCGTTGGCTTCGGGCAGGCTGCCACGACCACCGCCGTAGAGGGCCAGGCGGTCGGTCCGGACCAGGGATGGGGAGATGCCGACGCTTTGGAGCCATTCCGGGGTCAGTCGGTAGACCCCCTCGGCCTCAAAGCGGAGGCGAAACCACCCTCCCAGGGCCAGAACGGTGGTCGAATCGTCGGCCTGCACCGAAGCCGCATGCGCCATAGCCGCCTGCACCGAAGCCGCATGCACCGAAGCCGCATGCGCCGGCCCGCAGGGCCGCAACGCCCCCCCGCCCACCCAAAGCCAACCCAACAGCAAGCAGGCTCTTCTCAAATATCCAATCATAACGTTAGCCACCAAGATACAACAAGCCCTAAACGAGCGTTTATGGGTTTTATGTATTTAATCCAAAGGTTTCCCCTTTGTTTTCTTGGTTTTAACGCGAATCCGTTTAAAATTTACACCCCATCCCCCAAAATGCTGAACCGTCTATCTACTCTTGTCCCGACCCGTCGGGTCGCCAAAGGCCTGGGCCGAGCCCTGCTCTGCGGTGTCTTTGGTTTGTTTGGTGCAACCGCATCCGCTCAGGATGTGGTATTTTCTCAGTTCTATGCCAACCCCCTCTACCTGAACCCAGCCTTGGCCGGGAATGCCTTTGATCCCCGCCTCACCTTCAATTTCCGCAACCAATGGCCGGCCCTGAACGCCTCCTTTGTGACCTACAGTGCCGGATTTGACCAACATGTTGATGCATTGTCCGGGGGAATCGGCCTGCATGTTCTCACCGATCAGATCGGAAGCGAAGCCTTCCAGCACACCCAGGTGGCCCTGCAGTACGCCTACAATCTCAACATCAGCCGCACCCTCTCCCTGAGAGCCGGCTTTCAATACGCCTACGCCAACCGCTCTTTGAATTTCAATAAACTGATCTTCCCCGAGCAAATCGACCGGGTGACCGGTATCGGCCCCCGGCCCACGGGTTCCGAAATTCCCTTTGGCACCAAAACCGTCACCATCCATGATTTCTCAACAGGATTGATGCTTTTTTCCGAAAAATTCTATATCGGAGGGGCCGTACACCACCTCACCGAGCCCAACCAAGCCTTCTTCACCGATGCTGCCGTCGCATGGCCGATGCGCATTTCAGCCCATGCCGGTGCCAATATTCCCCTAACCCAGGCCTATTCCGAAGGCGATAACTGGACGATTTCGCCCAATATCATCTACATCAAGCAGGCAACTGCTGAGCAAATCAATATCGGAACCTACCTCAGCAAAGGAGCGGTTTCCGGCGGTGTTTGGTACCGTCTCAACGACGCCGTCATCCTAACCGCTGGTTTTCAGCGTGGCAAAATGCGCCTGGGCTATGGCTACGATATCACCACGTCCCCCTTGAGCAATGCTAGGCCCGGCGGCTCCCACGAAGTTTCTCTTAGCTTTATTTTTGAGAAATACGAACCCATGGAACGCCGTCGCTATTCCAAAGTCAACTGCCCGAAATTTTAAACTATTCCTCACTGCTTCAAATTTCTGCCTATCTACCACTCTCTACGATGAATCTACGAACCCTCCTAAATCTCAGCGGAATTTCTGCCTTGGCCCTTCTGCTCAACAGTTGCGGGCTGATGGACCAGCGCTCCACCACCACCACCTGGAAATACGGTAACGCGGACGGCTTGGCTTTCAAAAGCATCGACCACAACGGATCGCCCCCTCCCGGGATGGTTTTTGTACCCGGTGGCTCCTTTGTTATGGGTGCAACCCAAGAGGCCATCGCCCTGGATCCGGATAATACGCCCAAATACGCGGCCGTTTCCAGCTTTTACATGGACGAAATCGAGGTGCCGAATGTTTCTTATTGCGAATACATCCATTGGATGAGCAAGGTCTTTGCTCAATCCAATCCTGTAACCTACCGTTCTTGCCTTCCAGACACCAATGTTTGGCGCAACGGCCTCTCGTTCAACGAACCCCATGTTAACGATTACCTCCGCCACCCCGCTTTCAAATACTACCCTGTTGTTGGTGTTAGCTGGGTTCAGGCCAACCAATACTGCGAATGGAGAACCGATCGGGTCAACGAACAACGCCTGATCGATGCCGGATACATCCGTCACACGGCCCAAAGCGGCGAACAGCATTTCTCAACCAAAGGATATCTCGCCGGTTTTTACCGCCCCGAACTGCGCAAAGGCAAATCCAAAACCAGCATCAACGGTGACCTGGTTTATCCGGTCATCGAAGACGGGTTCTTCACGGCCTCTTACCGTTTGCCATCGGAGGCCGAATGGGAATACGCAGCCCAAGGCATGATTGGCCGCTCCGAAGCAGGCATGGTCACCGAGCGCCGCATTTACCCTTGGAACGAGCGCGGTATCCGCAACGGCCCCGGTAAACGTCAGGGTAATTTCTACGGTAATTTCAAATACAACGCCTCCTCACCCGCCGAAGTGGGTTCCTACGATGTGACCCGTGGTGGACCAACCGCCCCCGGTAAATATTACCGCCCCAACGATTTTGGTCTTTACCACATGGCCGGTAATGTGAACGAATGGGTGATGGACCTTTACCGCCCCACTTCCAGCCTGGAATCCGAGGAGGTATCGCCTTTCTTGGGCGGTGGTTATACCCGTCCGGCCTACGATGCCGAAGGTAACTTGGCCAAGGACAGCGCCGGTCGAGTGGCCTACGTTGCGGACGAACGCCGCTATTCCGAAAATCTCTTGGCCTCCTATTTGGACTCTGTGACGGTCACCACCAACCCCAACGGTCAGGTCAACAACCGCAACCGGGTTTACAAGGGTGGTAGTTATCGCGATATGGCTTTTTGGGTGACACCAGGTGCCCGTCGTTTTATGAGCGAAGGCCGCGCCAAGGATGATGTCGGATTCCGTTGCGCCATGATTGGCTTGGGACGACCCAACGGTCAGCGCTAATCATTGCTTGCTAAGCGCTAGCTTGCTAAGCGCTGGTTTTCGAAAAACGTTTAGTCCACGATTAAGAAACGGGCCGCCTTGGGTGGCCCGTTTTTTTTGTGGGCTATGAGCACATAGGACCCCGACTCCAATCCCTGTTCCGATGAGGCGCCCTTCGTGTCTAGGCGCAACCAGCCTTGATCGCCCTGAAGCTCTGCCTGCCAAACCCTCCGGCCCCAGGCATCGTATACGATGAAACGAACATCCACGCCTTCATCGATGGCCACTTCAAACGACTGCCCCCTGCGCACCGGATGGGGGCGTATCCGCAAATCGGAGCCACTCCCTTGGGACTTTAATTCCGCCACCGAAGCGGCCAAAGAGCGATTGCGCCAATGCACCAATCCGCCCTTGAAGAAGCCCAGCAACAAATCCGGGTACAGATCTCCGTCCAAATCCCCCGAGGCGGGCACGATAAAATTGCCGTGAGGCAGGGAATCCGATACCCCACCGTTGCTGTTATAACAAAACAAATTATTTTGGGTAAGTGGCGCGGAAAGGTTCAGCCACAACGAAGGGTAGCCAAACACTTTGCCGGATTCAGAACCCACCAAAAGATCGGGCTGACCATCCCGGTTAAAATCGGCAACCCGAGGTGCTGCGAACCCCGAAACCGACTCAGCCACACGAATTCCGCCCAGGCTATCGCTGAATTTAGTCCATACAGGAACCGTCAAAGTCCCTTGATTCACAAAGCAAGCCACCTGCCCGTTTCGCATCCCCACCAAAAGCTCGTCCCGTCCATCCCCGTTCAAGTCTCCCAATTCAGGCGCTAACTCTGTGCCAGAGCGAAGACCTTGATAATCAAAACTAAGTAGCTGAAAAACGGGCATGGATCCAGGGGGCGATGGGAGGTTTCGGTAACAAATCAACGTGCTGTCGCCATGCCCGATCAAGAGATCTTTGCGTCCATCCCCGTCCAAATCGCCGGCAGCCGGTCGGGGATTCCAGATAGGCAAGGTGTCCAATCGAAGAAACAAGGAATCCGCTAATTCAAACAAGGGCTGCGTACTTGATCCGTTGTTAAGGTACAAAGCCAAGCAAGGCTTGAGGGCTGAATTTTGGTAAGCCACCAGCAAGTCCACCCGGTTATCTCCGTTGAGATCGGCCAGGACCGGCGCCGCCTTGAGGTGATGGTGCACCATGTCTTCGAGCATGAACGAGCGGCTACTCAAGCGGAAGGAATCCACCGAACCCGGTGCCGAACCGCCCAGGTTCTTGTAATGCCAAACATGTTTTTGGAGATTGGATCCAAAGAACTCGTTGGGAGCCACCACCAGATCCTGTACCGGATCACCCACCAAACCCGAAGCAGGTAAACGATACGCCGCAGGAAATTTGGCCATGCTCACGGTGGTATCCCAAAAGGAGGGGTTGGTGGTCTGCGAAACCATGCGAGCCAATCGGCGCGTTCCCCCGTTCTGCATATAGGTCAGGAAGGTCCCTTCAACATCGCCCAGCAACAAATCGGGCAGGCTGTCCCGGTTGGGGTTGACCAGGTTAATCGTGGAACCCAGGTGCATGGGGCGGCCGGTCAGGGAACCAGGATAGCTGGTCAGGGGCAAGCCAGGGAGGGTCAGGGGTTGATCAGGGCGCGTCAAGGGCAGGGGGAGGGGAGCCGGCAATTGGCAGAGGCTGTCCAGGCCCAAAATCACCTGCGTATTGAACTGATTTTCAACAAATCGACCCCAGCACAGGGATTCTTGGACAAAATCCAGGGAATCCGAATGACCAAAACGCTCCCTCGAATAATTGCGAAAGAAATTGACTTTGCCGATTTCAAAAAAATCAAAGGCCAAAAAGTCCAAATCCCCGTCCCCGTCCAGGTCGGCCAAACCGGGGCGATCAATGCTGTTCACATAAATGCCCGAGCGGAATCCAAACTGCATCATCGCCTGCAAGGAGGCCACCCGCAGGCTAAAACGAGGGGACTGGCCTGTTCCATTGTTGCGGTAAACGGTCACGCCCCCGTTGTTGGAGGTGAACAAGTCCTTGTGGCCGTCACCATCAAAATCTCCGCACTCAACCCAAGAATCCAATCGAGGAAACAACGGCAAAAAGCGAGGAGCCGGCGTCCATGAATAGGAAGGGCCTGCCCCGGACCTTTGATAGATCATCAGACTTTGGTCCACCCGATCAAATACGAGACGCTCTTCGATCCCATCTCCGTCCAGATCAAGCGAATGAAACTGAGGGCATGCCATCCCACCGACCCAGGGATGGGCCAAAAGACGACCGGCAACGCGAACGGCAGGCCCCAAGGGTTCGGGCCTGAATTGGATGGGCGGAACGCCTTGGGCCCACCCAAGATCGGGGGAAGCGGCGATCAGCGCAAACCCGGCGACGAGGACCTTGAAGGCCATGCACTTGCAAAAATCAAAGGAAGAACGATTCATAACGGAGACCTTGTGGCGAATTTAGGCCTCAAATTCACGGAATGATTGCAATGCCCTCTCTGCAAGAGGCTGGCCTGGACAACGGCAGGCTCGAAGTCGTTTACCAGCGCTTGGTCCAAAACGGGCTGAAGATTTGCACCGATAGCCGGAAATTGCAGGCCGGGGATTGTTTTGTGGCCCTGCGAGGCGAGCGATTTGATGGACACGGTTTTGTGGGCAAGGCCCTGGAAGGCGGGGCGGCCGTTGTTTTGGCCGAAGAAGTGCCTGAATCGGCGGATACGTCCCTTCGAGATCGGGTTCTCTTGGTACGGGACAGCTTGGCGGCCCTTCAATGCCTGGCCAGGCACCATCGCCGCTCCGTTCCCGGACTCCAAGTGATAGGGGTTGCCGGTTCCAACGGCAAAACCACCTGCAAAGAACTTATTTATGCAGTGTTATCCAAACATTATGTTTGCCATGCCACGCCCGGCAATTACAACAATCACTTGGGGGTTGCCCTCAGCTTGTTGGGCATCCGGGAGGGCACCCGTTTGGCTGTGATTGAAATCGGTACGAATCATCCCGGTGAAGTGGAGATGCTTTGCCATTTGGCAGAACCGGATTTGGGTGTTGTTACCAGCATTGGCAAAGAACACCTGGAGGGATTGGGGAGTTTGGAGGCCATCCTCCACGAAGAAACCGCTTTGTACCGCTGGTTAAACGAGCGGGGTGGGCAGGCCTTTGCAAATAGGGATAATAATTTGATAATGAGAGGTATAAAAGACTTACGTCCTCCCATTACCTACGGGGTTCATCCCGAATCCGATTGCGTAGGCCGATTGGTCAGCACGTTTCCAACCCTTCAATTTCGATGGGATTTCAATGCCAAATCGTTGATCGATGCCCCCTTGTTGGAAAGTAAAATTTACGGGGACTACAATTTTGCGCATGTTCTGGCGGCGGCGGCCATCGGTCGCTACCTGTCGGTTCCCTACGACAAAATTTCGGAGGCCTTAACCACCTGGGAACCCCGCAACAACCGATCGCAATGGCTGGCACACCGGGGCCACGGGGTGGTGTTGGATGCCTACAACGCCAATCCGGACAGCATGCAAGCGGCCTTGGGGCATTTTGGCCGAATGGATCACCCGCACAAAGCGTTGTTGTTGGGAGAAATGCTGGAGCTGGGCGAACATAGCGAATACGAGCATCGCTTCTTGCTCGAAAATTTGCTGCGGGATCCCTGGGAGGTCTGCTGCTTGGTGGGGGGAGCTTTTTGGAACTTGAGGGCCGAATTTCCGACTTTTCATTTTTTTGAGCGGGCCGAGGATCTGCATCGGTTTTTGGGGTCTTCTCGTTGGCCGGCCTCGGCGGTTCTGGTCAAAGGCTCGAGGGGGAACGCCATGGAACAATACCTCGATAGTTTGCCCTGGGCTGCAGAGGGCCCTGACCAGGCGGGGGAATCCTCGGTACCCAGCGGGGGCTAAATTTGGTTTAGTCCGGACCCACCATGGACTAAATTCGGTTTCGACGTCGGGCCAAGACCATCACCGATAGGCGGGCCCCTCGCCGGATGAGCAGGTTCCCGCATTGTTCGAGGGTGGCTCCGCTGGTCATGACATCGTCCACCAGTAGGAGGTGCAGGCCGTTCAGGTCCCGTTGGTCGGTCCGGTACGGGCCACCGTCCAGGGTTCTGGCTTGGACAAAATCCCTTTTGGCTTGTTCACTGCGTTGATTCCTGCCCAAACGGGCCAGATTGCGGCCCCCTTCGAGCCGTTGGAGGAGGTGCGGGTAGACCGGGAGCGATCCATGGGCGGCCATGCCCTCGGCCAGGAGGAGGGCCTGGTTGTAGCCCCGGCTCCAGGTGCGCTGGATGGTCGTGGGGACGGGGACCAGGCCATCGGGCAGCGGCGCCATTCGCTCCCGGTGCCGTGCCATGGCACGGCCCAGGGCGGGGCCCAGGGTCCGCCTTCCCCCAAACTTGAGGGCCTTGTACAGGGCCTCCGCCCTGCTACCCGCCTCCGCCCACCACAACGCATGGACCGAAACCACCGGCATGCGCCAAGCCAGCTCTTGCTCCAGACCAAGGGCATCGACCCGGTCCATCACCCTCAATTCGATGCTGCATCCCAAGCAGTAGGCATGCCCCCTTTCAGGAGGCTCGCCGCCACAACCCGGACAGGGCTGCACCGACGCCCCCAAAACAAAGTCCGCCAGGCGGCGTTGAGGGTAAAAGGCCTCAAGCATACCCCAAAACTGCTGAGGCTACGGGCCTTTAGCGTATTTTTGGCATCCTTTGCGAAACAAATCATCCACACTCACAAATCATCCACACTCACAACCCAAAACTCAGACCATGCTCATCAAATCGTCTTCATTCCGGACCATCCCATCCTTGAGGGGCGCTTGGATTGCCCTTGTGGCCCTGACCGCCTTCGCGTCAACCGCCCTTGCCCAGGATGCACAACCCGTCAATGCCCAACCCGTCAATGCCCAACCCGTCGATGCCCCCGTTCTTTTTGAGATTCGCGGAGGTGGCTTGCCCGATGAACCCATTCGAACCGATGAATTTGTAACCCTCTTCAACAAGAATAATTTCAAAAAAACTGCGGCAACCCGCGCCGAGTGGGAGGAGTACCTGGATCTCTACGTCAAATTCAAACTCAAAGTCCGGGAAGCCATCCGGTTGGGCATGGATACCACCCTCAAATTCAAAGAAGAATTGACGGGCTACCGCAACCAATTGGCTCAGCCCTATTTGCGTGACAAGGAAACGGATCAATTTTTGTTACAACAAGCCTTTGACCGCTCCCAAATCGAAATCCGTGCGGCCCATATCATGGTGCGCGTTGAAGAATCCGCCTCTCCAGCCGACAGCCTCAAGGCCTATAACAAGGCCCTGGCACTCCGTCAAGAAATTGTGGACGGCAAAGACTTCGCCGAATTGGCCAAGACCCAATCCGACGATCCATCGGCCTCCGAAAACGGAGGCGACTTGGGCTTTTTCTCGGCCTTTCGGATGATTTATCCTTTTGAAGAAGCCGCTTACAACACCCCCAAGGGCTCTCTCTCCCCGGTCTTCCGCACCCAATACGGTTACCACTTCCTCAAAGTCATCGACCGCCGTGCGGCTCGCGGCGAAATCCGGGTCGCCCACTTGCTGGTCAAAAGCCCCGAAACCGACAACGATACCCTGCGGCAACAAGCCCACGCCAAGGTTGATACACTTTATGCCCGCCTCCGTTCCGGTGAATCCTTCGAAGAACTGGTCAAACAGTACAGCGAAGACCCCAGCACCTCGGACAAAGGAGGGGTACTCCCCTTCTTCGGCACGGGCCGCATGATCCCTGATTTTGAAGAAGCCGCCTTTGGCATGGCCCGCGATGGGGATCTCTCCCAACCGGTCCAAACCCCCTACGGTTGGCATATCCTCAAGCGCATCGAATACCGCCCCGTACCAGACTTCGAAAAATCCAAGGGAGACCTGGAACTCAAAATCGCCCGCGATACCAGGGCCAACCAAAAAACAGCCAACCTCATCACCAAACTCAAAAGCGAATACGGCTATTTCGAAAACAGCCCTGCGATTGAAGCCGTTTTGGCCTCGGTGGTTGATAGCCTATACAGACGCCAAGAATGGAAAGCCCCCACCCAGTGGATGATGAAGGCCCAACCCGGTCGCTGGGATGCCCAGCGGATTTCCAGCGAGAAAACATCTCGCGCCAAAAAACCAGCGGTCAACAAACCCACCGAAACCCTCACCGATACGATCGTGCATCGTTACGGGGACCGGACGCTGCGTCAATCCGAACTCGCCCTTTGGCTGGAGCAGGAACAAAAGAACCTCAACGGTGCCGACCCCTCCATCTATGTCCGCCAAGTTTACAATACCAAAACCGAACAAGCTTTGTTGGCCTACGAAGACAGCCGTTTGGAAGCCAAATACCCCGCCTTCCGTGCCCTCATGAAAGAATACCGCGAAGGCATTCTGCTTTTTGATTTAATGGACCAAAAAGTCTGGTCCAAAGCCATGAACGACTCGACCGGACTGGAAGACTTCTTCAAAAGCCGAGCCGAACAATACCAATGGAAAGACCGGATCGATGCCGCGATTTATACCTGTCTGGACGAGGCAACCGCCAAATCCGTTCGCAAAAAAGCCAAATCCGGAAAAATCAGCCCCGAAGAAATTTCCAAAAGCCTGAACAGCCAAAACCCGCTGAATGTCAAATTTGTGAGCGGCAAATTTGAAAGCGGTTCCCAACCCGTCTTGGATTCCTTGCCACGCAAAAAAGGCCTGCAAGGACCCTTTGGACGGAACAAACAATGGGTGGTGGTCCAAACCCGCGATCTCCTACCGGCCGGCCCCAAAAAACTCGCCGAAGCCCGCGGACCCCTAACCTCTGATTACCAAAACGAATTGGAATCCCGCTGGTTGAACGAACTCCGTTCCACCTACAACGTCACCATTGATCGCAACATTTTTGAGACCCTCCTTCCCGCCCAACCCTAAGGGCCGTTTATACGGACTCTGCCTGGCCGGTTTGCTTTTGCTGACCAGCCATCAAGGAGACGCTAGCCCGCTTCCCAAAAAAACAAAGGAGACCCCTGCCGTTTCTTCAACCAACCCCTTGGCCCCCTCCACCGGTCCCAAGGTTTTTGACAGCCTAGAAACGCCGTCTGCGGTCTTGGTTTCCGAAGGGATTTTGGCCCAAGTAGGTGACAAAATTATCCTGCGTTCGGAGCTTGAATCCGAGGTCCGTAACACCCTCAACCAAGAAAGCGCCGTCCCAAATCCCGAGGAATCCCAGGTTCGATGCATGGTGTTTGAACAAATGATTTTGGGCAAAATGCTTCAATTGCAGGCTGAGTTGGACTCGCTAGAAATATCTTCCGAAGAAATTGAAAATCAATTGGATCGACGAATTCGATACTTTGCGGGCATGCTGGGTGGTCAAGAAAAAATCGAAGAATTCTACGGCAAAACCATGCCCGAAATCCGGGAGGAATTCAAGCCTCAAATCAAAGACATGCTTCTCTCTCAGAAAATGAGAGACCAAATCACCTCGGAAGAACAAATCACACCGGCCGAGGTCAAAGCGTATTTTGAAAAAATCCCTACCGACAGCCTTCCCTTGGTGCCTGCCGAGGTGGAATTGGGTCAATTGGTCATCAAGCCCAAACCAGGCTCCGAAAACAGAAGCCTGGCCATCGAAAAAATCCAAACATTGCGGGAACGCATTCTCAAGGGAGAATCCTTTGCCACCCTGGCCATACTCTATTCGCAGGATCCCGGCAGCGCGCGTGAAGGAGGGGGATTGGGCTTTTTTGGTCGGGGCGATATGGTTCCGGAATTTGAAGCCGTTGCTTTTCGTCTCAAACCCGGTGAAATATCGCCGGTGGTCAAATCTTCCTTTGGCTACCACATCATTCAGCTGATCGCCCGACGAGGCGAACGAATCAATTGCCGACATCTCCTCATCAAACCCTCCATCGGTAGCATGGAACAAACCCAGGCCCGCCAACTTTTGGATTCCCTCCGAACCCTTTTGGTGGATGGCCGAATCAATTTTACCGAGGCGGTACGCAAATATTCGGACGACCCCGAAACCAAAGCCTTTGGAGGAATGTTGGCCCCTCCCCAAGGGGCTGGCATGCGTTGGCCGATTGACCAACTTACCCCGGATTTGTACTTTGCCATCGAAAAGATGATTGAAGGCTCCTACTCAGATGTGCAACCCTACACCGCAGCAGGCGGTGAAACCGGCTATCGGGTCGTCCTTCTAAGCAAAAGAACCTCGCCTCACCGCACCAGCCTTGAATCGGATTACGAAAAAATTCAAGAAACCGCCCTCCAAATCAAGCGTTTGGATCGACTCAACCGTTGGATTGAACAAAAATCCAAAGAAATCTATGTCCGATTAACCGACTTGGCCCCGGCTTGTCCGACGGTGCAACGTTGGAATTTTGGCGCTGAATAACAGCAGCCAGCGATTCACTCCGCCGCCGCTGTTCGGCGAAAACTCTTAGATTTCGAAGCGAATGCCCTGGGCCAGGGGCAAACGATCGGTGTAATTGATGGTATTGGTCTGACGACGCATATAGGCTTTCCAGCTATCCGAACCGGATTCGCGACCTCCGCCCGTCTCCTTTTCGCCGCCGAAGGCGCCGCCAATTTCGGCACCCGATGTACCGATATTGATATTGGCAATTCCACAATCGGAACCTGCAGCGGAGAGGAATTGTTCTGCCTCTAACAAATTACGCGTAAACATGGCCGAGGACAAGCCCTGAGGTACCGAGTTTTGAATTTGAATCGCGGTTTTGGGATCGCTGTAGGAATGAACATAGAGAATAGGCGCAAAGGTTTCGTGCATGACGATGGGTGCATCGGCTGCGATTTCGATCACGCAGGGTTTTACATAACAACCTGACTCAAAGCCGGTCCCACTAAAAACACCCCCTTCAACCAGCACACGCCCGCCCTGCTCCTTGGCCTGCATAATGGCATGGTTGTAGGCCTGCACAGCCTGCAAATCAATCAAGGGGCCCACATGGTAGGCCGGATCCAAAGGATCACCAATGCGTAGCTGCCCGTAGGCAGCCACCAAACTGCGGGTCATTTCGTTGTAGATGGATTCATGAATAATCAGCCGGCGGGTGGTGGTGCAGCGTTGACCAGCGGTCCCTACCGCCCCAAAGACTGCACCGATGGTGGCCAGTTTGAGATCGGCATCCGCAGCAACGATGATGGCATTGTTACCACCCAATTCCAACAAAGACCGACCCAGTCGTCCGGCAACGGCGGTGGCCACTGCTTTGCCCATGCGTGTTGATCCCGTGGCCGATACCAACGGAACGCGCGGGTCTTGGCTCAGCCATTCCCCAACCCGGGCATCTCCCACCACCAATCCGCTGAGTCCTTCGGGGGCCCCAAAGGCCTCCATAACGCGGGCCGTGATTTTTTGACAAGCCAAGGCGGTCAAAGGTGTTTTTTCGGAAGGTTTCCAAACGCAAGCATTCCCACAGACCCAGGCAATCATCGTATTCCAACTCCAGACGGCCACCGGGAAATTGAAGGCCGAAATAACACCGACCACCCCCAACGGATGCCATTGCTCGTACATGCGGTGACCGGGACGTTCGCTGTGCATGGTGAGGCCATATAGCTGGCGGGAAAGGCCCACCGCAAAATCACAGATATCGATGATTTCTTGGACCTCTCCCAAGCCTTCCTGGAGGCTTTTGCCCATTTCGTAGGATACCAATTGACCCAAGGGCTCTTTGAGGCGTCGAAATTCTTCACCCAGCAAGCGGACCAATTCACCGCGGTGGGGCGCCGGCACCGTTTTCCATTCATGAAAGGCCGCAACAGCCGCGGCCATGACCTGTTCGTAGTCGGCATGGGATGCTTGGGTGACCGAGCCAATCAAGGCCCCATCCACCGGCGATCTGGATTCCAGCAAGGCACCCCCTGCATTCAAGGTCTGGCGACCCGTCGAAGCCCCCGATTCCAAACCCTGCAATTCGAGGGCGCTCAACATTTGATTCAGCGAATGATTCATGACTTTTGTCTTTTGGGCCTTAGAGAATGCCAAGGCCTGCAAAAGTACAATAAACTCCTCCTGATTAAAAAATGAGGCGCTGAGGATCCAAGGCGCTGAGATCCAGCGTCCAACTCCAACGCGTGTACCAAGGGACCCGAGAGTCCGGTGAACCGCTTCCAAAATTCCGTTTCAAGTCCTGGCTAACCGCGGCCAGCCAATGAAACTGCATAAAGGGAGCGACCTTGAGGGTGATACCGGTTTCCCAACTGAGGGCGGGCAAAGGCGCCAGCCATGGATCATCGTTCGGAATCAAATCAGCGATGGTTTCCAACGGAGACATGGGACTACGGCCATTCCAATTGTTGCGCTGAACATTGGCAAAGATGCTGAGGGGCAACTTCACAAGGGACCTAGGAAGTTCAAGTTCGAGGTTCACCGCCAATTGATACTCCAAAGGCCTGGACATGTGTTGCAACAAAAATTGACTGTACGGCCCGGCCGGGGTCCTAAAACCTGCATCCCGGAGGAGTACCTGACGCCCACCCAATCCGCGCCATGCCGGATCGTTCCTCCATTGGTCGGCATATTCGGCGGTTGGAACGGCCGCGAGCTTGACCATCTGGGGTCGGGCCCACATCAAATCCTGAGCAGACCATTCCTGAGCTCCGCCCAAACCGGCCGGACTGTAAAGGCCGGGGCCATTAACAAGGCGACCCCCCTTTCCTTCACGATCATCCAGGTAGGCTTCGTTGCCGTAGGCATAGCCACCCCAAAGTCGCAAATTCATTCGCCAGCGATGCCGACCTTCTCCCAAGAGTCGGCTCATGTTGGCATAGGATTCGATCCGTGCAGGGTTCGCCGATCCCGGGCGCCAACCATTGGCTCTTCCGGTTTGAATCAACCAACCCCATCCCCTGCTTCGCAACACATTTCCGTCGGTATAGGATCCTTTCAAGTAGGGCCAAATACCGGTCGGAACCACGGCTGAATCCCCAGCCCAGGCGGAGCGACCCCAATTGAACTTGTTGGATTCATCTTGACGGGTTGTTGTGGCAAGGGGTCCATAGGATTCGGACGGACCACCGTTGTAACGCTGACGCCAACCCAGCTCCAAACGATGTCTTCTCCCGGGATTGCGAAGGTCTTCAGGAGCCTGCCAACCCAAGAATCCATGCAAAGTCCCGCCGTTGAGGGGACCCAAACGCTCAAAGCGGCGCCAGTTCAGGCTTGCACTCCACTGAGGGCCGTAGGACTGACGAGGAAACCAACGGTAATCCACTTTCATGGCCCCGCTTAAGGCCCGACTTCGGGTCCCTACCTGCAGCAAGCCTCGGTATTGCAAATTGGTTGGCAACAAAATCGGACTCATGACCAAGAGCCCTGGGGTCCAGCCCTCCGTTTCTAGGTAATTGATCCACGGAAGCCAGGAGAAGCGCTGACCCTCGAAATCCAAGGGCAAGGAAGGCTTCCAAACAGAGCGACCTTCCGAATGATTCTGCGAACGCACATAAAGCGGCAGGACATGATCCGGATCCAGAACCAAACCTTTTGGAAGGACCGGTGAATTCCACCGCATGGTCCGCTTGCCTTCAAAACCCTCCACCCATTCTTGTCGGATGATACGACCCCCGGTATCGGTGATGGCCAACAGAAGAGGGGTGGCCGTCCCACGCCCTCGCAATACGGCTTCGAGTTCCCAACCACTTGATTTGGCACGAATACGCTGACGGATCAACCGGTAATCCAAGGGTTCTGCTTTGCGAAGTCTTTCCTCAAACCACCAATTCACCGATTTGGAAGCCACCGATGTTTGTTGTTGCAACATCATTTGTTCCTGACTTTTCTGCTTCAAAATCAACTCCATATCCTCGGGCGAAGGGTGTCTGAATTTCCAAGTCTGGTAATAGGCCTGCATGCGTCGATCCAATTCCTCTCGGCCCAGATAAGCTTCCAAATAGGTTAATTCCAAGGCGGTTTTTTTGTAAGCCAGGGTTCCGTAAGTTTCCCCGTCGTAATCCATGGTATGGGAATGCCACAAAGACCGGTCTTTGCCGCGACGCAACGAAAGCAACAAGGATAGGTTATCCAGGTCCGGCAAAGGTTCCAGGATGCGCTTCAACGCCCCGGACATCTGGCCGAATTGGGCTTCTAGGGGGTTTTGGCCTGGATAGCGGGTTCGGAGGTACCGGGTTTCGTAAAAGGAATTGAAACCTTCGTCCAAGAAAGGGTGGTCTCTTTCGTTGGAAGCCAGAATGCCGTAGAACCAATTATGCCCCACTTCGTGGGCAATAATCAAGTCCAACATGAGAGGTGACCCTCCGGCGGATATCACGGTGATGGTCGGGTATTCCATGCCACCGCCAGCGCGCAAAGCCCCTTCCACCGCCGTGCAGGTCTTGTACGGATAAGGGCCCAGCCATTGGGAATAATAATAGACCGAGGAATCGACAAAAAGCGTCGCATCTTTCCATGATTTGTTACGGCCGGTAAAAAAAGCGTAGGTCTTCACCTCTTGGCCATTGATTTCAATTTTGCTTTGACGGACATAATAATCCGGCGCACAAAACCAAGCAAAATCATGGGCCTGGTCCAAAACATAGCGCAGTGTTTTGGTGGAAGAAGAGGGAGGGTTCAAAGAATCTCCCCGCGTCGAAAGGGTAGGAAAGGAATCCAGACCGGCGCAATACATCGCCAAGGAGTCCAACCACTGCTGCTCCGAAGGGGTCTGCAAATCCCCGGAGGAGGCCACTCGGTAAGAGGCAGGGACCGTGATATCCACCTCAAAAGAACCAAATTCACTAAAAAACTCGCCTTGGTCCAAATAAGGCAAGGGATGCCAACCTTTGGTATCGTAAACCGCTGGCTTGGGGTACCACTGGGTGATTTGGTATTGATTTCCAACATGGCCCATCCGCGAAAAATCCCCGGGGATGCGGACCCTAAAGGGGGTCTCCAGGGTCACGGTGGCCCCGGGCAACAAGGGTTGTTCCAAATAAACGGTGGCGATATCGGGGGTATCGGCATGCCAGAATTCCCAACGCAGCTTTTGACCGTTGACCCTAAATTCCAGCGAATCCATTCCTCCTCGAAGGCTGTCCGCCGCAAATCGAAATCGGGTACTTCCACCGGCCAATTGTTGCTGGGCAAAGGCGGTACGCGTTGACGAGTAGGCATTGGGATGCAGGTGCATGACCAAACGATCAAGCGTCTGGGGCGATTGATTCGTATAATCCATGGACAGGCGACCGTGCAACACATGATGAACAGGATCCAAGCTCACCTGGATTCGATAGTTCAACTTCTGCTGAAAATAATCAGGAGCCGCCGCCAAAGTCCGGTTGGTTCCCCAACCCATCAACCCTAGGAGGAGCATAAAAAATCGAACCTGCGAGGTTCGAAAGAGGGTCGTTTGAAAAAAGAAAGGTGAATGTTTTAACATATTAAAAGGCGGATGTTTTAACCTATTGAAAGATGATGTTTTAACCTATTGTCTTTGGAGGATTCAACGGATCAACGATGTTTGGTTGGTTTTTGAAAGATAAACAGCCTTTGCCTTGGGCTCTTTGTCAAATATTGCTAATTTAACCTGCCATACGGCTAGGAACCCATGCGTACCAGCCCGTTATAGGTCATGATGCAGCGCTGACCCGCTAATTCCGAAACCGGAAAATCGCCCACCACCGCTGTTTCTTCCAAATAAGGAGCCAATCGCTCATCGAAACGGATGGAATGCCCCACGGGAACATAAAGGGTCCACTGTGCTTTTTGCATTCGAAAACCATCACTTTTGGGAAAATAAATCCCTTCCGCCAAGGCAATGCGCCCCGTGCTATCGCAGGTATACGAAGTCCCTGCCGAGGCCGAACGAGTCTTGGCCTGTGCCTTGCTTCGACCCGCCGCGCGGAGGTTGGACTTGAGCGAGGCCCTGCCTTCGGTCGGAACCAAGCGAATACCCAAACTATTGACATAAATTCTTGGACCGGCCATGCGCCAGCGGGTTGGCTCCGCATCCCATTCAACCAAATTCCAGGACTCGGAATCATGGTTGGATTCGACCGGACCTGTCCAAAATTCATCCTCGACAACGCGAGCCTCTCCATCAAAATCAACCGGTCTACCTTGTTCATCAAGAAAGGCGGGCATAAGGCCCAAGGACCAGGAGTTCACCGTGCTATCCAGGGAAATCGTTTGGGTCGTAACGGCTTTGTGTTCAATATCCTCTGCGTAATAAACCAAGGGAAGAAGGGTCAACGCCGCACCCAAAACAAAGGAAAGAAAAGAAAAACCCAGCAGGGCGCCAAAAAAACGAAAGGGCGCACCGCGCAATAAGCGAACAGCCAAGACCCCCATAAAAACCAAGGGACCAACCAACAACAGGACCAAGGCCATCCAACCCACACCCCATGAAAGCGTTGAGGGCCAAAACAAAGCCACCCATTCATGCAGCGAACCATCACCTTCCACCAAAATTCCATCACCCACCCCTTGCCCCATCCAAAAAAACCAAAACACCATCCCAAGGGCTAACACAAAAACCGCCGTCCCCAAGGCCAGGAAGAACCCAACCAATTTCCCCAGGCCCCTCAAAACCGGAGCCGCAATTCCGTTGGCATTGCGTGCCCAACCCCTCAACGAAGCCTCCCAGCGACGATGATTGGTTGGGTTCTGCAGGGTCTGCTCCACCGCCCGGTACTCTTCCTCCACCTTGTTACGAATCGACTCCAATGTCACCGCCCGACCCTGCATCGCCAGCCTATCGGCCGTCGACCTGGCCTTGGGCACGGCCACCCACAACACCAAATACGCAAAGACCCCTATGCCCGTAAAGAGCCCCAACAAAAGAACCACCACGCGGACCAAGGCCAAATCCAACCCAAAATAGGCTGCCAAACCCGCCGAAACCCCTCCTATCACCCGCCGACTCCCATCCCGAAAAAGACGCTTTGGAGCCGGAATATCGCCTTGGTAATCAAATCGATCGCCGGATCCCGGCCGTTTTCCTGTGAGCGATTCATGGTCCGAAAAAGCATCCACCGGGCCTTCCGTCCACTGCGAAGGACTCCCCAAAATTTGAATGACCGATTCCACATCGTTGAGCGTTATCACGCCTGATTTTCCAGACCATCGTTCCACGATTAACTCTGCAAAACGGGATTCGATATCGGATAAAATCTCTTCGCGTCCCTCGGTATTATCAAGGTGTCTTTTGATGGAATCCAAGTATTGAACCAGCTGACGATGGGCATCCTCTTCGGCATGCATCAGGTGGCCCCCCAGGTGAATAGATACGGTTGTTTTCATGATAAGGCTTCGTTTATTTAAAATAGAATCACTGCGATAAAGAGGCAACGGCGTCGGTAAATGCAATCCATTCCCGGTCCAGGTCCGATAGGATGACCTGACCCTGGTCCGTGAGGCGGTAGTACTTTCGGGGGGGGCCGCTTTTGGATTCCTCCCAGCGATAATCCAACCAACCTGCGTTTTTCATCCGGGTCAGGAGGGGGTACAAGGTTCCCTCTACCACCAACATATCCGCGTTCCGTAGGTCGTTCAGCAAATCACTCGCATAAGCCTCGCCCCGTCCCAAAACCCGCAGGATGCAGAGCTCCAGGACCCCTTTGCGCATTTGCGCTCGTACATTTTCCATGTTCATGGGGCAAACATACATCCGCCAAGGTACTTTGCAATACAAAGTACTATTTTATTATAAATTTAAGTTTTTGTGAAGCATGGGTCCTTATTCACGAATTTCTCCCCCTTTGTTCAAAAAACCCTGGCACGGATCAACGCAATGACCGCCTATCCACCCGTTTGAGCCCTATTTTTGTGAAAATATTCCCCTTTGACCGATTGGAGTGACCCCTTTGACGAACAGGATCCCGAAACAAGGGAGAATGTCGAACGCTTTGAGCAAACCTTGAGCAGCAGTTTCTCTTGGTTTTTTGACTCCGAGGAGTTGGAGCAGATTTTTGATTATTATTTGGAACGGGGCCATATGGACAAAGCCGAACAGGTTTTGTCCAAAGGCTTGGAACAATCGCCCAACCACGCCGGCTTTATGTTACGAAAGGCCCAAATGATGATGGGCAGTGGCGAAATCCGTCAGGCCGAAGAACTCCTCGACAAAGCCCTCCGGATCAATCCCACCTTGGTCGAGCTCCACCTCACGCGCTCCTCCCTCTACGATTACCGCAACCAGACCAACCGTGCCCTGCTCCACCTTCGCAAAGCCGAACAATTAGCGGACGCGGAACAGATGCCTTCGGTTCAATTGGCTTTTGGAATGGTCTTTATGAATGCAGGTCGTTGGCGCTCCGCCATGGATCATTTTTTGTTATGCGTCCAAAAAGAACAAGTCGACCAGGAACACCTTCTTTACGATTTGGGGTATTGTTACCATCAACTCGAATTAATGGACGATGGCATCGCTTTTTTTGAGGAACAAATCAACCAGAACCCCTTTTCCGATGCGGCCTGGTACAACCAGGGCATTCTTTACAACCAGGCCGGCCTTTTCGAAAAAGCCCTGGATGCCTTTGAATACGCACTCTTGATTCGTCCGGATCTGTCCATGGCCCATTTTAACCGGGCCAATACCTTGATCAACCTCGAAAAATATCCCGAGGCCTTGGAACAAATGCAGGATGCCATCCGTTGCGAGCCCGATTATCCCCTGTTTATGAATGGACTGGGGGTATGTTACGAAAAACTCAACCGCATGGAGGAGGCCTTGGCGCGTTACGAAGAGGCAGCCACCTTGGACCCGCTTTTGGCGGATGCCTGGTATGGGCAGGCCGCCTGCAAGGCCCAATCCGAGTCATGGTCCGCCGCCTTGGTCCTCATCAACCGCGCCTTGGAATTGGCGGCCGATCACGAAGAATACTGGTACGAAAAAGGACGTATCCTCATGGCTTTGGCCCGCTACGACGAAGCCGAACAGGTTTTGGCGGAAGCCCTGCGACTGGACGAAGGTTTCTGGGAAGCCCGCATTCTCCTGGTGTCCCTGTTTTTAGCTGTGGATCGTTATGAAGACGCCCTGCGTTGCATACAGGATGGTCAAGAACCGCACAAGGACGATGCCGCTTATTTCTTCGAATTAGCCGGTCTGATCTTTGCCTTTGAAATCAAAGAACTCTTGGATTTAGCCCATACCTGCTTGCAATGGGGCCTTTCGGTGGATCCTTCAGAATCGCATCATTTGTTAACCTTCTGGCCGGAGGCCCACAGCAACAGCGAGGTGGTGGCCCTCCTTCGCGAATACAAGGCCCTGGATTAAACCCTTTACCCCCTGAACTTATTAAATGCCGTCGATGGCTGATTTTAACTTTGACTTTAAGACGAGGTTGGGGCAAGTCCCCGACCGGCGTAACAAACCCCGCCAGGACGGTTTGACCATGGTTATGGACAAAGGTCTCAGCCTGTCCGAGGCCGAAGCCTTCCTCGAAAACGGCGCAGAACATACCGATTTGGTCAAATTGGGATGGTCCACCGGCCTTTTTAACCGAAAATTACACGATAAGATTCATTGTTATCGACAGGCTAACATTCGTTGTTATTTGGGGGGAACCCTCTTTGAATTGTTTGCGGCCCGTCAACGAACCGATGAATTCAAACGCCTCTTGGACGAATTGGGGCTCGATACAGTCGAAATTTCGGATGGTTCACTGGACATGTCCCAAGAAATCAAGTGCGGGTACATCCGAGAATTCGCCAAGGATTTTCGTGTTCTCTCCGAGGTCGGCTCCAAAGACGCCGAAAAAATCATTGCCCCCTACCGGTGGATTGCCATGATGAAGGCTGAGCTGGAGGCAGGTTCCGAAATCGTCATCGCCGAAGCTCGCGAAGCTGGTAATGTCGGTATTTTCAGAAGCACCGGCGAAGTTCGTTCAGGTCTTGTCGAAGAAATTCTGACCCAAATACCCTCGGCCAAAATTCTTTGGGAAGCCCCTAACAAAGCTCAGCAAACCTGGTTCATTAAGATGCAAGGTTGCAATGTTAACCTGGGCAATATTGCACCGCATGAAGTGGTAGCGCTGGAAACCTTGAGGCTCGGTCTCCGAAGCGATACCTTTGCTCAATTTCTGGACTCCTAAAGCCTAGGTGCCAAGACCCTTCCCTAAAAACCCGCCACCCGCCATGCGCTCCCTTCTTTTATACCTCAAAGGCGTCGCCATGGGCGCTGCCGATGTTGTACCCGGTGTCTCCGGTGGAACCATTGCCTTTATTTCGGGCATTTACGAAACCCTGCTTCAAGCCCTGCGTTCATTCGATGCGGCCCTGCTGAGGTTGGTGTTACGAAGGGAATGGTCGGCCGCGTGGGCCAAAATCAACGGAAGCTTTTTGGTGGTTTTGCTTTCCGGAATAGCAACGAGTATTTTATTGCTTTCCAAACTGATGCTTTACCTCTTGGAATTTCATCCTGTTCCAACTTGGTCTTTCTTCCTGGGCTTGATTCTGGCCAGCATAGCGGGCGTTTGTCGTGGATTGGATCTGCGATCCCTTCGGTTTGGAATCGGTTTTGTGTTAGGAACGGTTTTGGCCTACGGTATCACGGTGATGTCGCCAACCCAAACCCCCGAGGCCCTTTGGTTCATTTTTGTAAGCGGAGCCATTGCCATTTGTGCGATGATACTTCCCGGTATTTCGGGCTCTTTCATTCTTTTGTTGATGGGCAAATACAAATTCATTCTCCAGGCCTTGCATGAATTCAATTTGCCCGTCATTTTGGTCTTTATGGCCGGTGCAGCCATTGGTTTGCTGTCCTTTTCGCATCTCCTAACTTGGTTGTTGCGCAAACATCACCTAACCACCGTTTCCCTCCTGGCCGGATTTATGCTGGGCTCCCTGAACAAGGTCTGGCCCTGGAAACAAACCCTCACCTACTACACGGACAGCAAAGGAGGCCAACACCCTTTGACCGAAGAAAACCTCAGCCCCTGGGCTTACGAAACCTTGACTGGGCTGCCTGCCCAAACAACGTTGGCCTTGGCCTTGGCCGTTTTGGGAGCCGCTCTAATCCTGGGACTGGAGGCTTGGGGTCGTCATCGCTCGATGTCCGAATCCCAAACCACCACGGGGTGAACTTTGGGACCTCCCTTCAGCTAGGCCTGTTGGGCTATCCCCTAGGACATTCAGCATCACCGCGTTGTTTTGGAGAAGCCTTTGAGCGTGCGAAGGTGGCTGCTGCCTACGATCGCTTTGAATACCAAGCCTACCCCGGCTTGGAAAATCTTGCCAGACAAAACCCCCGCCTTCTGGGACTTAACATCACCTTGCCACACAAAAAAACTGCTTTCCTAGAATTCCAAGGAAGGCTTGACAACAAGACCCGTTTCGAATTAACCCCTGAGGCCGCCGGATGCGGTGCCGTTAATTGCATTGGCTTCCGCCGGGTCGGTTCCCGGGATGTCCTTGGAGAAGGCCTGGAAGCGGTGGTGGGGCATAACACCGACGTCGAGGGTTTCACCAAGGCCCTGGATTCGTTGTGCACGGAAGGAGCTCCGGGGCCAGCCCTGGTTCTAGGAAACGGCGGAGTCGCGGCGGCGGTTGGTTTTGTGTTTGAACAACGAAAAATTCCTTACCAAATCGTCACCCGCACCCTCTCCCAAAAGCCAAGAGCGCCTGAACTTCTCTGGGAGCAGGTCAACCGCAAGATCCTAGCGGATCACCCCCTGTTGGTGCAATGCACCCCCTTGGGCATGGCACCCCACCCTACGAACAGACCGCCCTTGAATCTGGAAGGACTTGGCCAGGGACATTTGGTGATGGACTTGATTTACAATCCTTTGGAGACTCTTTTTTTGGAGGAATGCCGAGCCAAAGGCGCCCGTGTTATGGGCGGAATGCCGATGTTCCAAGCCCAAGCCGAAGCCTCCCTTCGGTTTTGGTCCAACTTGCCTGGTGGCCAAATCCTCCAAAATGACCGCATTCAACTTGTCTTCTGATCCCTTTCTACGTATTCCCTGATGGCCTTTCGCGTCTATTCCGAATTTGAACCGGCCGGCGATCAGCCTTCGGCCATCGCTCAGCTAACCGAAGGTCTTCAACGAGGGGACCCGGCCCAGGTTTTATTGGGGGTGACCGGTTCCGGCAAAACGTTTACCATGGCCAAGGTCGTGGAAGCCGTCCAGCGTCCCACCTTGGTGCTCACCCATAACAAAACCCTTGTTGCCCAACTTTACGGCGAATTCAGGCAATTTTTTCCTGAGAATGCGGTCGAGTATTTTGTTTCGTACTACGATTACTACCAACCCGAAGCCTATCTGCCTTCCACCGGAACCTACATCGAAAAAGATCTCTCGATTAACGACGAAATCGAGAAACTTCGTTTGAGAACCACCTCATCCCTGATGTCCGGGCGCCGGGATGTCCTGGTGGTGGCCTCGGTATCCTGCATCTACGGGATGGGAAATCCGGCGGATTATACCGACAAAGTCATTCGTCTCCAGCGTGGGCAGGTGATGACCATCGAGCGTTTGTTGCATAGCCTGGTGGACATCATGTATTCCAGGACCTTGCATGAATTGACCCGTGGCACCTTTCGGGTCAGGGGCGAAACCGTGGATATCTATCCCGCCTATACCGACCATGCCTACCGGCTGGAATGGAACGGAACCCAAATCGAAGGCCTGTACCGACTGGACCCGGAGAGCGGTCGCAGTTCAGAGGAAATGGAGGACCTG
Organism: Bacteroidia bacterium; assembly: GCA_049317645.1. GTDB lineage: Bacteria > Bacteroidota > Bacteroidia > UBA7662 > UBA7662 > SYHX01. Next base: position 26,817 of record JBMOHV010000007.1, read on the forward strand.
GCTTTGTTCCCGGCTTCGAATTATGTTACGTCACGGAATGAATTGGGGGACCTCCTCTTTGAAATCCAAAAAGACATGGTCGCCCAGGTTGATCATTTCAAAAAGGAAGGGCGCTTTGAGGAAGCGCGTCGCATCGAAGACCGGGTCACCTTTGATGTCGAAATGATTCGTGAATTGGGTTATTGTTCGGGTATCGAGAATTATTCCCGCTACCTGGACCGCCGCAATCCCGGAGAGAGACCTTTTTGTTTACTCGATTATTTCCCGTCCGATTTTCTTTTGTTGGTGGACGAAAGCCATCAGACCTTGCCCCAGGTCCGGGCCATGTACGGTGGAGACCGCAGCCGCAAGCTCAACTTGGTTGAATACGGGTTTCGGCTACCGGCTGCCTTGGACAACCGCCCTCTGACCTTTGGGGAATTCGAGTCCATGATCCCGCAGGTTGTTTACGTCAGTGCCACCCCGGGAGATTATGAACTGCAACATTGCCAAGGGGTGGTGGTCGAACAGGTGGTCCGTCCCACGGGACTTTTGGATCCCCCCATCGAAATCCGACCCGTGACCCGTCAAGTCGATGACCTGATGGAAGAAATACGAAAGGAATGCCTGCTTGGTCACCGGATTCTGGTCACCACCCTGACCAAACGCATGGCCGAAGAGCTCTCCCGTTATCTCTTGGAAGCCGGGGTGGCCTGTACCTACCTGCACAGCGGGGTGGAAACCTTGGAAAGGGTGGAAATCCTGCGGGATCTGCGGCTGGGAAAAATCGAAGTCCTGATTGGTGTTAATTTGTTACGAGAAGGATTGGACCTCCCGGAGGTTGCGTTGGTTGCAATTATGGATGCCGACAAGGAGGGGTTTTTGAGGAACTACAAATCCTTAACCCAAACGGCCGGACGTGCCGCTCGACACGAAAAAGGCCGGGTTCTCTTCTATGCCGATCGCATCACCGGCTCCATGCAGGCCACCATCGACGAATGCGATCGTAGGCGCCAAAAACAAGAAGAGCACAACCTTTTGCACGGTATCATACCGCGGAGCATTCGCAAAACCGATGATGAAATTCGACTCCAAAGTTCCTTGTTGGATATACGCAACCAATCAAGGCCCGTCACAAGGACTGGTCAGGGTACAGCATACCCCGAAAAAACATCCATGTCCCTTGCCGTGGCGGAATCCGGCCCCGAACAAGGACCTGCCACGCCCCTCAGCGAAAGCGAACGTCGCAAAACCCTGCGCCTTCTCAAAAAGGATATGAACCAAGCGGTCAAAGACATGGACTTTCTCCAGGCCGCCAAAATCAGGGATCGAATCCAGGCCTTGGAGAAACAAGCGACCTAAACCAACCCATCGAAGGCTGCCTTAGTAGCCCCAAAGGGTGATCCCCCAGTCCAAACGGTTCAGGTCGGGACCCAGACCGCTACGGAACATGGAGTACACGGAATATTGCCCAAAAAACCTCCAATTCCCTTTGCCCACTTCGGAACGAATCGCCAACGAAAACGGATTCTGGTAAAAATTGCCTGTTCGGTATAACTCAACATTTCCCCCCGGATCCCGGTAACGATTCAAGGTACGAGACCAAAGCCGAATACCGGGAATCGCCATTAGTCCGGCATGCCAACCCCGGTTCGGCCGAGGTCCTTGAACAAAAGTCAACCCAACCGGGAACATCAAATGCATATTTTCGAAGTTGGAGCGCCCAAAGCGGGAACCGGTCATGCTGTCCATGGCCAGGACCGTTAAACGCCCGTTGCTCTTGGTTAACATCAGGTTATCCTCCAGCCGTAGGTTGTTATAATGCAAAACCATCGCTCCCCTTACCCAAAGAGAGCCGTTGGGAGAAACGGTGCCGTTCTTAGAAACACCCATAACGGCCTCCTGAAAACGAAGAGGGGTCCACCATTGCAAGAACAGAGATTTCTCGGGCTCCATGCGCAGCAGAGGATCGCTGGCAGGAGCACCCGCATAGCGCCCGCGGGCCATCCAATGCGCAAAGCCCAATTCAAAAGCAGGCATTTTGGGCTCCTTCACCGTACGACCGGACCAAAAATCACCTTTGGCCATCTCCGAACGCGTTGGTCCTCCGCTTTCATCGGTATCCCAAGCTGCGATGGAGCCCAAACCGTTGATGCGGTTCAACATGGTGGACGGTTCTTTGCGATAACGAATGCTGCCACCGCCCGAGATATCCGCCAGCAAAGAATCGGAAACATCCAGGCGGCACAATCCCAATCCATCAATAAAAATCTGGGCGCTACGAACCTTCAATTGCCGAGCTTCTACCAAGCCGGGGCCGTTTATTTCCAATCGAACATTGTCGGCCTTGCCCTTGAACTCCATCCTTCCCAAACCCCGCAAATCGGCCAGCAATTCAACGACCTCCAAATCCATCACCACTTGGCCAACCCCGCTGAGTTCAATTCGTAACAAATCTTCGCGCAGAATGCCTTGGCTGTGAACCGAAACGGCGCCGCGCAATTGCAACTCCAACAAACGAGGTTGCTGAATGCGGATCTCTTTGGCCGTCAAAAAACTGACCTGCAGCCATTCCCCGTCCACCATGGCATCCGCCTCGGGGTTGCTTTCCTTGGGTTTGGGAACATGCTCCTTGCCGTCCACCCATAATTTGTGCTCCGCGCCCTGAATCAAGACCACCCGGGAGGCCTGCTGAATCCGCAAACGTTTCCAGCTTAGGTTATCGGACTGTGCCCAGAGATCTCCCCAAGGGGCTGTTCCAAGACAGACCGTGAAGGCAAGGAGAATGGCGGCCTTGATTGACTTTAACATTTTCTATTGATTTTAAAAACTAACGCTCCAAATCGGAACTTAGTCTGTAACGCATGATCCGGTTGTTCCCACGATCCGCCACGTACAAGGTCCGGCGAAAATAAGCTACGCCGGAAGGTCCCTTAAATTGGAAGGGTCCGGAACCAAAACCCCCGAAAGAGGCCGGCACTTGCTTGGTCAGTCCAGAACTGGGGGGAGGATTGACCCCCTCGTAACCCTTGGAGGTAAACTGATACAGGGAATCCCGCTCCGAATCCACCACAAAGAGGTAGCCGGTTTCATCCGGGGCTATACAAACATCCGCAGGTCGTGTAAACCGAAAAGGTTCGTACAAAAACCTCAAGGCTTTGGTACGGTCAAATTGCAGAAGTGTCTGATTTTCGGAATAGAGCGTCCCCACCTCGGAGTTTTCGGTGGAACGAATCCACAGGGCCTTGGTTTCGGCTTGGGTCGCGGATTGCAAAAGAATAAAATCCCGCGATGGGTTCATTCCAAACACCAATTGAGGCGGTGCCAAAAGCCCGCAGATCCCTGATGGGCTCATCGCCGATTTAAGTCCCGACAGCACGGGGTTCAAACCGGGAACGTACCCGTTATTGCTACGATCCGGCCGAAAAACCAAAACGGCGTTGTCGGGTGCCGCAGCCGATAGGGTGTTATTCGAGGGCCCTTTGCGGGATAGATAGAAACCATGATCGCCCAGGCAGGCGATGCCCGTAAATTCCACTTGCTCGTCAAAACGCCCCCGGAAATTGGTATTGCTTCGGCTAAGATCCACAAAAGGATGAACCAAGGTATCGAGCCAAACCGGGTTGGATCCAGCGCTGTTGTTCAGAACGAAGACAGCGGCCAGATTGCGCCGCACCGCCGTACCGGCGCTGTCCATGAGGGTATCGATTCGGCCCAAAACATAGGTATGCAATCGAATATCTTGGGTGACTTTGCTAGCGCCGGGGATGGACAGCGTACGAAAGCGTTCTCCTTTTTGGTCCAAAACATGAAGACCCTGGGCATCCGTCACATAAACCATTTCATCGTAACCCACCCAGACGTCGGTGGGCGATTGGAAGTCACTCCAAACGGGCAAAACTGGTACGTAACCCACCACACTTTGAACCGCATTGGGATCAATAGCCCCTTGATCAAAAATTTCGTTCACGGTTTCATTGTCACGCGTTCCCAGCAAAAAATCACAAGAACTCAGGGATAGGGTCAAGGTCCCCCCTAGCAAAACAAACCAAGCCTTCATGCGCCCAAAGATCATAAAGCCTCCTGCCTTTTGCCTCCGGACCACATCAAACCCAATCGGTGGGTAGGACCCAAACCCGATCGTCCCACAAAAGCATAATCCACCTGCAATACACCGTAGGAGCGGGGAATACGCCAACCCAGGCCCCAACTGGGACCCTGTCCGGATCCGCTTTGGTGTTCGTAACCTGATCGGAGAAACATCCATTCTCGGTAGCGGTATTCCAAGGCAAATCCCAAACTCTCGGCCTGATCCGTTGGATGATTCAATTGAACCACCCCGTCCACCCGATGATCCTGCTCTTGGTAAACCAAACCCGACAAACCGAGCCGAAGGACCGTCGGCGGAGCCAGCGATTCAAAGGTCTGAATCGTGTCGTTTCGACCCAGGGTCGGTCGCACCAAGCGTCCCGATGGGGTCACATTCATCCCAAAATGATTGATACCCACCGCCAGGCGGATTTCCCTCCAACCTACATCGTAACGAAAGCCCAAATCCACCGTCGCGTTGTGCACCTGCCAATCCGGCATTTGTTCATACACCCAATTCAGCGACATCCCCAAAGCAAAACGATCGGTCAAGGGTTTGGCATAAGCCAATCCCATGCTGGTGTTGGTGGCGTTGAAGGTTTGACCGGTCCCGGTGGGCTGAAACTCGGTGGTCACCTTCATGGGGCCGGTTTGGAGGTGGCGAAGACCGTAGGCCAAGACCTCCCCGGTGGACCAACGCCGGGCCACAGCCAGCGATTGCATCCGTATCCCCGACCAATACGATAAATGACCCGCCTGCACCGACCAAGGACGGTCTTCGCCGTGGACCAAACCGGCCGGATTCCAAAACATGACCGATGGCTCGTTCACCAAATTGATGGCATTACCGCTCAGAGCGGCCGAACGCGCATCGGGATGAATCTTCAAAAACTGGAAACCAGCCGTCCCAACGCGGCTACGCCCAAACGCCGGTAGCCACTGAGCCTGCGCAGGCGATACCACCGCAACCCAGGTCGCCACCAGAACCCAAACGCTCCAAAACCGCATCCCTGACATCATTGCAATTGGGCTTGGAGTTGAAGCATGGCCGAACGAGCGGGTACGCCCTCGTAGAGCACTCGGTAAACCATGGTGGCGATGGGTAAGGGGCACTTGTGCAATTTGTTGAGCTCGTGCACCGCTTTGGCGGAATAATATCCCTCGGCGACCATGTTCATTTCGAGTTGAGCCGAACGAACCGAATAACCTTTGCCCAACATGGTGCCAAAATAGCGATTGCGCGAAAAGCGAGAATACGCGGTGACCAACAAATCCCCCAAATAGGCCGAACCCTTGATATCTCTTCGCTTGGGGTAGACCGCCCTCAAAAAACTCTTGAGTTCAATGATGGCATTGGATATCAAAACCGCCATGAAATTGTCCCCGTAACCCAAACCATGGGCAATCCCCCCCGCGATGGCATAGATATTTTTCATCACCGATGCGTACTCGCTGCCGGAGGGATCGTCGGATGCCTTGATTTGAAGGTAACGGTTTTGGAAAAGCGGCAACAAGGGATTGGCCATCTCCGCATCCTCGGCGGCCAAGGTCAAGAAGGAAAGTTTCTCAGCGGCCACTTCTTCGGCGTGGCAGGGACCGGTAATCACCATGAACTTTTGGGGACTGACCCTGAAATATTTTTGAAGAAATTGGCCAATCAATAGATTTTCGCCCGGGACCATGCCCTTGACGGCCGACAAAACCCATTTACCAGCCAAATCGTTCTCGGCTAGACCCTGCATAGCGTCCCTCAAAAAAGCAGCTGGAACGGCCAAAATAACCACATCCGCCGTAGCCACCGCTTTGCGCAAATCGGGCTGCATGGTTCCCCGCCGAATCTGCAAAGAAGCATCGCTTAGATACCTCGGATTCCGGTGATGTTGCTGAATATAGGCCATGACTTCGCGGTCGCGCATCCACCAGTTGAGGGGCACCTGATTATCGCTCAATACCTTGACCAAGGCCGTGGCCCAACTTCCGCCGCCAATGACGGCAACCTTCAAACCTGCTTTGTTAACCATCGACCGGCCTATTCTTCCCCGCTAAAAAGCTGATCGCGGTCCACCACCTTGATAACTCGATTGTTACGCAAATCCCTGGAGACCGCTGAATAGGGCGCCGTAACAACTTCCTCGCCCGATCGCAAGCCGGTGAGAATTTGAATGTGCTTGTCATTTTGGATGCCGGTCGTTACTTTTCGTAACAATGCTTTGTTGCCGCTTCGGACAAAAACAACTTCGTCAATCTGCTCGTTGTTGGTGTTTTGTTGATCCTCGTTTTTTCCGGTTGATGTGCCCTCTGATTCCGGATCCGTTGCCTGGCCTTCGCCATCCCGAACCGCCACGGCGTTAATGGGAACCGAAACAGCGGCCTGAACCCTGCGGGTCGTGATTTCGGCCGAAGCGCTCATCCCTGGTCTAAACAAAAACCGCTGCACCATGGACACCGTGTTGGCCGCCTTGTCGACACCGATGCGATCGCTCGTTACTCGGTTATCGCCTATCAAAGAGATTTTGACCAAAAAATTGGTAACCTGGTCGGCACCACCGGTGCCCGGCAAAGCAGAAGAATTGGAACTGTTCGCAATTTCGCGAACCATACCGGAGAATTTTTGTCCGGGATAGGCATCCACCTCCACCATCACTGAATCCCCGTTTTTGACCCGAACGACATCGCTTTCGCTCACATCCACCCTCACCTCCATGCGGGTCAAATCCGCAATACGAATCATTTCGGTTCCTGCCATTTGGATGGTGCCCACCACCCTTTCGCCCAATTCCACCGAGAGTTTGGTCACAATACCATCCATCGGTGACAGGATATTGGTGCGCGCCAATTGTTCCTTCATTTCTTTTTGGCTCGCTCGGGCCGATTGCACCATAAACACAGCACCCTCCACAGCTTCTTTGGCCGACTCAATATCCTGAAGGGCCGACTCGTACTGGGAGCGCGCCACCTCCAACTCGGCTTGGGTCGCTACTTTGTCTTCAAAAAGGCGGGCCGTCCGACGGTAAGCCGGCTCCAGATTGATTCTCAAAAGATTTTCGAGCTGGCGAAGGCGAACGCGGGCGCTTGCCAGGCCGGACTTGGCGTTGTTCACCGCAGCTTCGTTCCGGTCCAAAGCGGCGGCCATCATTTCGGGGTTAATGCGCGCCAAAAGTTGGCCTTTACGGACGGCATCGCCCTCCTTGATGGTCAAAGCCACGATTTCTCCGGAAACCTCCGAGGAAATCTTGACTTCGGTCACCGGTTGAATTTTGCCGCTGGCCAAAACCGTTTCGGTCAAATCCCTCAACGCCACCTTTTCGACCGCCACTTCGAGGGGCGGCGTTTGTCCCCACCAGCCCATCCGCTTTCCCATGGCGGCCAGAACCGTCAAAAGAACCACCGCGGCCAAAATCCATAACAATTTTTGGTTTTTTCGTAACATAGCATTAAGATTCAAACGTATCCGGGTTCGATGCGTTTAGGGGTTTTGCCAGGAAAAGCGGCCTTCGTAAAAATCCAGCACCTTGCGTCGGAAAATCTCTTCGTAATACGCTTGGATCCAGGATGATTCGGCGATTTGCCAGCGGTTTTTGGCGTTGAGGTAATCGGCCAGCGGAAGGAGACCCTGTTCGTGGCGCTTCGCAGCCAGGTCGTGGTTGGCTTTTTGGGCATCCAGGTTGACCTTGTTGGTTACCAAGCGAGCTTTGGCCGCGCGATAATCCGTCACCGCCCGTGTTATGTCGGTGTAGAGTTGATTGCGGGCCTGCTCGCTCTGCAAGCGTGCATTTTCGACCGCCAAGCGGGCCCGCTCTTCGGCAAGGCGAACTTGGCCGTTGTTCCACAGGGGTATCGAAAGACTAAGCCCCATGCCCGTTCCCAGGTTGTTACGAAATTGATCCCCCCGAGGGACCAAGGTGCTTTTGAATTTGGGAATGGGCTGGACCACCAGCTGGGTCGGATCGTTCTGGAGATAGCCGATCGGGCGTACCTCGTCAATCTCGGGTAACAATACAAATTGCTGGCTGGTCGATGCAAAAAGAGTGTTCATGTTCGCAAAGGCCGTCAGCCTTGGGTAGCGCAGGGATTGGGTCGCCTTGAGATTCCAAAGCGATTGACGGTAGCGCCATTCGTTGCCCAGAATCTGGGGTTGCTTGGTCAGGGCATCGCGGTAAAGGATCGAGGTCGTTGGTTCCTCCACCCGGGGACGGGCTGCGACATCGGCCTGAAAACCGTCTGAATCGGGCTGAGCCAGCTCAAAGTTCTCCGGGTCCGGCCATTGAATGAGCAGGGCCAGGCCAATGCGGGCGTTGGTAGCGTTGTTTTCGGCGTTGGTTCTGGACACTTCGTCCGAGGCCAGCTGGGCTTCGAGGTTGAGTTGATTATCCCGCGATAGAGAACCGGCCTGAACCAATTCACGAATCCGGACCAGTTGATTGTAGGTGGAATTCTTTTGTTGTTCGGCTACTTTGTAAAGTTCGTTGGACAAAAGAACCTGCAGGTATGCGTTGGCGATGCTCAAGGCAATATTGTTGCGCAGGGCATCCTGCTCTTTGACCGACGCCTCCTTCCCGGAGCCCGCCGCCTGCAATTGACGCCGCAATTGCCCCCCCTGGTACAGGGTCCAGGCCCCGCTCAATCCCATTTGGTTGGACTCAACCGTTTGGTTACTAAAGGTATTGGTAAATGGGTCGATGGCCCGGCCGTTGTTAAACGCGACCCCGGCCGAACCGTTCACCGAAGGCGTAAAGGCCAAACGGGCCGCTTTTTGGTCCAATTGGGCCCCGTCAACCGCCAAGTCCCCCTGTCGCAGGGTGAGATTGTGTTCCAATGCATAGCGAATGCACTGCTCCAAGGTCCAACCTCCGCTGGGCACGGAGTCCGAACCGGGACGGAACTGGGAAGCTGCGTGAACCGGAACGGTGACCCACAAGGCCAAGACCAGGGACAGCAGGGTGCGGACTGAGTTTTGCATGGCCATAGAGCCCCCAAAAATCGGCATAAAGCGGGAAGTTGGGGCCTCATACCTTAATTTTGAAATCTATTTAAGTCCCTTTCCAAGAGTCCTTTCAATCGTTTTTATGAAAATTGCCATTGTCGGCACCGGCTATGTTGGCCTGGTCACCGGAACCTGTTTTGCCGAAGTAGGCATTGACGTCCAATGCATTGATATCGATCAACGCAAAATCGACGGCCTCAAGGCCGGAAAAATGCCCATTTACGAGCCAGGACTCGAGGAAATGGTGTTACGCAATTACCAAAACGGTCGCCTGCATTTTAGCACCAACCTGGGGGAAGCCATCCAAGGTGCCGAAGCCATCTTCATTGCGGTGGGTACCCCCCCGGGCGAAGACGGGAGTGCCGACCTCAAGTATGTGCTGGGTGTGGCCTCCGAAATCGGCAAAAATCTCCAGCACTACGCCGTGGTAGTGACCAAATCCACCGTGCCGGTCAGTACCAGCCGCAAGGTCCACGAAGCCGTTCGGCAGGCCATGCAGGAACGGGGCGCCGAAATCCCTTTTGATGTGGCCTCCAACCCCGAGTTTCTCAAAGAAGGCGCGGCCATTGAGGATTTTATTAAACCGGACCGCATCGTGGTGGGTTGCGAGAGCCCGCAGGCCCAGGATACCCTGTCCCGCCTCTACAAACCCTTTACCCTCAACGGCCACCCCATCCTTTTTATGGACATTCCCTCGGCCGAAATGACCAAGTACGCCGCCAACGCCATGTTGGCCACCAAGATCAGCTTCATGAACGATGTGGCCCTGCTCTGCGATATCATGGGAGCCAGCGTGGACCAAGTCCGTAGAGGCATCGGAAGCGATCCCCGCATTGGTAACAAATTTATCTACCCCGGGGTGGGTTACGGGGGCTCCTGCTTCCCCAAGGATGTCAAAGCCCTCATCCGGACCGCCAAAGAAAACGGTCACCGCATGCGCATTCTGGAGGCGGTCGAGGAAGTCAACGAAGACCAAAAGAAAGTCATGGGCTCCATGATCCGGGATTATTTCGGGGCCGATTTGCGGGGCCTGATTTTTGGGATTTGGGGCCTAAGTTTCAAGCCCAAAACGGATGACATGCGCGAGGCCCCTTCGGTGGTGATCATCGAAGAATTGCTGGCCGCCGGAGCCCAGGTGCAGGCCTACGATCCGGTAGCTATGCCCGAAGCCAAACACCAACTGGGAGAACGCATCACCTATGCGCCGGATCCTTATTCGGCCTTGCAGGGTGCCGATGCCCTGGTTCTCATCACCGAATGGCCCGAATTCCGCATCCCCGAATGGGACCGGGTTGATTCCTTGTTACGGCGCAAAGTCATTTTTGATGGTCGAAACCAATTCCAGGCTTCTGAGCTGAGAGAGAGGGGCTTTCATTACCGTAACATTGGGAACCCCTAATCCAAAAACCATGCGCAATAGACCCCCTGTCACCATTGTTACCGGAGCCGCTGGTTTTCTCGGATCCCATCTCTGCGATCGCTTCCTGGCCGAAGGTCACAAGGTCATCGGCATGGACAACCTCATCACCGGGGACCTGCGCAACCTCGGTCACCTCATGCCTTCCCCGGCTTTTGAGTTTTATCACCAAGATGTTTCGCGCTTTGTCCATGTTCCCGGTCCGGTTGATAACATTTTGCACTTTGCCTCCCCCGCTTCCCCGATTGATTACCTCAAAATCCCTATTCAAACCCTCAAAGTTGGTTCGCTGGGAACCCACAATTTGCTGGGCTTGGCCCGCGACAAAAAAGCCCGCATTCTGGTGGCCTCCACTTCGGAGGTTTACGGTGATCCAATGGTGCATCCGCAGACCGAGTCCTATTGGGGAAATGTGAACCCGGTTGGTCCTCGGGGTGTTTACGACGAAGCCAAACGCTTTCAAGAGGCCATCACCATGGCCTACCATACCTACCACGGTCTTGAAACCCGGATTGTCCGGATTTTTAATACCTACGGCCCCCGGATGCGACTCAACGACGGTCGGGCCCTTCCGGCTTTTATTGGACAAGCGCTTCGCGGTGAGCCCCTGACCGTCTTTGGGGATGGGAGCCAAACGAGGTCTTTTTGTTATGTGGACGACTTGATTGAAGGCATTTATCGTCTTTTGAACAGTGATTATTCCGGGCCAGTGAATATTGGGAACCCCCACGAAATCACCATTCGAGAATTTGCCGAAGAAATCCAGACCCTGACCGGGACCGATCAGCCCATCACCTACCTGCCTTTGCCGCAGGACGATCCCAAACAAAGACGACCGGACATCACCCTGGCCCGTGATTTGCTGGGCTGGGAGCCCAAAGTCCACCGGGCCGACGGTCTCAGGGATACCTTGGATTATTTCCGGTCCCTGCCCCGGGAGGAATGGTTCAAAGAAGCGCATGGCCGAGAGTTCTAAGGCCGCCCAATGGCATGTGGTTTATACCCTACCCCGCCACGAAAAGAAAGCCGCCCGGGAATTGGAGCTCCAAGGCCTGGAGCACTGGCTACCCCTCCACAAGGTCCGCAAACAATGGTCAGACCGCCGCAAATGGGTCGAAGAACCCCTTTTTAAGTCGTATTTGTTTGTTTTGGTGACCCCCCGCAATTATTTTGATTTTCTTAACACGTACGGAATTGTTCGCTACATCTTCCACGAAGGCAAGCCCGCCATCCTCAGGGACGCCGAAATGGATATCCTACGGCGCATGCTGGATTCCAGCTACGAATTGGAGGTTACGCCCCTGCAATTGACCCCGGGTCAGCAGGTTCGGGTCGAACAAGGGCCCTTGATGGGTTATACCGGCATCCTTATCAAGCAAAACAGCAACCAAAGCGTACGCGTTGATTTTGAGATCCTCCAAAGGTCGGTCGTCGTCACCGTCCCCCTCAAATTCATCCGCCCTGTTGACGAAGGCTAGGCTCCCGTTCTTAACTTCGCCTCACTTCTGCCGATAGGCCCTTGAACCTGGAAATTCCGGGTTTCATTCAACCGAGGGGCCTTTTCTTGTTCATCCGCAGACGGGCCCTTAGCTCAGCCGGTTAGAGCGTCTGACTCATAATCAGGTGGTCGTTGGTTCGAACCCAACAGGGCCCACTCGGATAGACGGAATTTTTGATTTGTTTGGTTGAGGGGCAGGTCAGCCTACATGCTTTTGAGCCTTCGATAAGCGGGTTGTTTTCATAGGCTGAAAAAGGTAATGTTTTTCCCTTTTTAATCAGTCCGAAATTTGGGGAGGGTTACATATTGTTTTGTTTCAGAGTCCATATCAAAAGGTAAAAACCACAAAATGTTTCAAAAAATGAGCAGGGTAACACTTTTTATTGCAACAACCCTGGACGGAAAAATTGCTCGAAGAAATGGCGAATTGGATTGGTTAATGAATCGACCGAATCCGAACCAATTGGATTTTGGGTACCATGAATTTTTGAGTACGGTCGGGGCCATAGTCCTTGGCAAAACAACCTACAAGGAAATCCTTGGATTTGGCATAGAGTGGCCCTACACCAGAATACCTGCCTATGTAGCCACCACCGACCCAAAATTCCAAGCAAAAACCCCTGACACATATACGTTTACAACTGACTTAACAGAATTTGTTACGGACCTAAGACAAAAAATCAAAAAAGATATATGGCTTATGGGCGGGGGTCAACTAATCAGTACTTTTCTTAAAAACGATCTTTTGGACCGAATGATTTTGACCCTCATTCCAACCACGATAGGCGAAGGAATCTCATTGTTTCAGGAAATAAACAAGGAAACAAAATGGGCTTTAACCCATGTGGAGCGCTTTGAAACAGGGGTCATTAACCTAACCTATGACAAAGAAACATGCTAAGTGTAACGGCTCTTAGTAAAAACCTCAAACGACCTCCATCGAATTAAACTTATATAAAGTTAATGATAATTTTTCTAAAAATAAACCTTTGCTTAAATCTATTTCGATCCTGACAATAGCCCTCGGCACCCTGCTTTTGGTTTACATGATTCGTTTTGTAAGCGAACCAGGTGCCCTACCCTTGGTTTGAATATTCGCCGGTATCGGTATGTTTTTTGTACATCGAAAAAGAAAAAACGAATAGACAAAGGGCACCCAATTATTTTTCTGTTTTTTTTTCCTATTGGCTTTCAATTCCATATATTGGCTAAAATTTTCTCCAATGAATGATTTCTTTACGTACAATCGGTTTTTGTTGTATTTCCGCGCCATTTTATTGATGATTTTCTTTGTCAATCAAGGAAAGGCCCAAAACATCACCGCCACCATTGGTAGTTTCAACTCCACAACCTGTGCTGTCGGCGATACCCTGGTATTACCCGTTTCCACCGTTATGGGTTCAGGTATCAGTGTTTCGGCTATTTCATTGGCCATAGACTACGATAGCACCAAACTTCAGTGCATAAGCACGGTTACCGGCCTTAATTCGGCTATTAGTGCCGGATTCTTGAGCAATTGCGGGCTTTTCTCCAACCAATCCCCCAACGCCCCCTACAATGCTACAACCCGCAGGCAATTTAGGGCTGCCTGGTTCGCTTTGACACCGGTGAACGTAAACGGCGTAATGTTCAATCTGCGTTTCAGGGTTCTGGCTACAGGAAACACATCAATTAACTGGGACGTTGCCACCCCCGGAAATTGTGAATTTGCAGATGAGATTGCAGATGTCATCCCAAATATTTCTTGGGTTAATTCAACGATAGTTTGCGGCACGGCAGCTCCTTGCACGCCCCCGTTAGCAAGCATCACCGCCGCTGGTCCAACGACTTTCTGTCAGGGCAGTTCGGTTGTGCTCAATGCTAACACCGGTACAGGCCTGACCTACCAATGGGCCCTAAACGGCACCAATATTTCCGGTGCTACAAACGCTTCCTACACTGCGACCATCGCCGGCTCCCATACGGTTGTTGTTTCCAACGCACCGAATTGTTCAACTGTTTCCAACGCAACAAGCGTAACCGTTACCACACCGCCTTCGGCAGGAACCCTCAGTGGAAACCAAGCCGTGTGCGTGGCCGGAACGACCACCTTTGCTTCAACCGTTTCAGGCGGTAGCTGGTC
>JBMOHV010000008.1:0-40343 GCA_049317645.1 Bacteroidia bacterium
ATGAACAAAATCCATGTAGCAAACCCCGTTGTTGAATTAGACGGCGACGAAATGACCCGGGTCATCTGGGCCGAAATCCGGAACAAACTCATCCTACCTTACCTCGAACTGACTATCGAATACTACGATTTGGGCATGGAATCCCGCGATGCCACCGATGACCAAATCACCGTGGATGCCGCCAAAGCCATTCTCAAACACCGCGTGGGCATCAAATGCGCCACCATCACCCCGGACGAAGCCCGGGTCCAAGAATTTGGACTCAAAAAAATGTGGAAATCCCCCAACGGCACCATTCGCAACCTCTTGGACGGAACCGTTTTCAGGGAACCCATTGTTATCAAAAACATCCCCCGCTTGGTTCCCAATTGGACCGCGCCCATCTGCATTGGCCGTCATGCCTTTGGGGATCAGTACCGGGCCACCGATGTGGTCATCAAAGGTCAAGGGAAACTGACCATGCGCTTTGAAGGCAGCGACGGCACGGTGCAGGAATGGGAGGTTTATCAATACCAAGGCGATGGCGTGGCACTGGCCATGTACAATACCGACGAGTCCATCCGGGGCTTTGCCAGGGCTTGTTTTAACCAGGCCCTGCTCAAGGGTTGGCCCCTCTACCTCTCCACCAAGAACACCATTCTCAAACAATACGACGGTCGTTTCAAGGACATCTTCGAAGAAATATACCAAGCGGATTTCAAAGCGCAAATGGATGCCCAGGGGATCGTTTACGAACATCGCCTCATCGACGATATGGTGGCCTCAGCCCTTAAGTGGCACGGTGAATTTGTATGGGCCTGCAAGAACTACGACGGGGATGTTCAATCCGATACCGTGGCCCAGGGTTTTGGATCGCTGGGATTGATGACCTCCACCTTGATCACACCGGACGGTCTTACCATGGAAGCCGAAGCTGCCCACGGAACGGTCACCCGACATTACCGGGAACACCAGCAGGGTCGACCCACCTCCACCAACCCCATCGCCTCCATTTTTGCTTGGACCAGAGGTTTAGAATTCAGGGCCAAAATTGATGGTAATCAGGAACTTGCTGTTTTTTGCCAGCAATTGGAATCGGTTTGCATCGAAGCCGTTGAAGCCGGCGAAATGACCAAGGATTTGGCGGTCTGCATCCACGGTAACAAGGTTCGTCACGGTGAACATTACCTCTACACCGAGGAGTTTCTAAACAAATTGGATCAGCGACTGCAAGCCAAGCGCGTTGCGCACTAAAACCAGAGCTCTCATTCTAGGTCACTCATTCTAGATCACTGATTCCATGAGCTCCACACCATGAGCTCAAGCAGAGGATTGACTTTTTAGATATCCCGCGATGCCAGCGGCAGGGTTTCGACCGCCTGTTTGGTCGGAACCGGACTCAGTCGGCGGAACAAAGCCGTGTACAGCACATCGCCGGTCAAAGCCATGGGCAAGAATGGCAATCCGGCGACCAAAGCCGTAACCCATCCCCCTACGGTCGCAGGGTACATCCCTCCCCACAACCAAACCGCGCTGTTGGAAACTCCAAAGAAAAGGAGCGATGCCAAGGGCACCCGTAACAAACTCGCAGACCAGGATGGGCGATGACCCCAAGGCCCCATCAAGGCCAGAAATCCATAGGTTAGGTACAAAACCCAAACACCGGGTTGGGCCAAATAGGTCAAATTCTGGGCCGTATCCATGTTGTAGAGCAGGCTGTTGACCGCCCAGTCTCCGCCTAAACATGCCAAAAATAAGACCAGGCCCAGGGTGAACTTGGACGAGACCGACGACCAACGATGCAAGTTCCAGGCCAAGGCCAGGGTCGGCGCAAAGTTGACCGGATGCGGCAAAATCCTAAAAAGAACGACCACCAATACGAGGGCTGCGGCAGGCCACTTGGCGAACAAGGAATTCCAACGAGTTAAGAATGGTTGCATAGAAAATTAGGGTTCAAGCGAAAAGCAAGCGGTGCAAATTTACCCTTCTTCGGGCTTATTCTGAACGATGGGCAGCGGCCCGCATGCTCTGAGCCAAAGCAGGTCCCAGATAGGCCTCGATCCGGTGATGCACCCCATAAATCAAAGGCGTCATGACCAAAGCAGCGGCCCATTTGAAAGCATAATTCAACAAGGCAACGGACATGACCCGATCCAAAGGCCAATCGGCCCCCCAATAGAAAGCAATGTAAAGAACCAAAAACGAGTCGATGGCCTGGGATACCATGGTGGAACCGGTGGCCCGTAGCCACAGGCGGCCCTCCCCGGTGGCTTTTTTGATGCGCTGGAATACCCATACATCCACCAACTGTCCCACCAAAAAAGCCGTGACCGATCCCAAAATAATCCAAAGTCCCTGACCAAAAACGGCGCTGTAGGCCACTTGAAAATCCTCCACACCCCGCGACATGGCCGATGTCCGCCAAAAATCAGCAGGAGGAAGCAGCAAACTCCCGTAAATCATCACAAAAGAGTAGCTAATGCAAAGTGCTGCAAATGAACTAAATAACACAACGATTCGGCGCCCGTAATACTCATTGATGAGGTCCGTCATCACAAAGACAACCGGCCACAACAAAACCCCCGCCGTCAGGTTAAAGTCCCCCAGGACCCCGTCCTTCTTCCAGCCCAACAAATCATTGAGCGAGAAAATCTTGACCCCGATAAATTCCGCCAGCAAGGCATGGGTCAAAAAAACAAATCCCAAAACCAAAAACAAGATGATTTTGGGCAAGGGCCAGGACCGATCAGAGGGCGTTGTCATTTCGAGAAAGTCGAGGAGCCTGCAACCGATTCGGTCGTGGTACCTCGTTCTTTGTGCAAAATAACACCTCTTGCTATGGAAAGTTTTGTCGTTTACAACCCCGTTCGACTCAAATTCGGTGAAGGCGTTACCGATAGCCTGGCCGCTGACCTGATCGAACACGGCATCTCCAAAGTCTTGGTGCTGGTTGGCAAAGGCTCGGTTCGCCGCAGTGGTTTATTGGATCGGCTGTTGGATCAAATGCGCGGACAGGGTTTAGAAGTGGAGGTTTTTGAGGGGATACGATCCAACCCCGTTTACGAAGATGCCGATCGCGCCGTTTCACTGGCCAAGAGCATGGGAGCCCAGGCCCTGCTGGCCGTAGGAGGCGGTTCAGTGATCGATACCGCCAAAGCCGTGGCCGCTGGCTATTATACCGAGCATTCGGTTTGGGATTTTTATGCCGGAGGAGCCCCGAAGCCCACCCGTGCCCTCCCCCTTTTTGTGGTCCTCACCCTGGCCGCAACGGGTACCGAAATGAACCGAGCCACCGTGCTGCAGAACAACGCCACCGGCCAGAAACGAGGCTGGGGCAACGAACTTTTGTTCCCAAAAATTTCCTATTTGGACCCTTTGTTAACCCAAACCGTGCCGCGTGATTATACCGCCTACGGGGTGGCTGACTTGATGGCCCATGCGTTGGAACAGTATTTTTCGCCGGACGAGTCCCCCCTCTCCGATGCCTTCGCCCTGCAAGTCCTTCGCCAAGCTATGATTTACGGAGCTAGGGCGGTTTACAACGGACAGGATGCCGAAGCGCGCAGCCAGGTTTTGTGGTTGTCCACGGTCGCCCTCAACGGGACCCTGATTGCTGGCAAAAAGCGCGGTGACTTTGGAGTCCACGCGGTGGAACATGTTCTGAGTGCACGGTACGATGTCGCACACGGTGCCGGGTTATCGGTGGTTTATCCCGCTTGGATCAAGCATTTTGCCCCCCGAATTCGGGCCAAGCTCGAAGCTCTGGAAGATGCCTGCAGTGGATGGCGAGCCACCCACCCTGACCCTCAAATCCGTACGGCCCCGGCGGTGGTCGGCAACCCGGACCTACCTTTTGTGGGCATGTTGGAGGACTTTTTTGAACAAATCGGTACCCCGACCCGCCTTAGCCAAATGGGCATCCCTGCGGAGGAATGCGCCCCGTTGGTGGCCGATCTCCACCGACACAACGCCACCGGCAATTATTTTGAAATGAAAGAACCCGATTGGCAACGCTTGGTTCAGTTGATGTTCTAAGAGGTCAACCGATCCAGAACCCTTAACGATACCTCGAAAACAGGTCCGAAGCGGCCCACTGGGCCTGGTGAAGGGTATCATGGTGGATCCCTGTGGAGATGCCCCTTTGGGTTAAGGCCCGTATCCACCATTCGGTCGGCACATTGCCAACCAATTCATCCTCTGCAAAGGGACAACCACCGTACCCCAACAAGGCACCCTCCAGGCGACGACAACCGCTGTCCAAGGCTGCCAAAATTTTGGATTCGACTTTGGAGGGATGGGCGTGGAGATGGAGGCTGAGTTGGAGGTCCGGAAAAGCTTGTAGAACACGGGCATGCAGGGATTCAATCTCGGCCGGCAAGGCCAGGCCCACGGTATCACTCAGCGAAAAATTACGAATGCCTACGTTGACCAGGCGTTGAATCCAATCCAAAACCAGGTCCTCGGAGTAAGCATCCCCGTAAGGATTCCCAAAACCCATCGACAGGTAAACCCACAATTCACGTCCAGACCTGTTCACCGCCTCGGCCCAGGGCTGGATCATGCCATAGGCCTCTTCACAGGTCCTTCGGGTATTGCGCTTTTGGAAGGTCTCGCTGACCGAGAAAGGATACCCGACCACCGATACGGCCTCGTGGTCCAAGGCCTGTTGAAGCCCCGTATCGTTGGCTACCACCACCGAAATACGGGTTTTTGATGCGCTACAATCCAAGGCACTTAGGACCTCCGCGCTGTCTTTCATCTGAGGAACGGCGGTAGGTGACACCATGGACCCCGCGTCCAATACATCAAAACCCACCCCCATCAAAAGTTGCAAATAGTTGATTTTGACCTCTGTAGGCACCCAATGCCGAAGTCCCTGCATGGCATCCCGGGGGCATTCGACCAGGGTGTATTGATTTTGGTTCATTCCTTTCTAGTTGAACCGTGGCTTAAGAAATTTGAGCCCTGCCGGTCCTTATTTTGCAGTCCCTAAAGTACAAACAGGCCAGGATGAACGAATTGGAACCTGAAATTCAGCAACCCGAAAACTCGGGCGAATTAACGATGCCGGAAATCCCGCAAGAGACCACCTTGCCGCCACCCCCGCAAGAGACCACCTTGCCCACACCCCCGCAAGAGACCACCTTGTCCACCCCACCTCAAGAAACCATCGAGGCCTTGGGCGACGAGGAGGACGAACTTCTTTTGCCCCGCGAGGAAGAAGCCTTACCGGAATACCACGCCATGGACCTCGAAGGTCTATTAACCCATTTGGGTGATTCCGTCAAAAAAGCAAATCTCGAAGGCGAGCATCCCAAGATTCGCTTGATCAAAGCCCAAATCGACCATTGGTTCCAAAAGCTCAAGGCCCAACAAGAACTCGAAAACCTGGAAGGCGAACAAGAGGCCACCCCCGTGGCCCATTCGCCATTGTTCCTTTTGTACCAAGATTTGTGGCAGCGTTACCAAACCCGGCGTCAACAAGAAAAACAAGAGAAAGAGGCCATCATGCAGGCCAACTTGCTTCTCAAAAAAGCGATGTTGGATGAATTGCAACAAATTGTAGAACAAGAAGAGCAAGGCAAAGCGGGCCTGAACGATCAACTCAAGGACCTCCAAAATCGTTGGAAAGAATGTGGGCCGGTGCCAGCCGATCAACGACAGGAATTGTGGAATCGCTACCATTGGCTCCATGATCAATTTTATAACAACTTGAGAATCAACCGAGAACTCAAGGAATTGGACCTGTCCAGAAATTTTGAAATCAAGACCAACCTCTGCGAACAAGCCGAAAAGTTGTTGCTTGAAACCGATGTGCTTCAAGCCGGCGTCAAGCTCTCCATTTTGCACGAACAATGGAAATCCGTTGGACCAGTGCCCCGTCACCAATCCGAGGATTTGTGGAACCGCTTCAAGAATGTTTCGGATCGGGTCTTTCAAAGTCGCCGTGGAAGGTTTGAAGAATTGGACCAAATCCGGTCCCAAAACCTGGACGCCAAAACCAAACTCTGCGAGAATCTCGAAATCCTGGTTCAAACCCTGGGCGATTCCAAGCCCAATTGGAACGCTTTGACCCATACCATCGAACTCCTTCAACAAGACTGGCGGAGTACAGGACCCGTTGCCAAGGACAAGCAGGAAGCTGTTTGGAAACGATTCAAAGCGGGCTTGGATGCCTTTTATTCGGCTCGTCTCCTGCACTTCAAATCGGTCAAAGCCGAAATGCAGGTCCTTGTCCAGCAACGCGAAATCTGGTGTAAAGAAGCCGAATCCTGGCAGAGTTCCGAGGATTGGAAAGGCGGAACACAGGCCCTGGTAAATCTCCAAAAAGCATGGAAGGAGGCCCCTGCCCTTCCTCGAAAACTATCGGACAAGTATTGGAATCGTTTTCGTCAGGCCTGCGATGCCTTCTTTACGCGCAAAAACGAATTCTTTGCCGAAGAAAAATCCAAGCAAAGCGAGAACCTTCAACGGAAGGAGGCCTTGGTAGCCGAACTCACGGCCTACCAAAGCACCGGAAACCCCTCGGAGGACCTGGCCTACCTCATGCAAATTCAGAAAACCTGGGGAGAAATCGGTTTTGTGCCGATGAATCGGAAAGAAGCCTTGCAACAGCAATTTCGTTCGCTTACCAACGCTTGGTTTGATCGTCTCAAGGTGGACCGGGATGCTCAGAGGGATGCTCAATACCAGAATCGCCTCGAAAAGATGAGTCAAAACCCCGCGGGCGACAAGGAAATCAGCCGCGAGCAGACCCAAATCCAGTACAAAGTCAACGACCTGCGCAAAGAAATTGATTTGCTCGAAAACAACCTCGGGTTTTTTGGACGATCCAAGAACGCCGACCTCATGAAGAGCGAAGTCGAAAAGAAGATTCAAGGCCTCAAGGCCCAGCTCCTTCAGGCCGAAGCCAGGCTTCGACTCCTACGCCAGTCCCGAACCGAAACCAACCCGAACCGAAAATAAAGGGACCCCTGCGGGTCCTCGTCAAGAGTCGTATTTGCCCAACAACTTCAACAAAACCTCAAAGTCACGGGAATAAGGCGCCTCAATAACAGGAATTTGCAGCCCTGGACTGTCGATGCTGACGGCTTGGGCATGCAGGGCTAATCGGCGCATCATGGGAATTTCCAACTCCTGGTTTTTGGACATTCGGTATTTGCGGCCCTTAATCTCCGAAAGCAAAGGAAATTCCCCCCCATAAACCTGATCGGCAACGATGAGGCAGTTTTGGGAGGCAAGATGAACCCGTATTTGGTGGGTTCGACCGGTAACCGGCCTGCATTCAAGCAATGTAAAATGACGGAAATAGGCCAGGCTGTTCACAT
The DNA here is from genome assembly GCA_049317645.1 of Bacteroidia bacterium. GTDB lineage: Bacteria > Bacteroidota > Bacteroidia > UBA7662 > UBA7662 > SYHX01. The sequence goes on from JBMOHV010000008.1 coordinate 7,308, forward strand.
AGGTTAACGCCGACTTCCCGTCGCGAAAATCAACCCGGACGCTGCCGTCCCGTCCCTGGCCCAAAGGCAGATCAATCGCTTGGTTATCAAAACGATGAATGCCGCCCACCAGGGCATGATACACCTTGTTGACTTGGCGCCTCTCAAAGGCCATGGCCACCGAACGGTACGCATCGTCGGAGCCCGCAAAGAGCATGACCCCGGAGGTCTCCTTGTCCAAACGATGGCAAGGAGTTAGGGCGGGATTCCAGGCCCGCGCCATGCGCAGCAAACTCGATTGCCCGGGGGTTCTTTCGTCCAGGGAGGCAATCAATGGTGGTTTGTTCACCGCCAGCAGATCCCCTTCCTGCCACAAAACAAGGTCCTCAAAGGACGGTCTCTTCATGGCGCAAAGCTAAACCTCTCGACCTAGCTCTGGGCCTTGTTCAACGTAAACCCAAAGGTGGACCCCATGCCCACAGAAGACCGCACATGAATGGTCTGCCCGTGCACTTCGAGCATATGCTTGACGATGGCCAAGCCCAAGCCGGTTCCCCCTTCGGAACGAGAACGGCCTTTGTCCACCCGATAAAAGCGCTCAAAAAGTCGTGGTAAGTGTTCGAGCTCAATCCCCATGCCGTTGTCCGAAATTTCAATCAAAAATTGGTGGCCCATATCAAAAACCCCCACTTGGGTCAGGCCTTGATCGTTGCCGTAATGAATCGAATTGGAAAGCAAATTGACCAGAACTTGCCGAATTTTTTTGCGGTCGGCGCGGACCCCAAACGGAGGCTCACAACCTGCGTTGATTTCGATTTGAATCCCACGTCCCCTCGCTTTGTGGTCAACCGAATCAAAAACATCCTGCAACAATTCATGCAGATCAAAATTTTCCCATTCCATACGAACCGAACCCGACTCCAATTCACTGATCGTTAACAAGTCTTTGACCAAGGCCTCCATCCGGTCCGCCGAGCGGGCCGCCTTTTGGAGGAAACTGAGGTTGGTGGCCGGATCATCCTTGGCCCCGTCCAAAAGCGTATGAATATAGCCCTGAATATTAAAAATCGGGGTCTTGAGCTCGTGCGATACATTCCCCAGGAATTCCTTGCGGTATCGCTCCAGTTTTTCCTGTTCCTCTCGTTTTAGATTTTGTTCCTTGCTCCAACGCGTGACGGCCTCGTCCACTCGACCCAAGGGATCCGAGAGAAAACCCGAAGGGGATTCGCTCATCAAATTGGATTTGGTCAGCTTGATCGTTTGAAGAATCTGATGGACCCGATCCAACAAAAAAAACTTCAACAGGTAGATGGATGCCACCAAAGCGACCCCCCCTCCCATCATGCATAGAATCAAAACCTCCACCCAACCCAAACCCAGCCACAGGGCCACCCATGCAACAAATGCCGAAACGGCGGCGGATACGATACCCGCCACCTGAACTGGAGTTAGGTTCTTCAAAGAAGCTCGAATTTATAGCCTACACCCTTGATGGTGCTAATGTAGGCATCGCCGAGCTTTTCGCGTAGTTTGCGAATGTGGACGTCGATGGTGCGGTTGATGACCACCACGTCGGATCCCCAGATTTGTTCCAAAATCTGATCCCTGGTAAAGACTTTCCCTGGTTTGGATGCCAGGAGAAAGAGCAATTCAAATTCTTTGCGGGCCAATGGAATGGTTTGCCCGGCCTGAGTAACCCGGTAGGCTTCCCGATCGATCACCAAATCCCCCAACTGAATTCGATGTTGCACTTCATGGGTGGAATCGGACTGAGAGCGCCGCAGAATGGCTTCGATACGGCTGAGCAAAGCCCGAGGCTTGATGGGCTTGGTCAAAAAATCATCGGCCCCGGCTTGAAACGAAAGCACCTCGACAAACTCCTCCTCGCGTGCCGTAAGAAAAAGCACAAAACAGGATTTCAACGATGGAATCATGCGAAGCTGCTTGCAGGTTTCCATGCCATCCATCTTGGGCATCATCACATCCAACAAGACCAAATCAGGGATGAATTCCCTGGCGATCTTGAGGGCGTCCTGGCCGTTTTCGGCCGTCTTCACCGAGTAACCCTCTTTGACAAGATTGTAGGAAACAATTTCCAAAATATCAGGCTCATCATCCACCACCAGGATTTTGGTTGGTTTGGGGGAACCGGATAGGGACATAGGAAATTGGGTTAATGAAGGCACGAAGTAATGGAACAAGGCCAGGAGACCTTGTTAAGCCATGGTTAATTTAAGGCCTCTTGGAGCAGCGCCGAAGCCCTGGCCGGTTGAGCCCTGCCCCCGGTTCTTTTCATGATTTCACCCATAAACAGAGCCAATAGACCCTTTTTGCCGTCACGGTATTCTTGAACCTTGGCGGGCATGGAAGCCAAGACTTCTTGAACCAGCGCAGGCAAGTCATCCTCAACGGCTCCACCCTCCAAACCCAGGCCTTTCAAGAGATCCTGCAGGCTTCGATTGGCTTGCTCCAACCATGCGGGCCATACCTGCTGCACCGCCTGGTGATGGCTTAGTTTTCCCTCCTGAACCGCGTTAATCAATTGAGCGAGGGAGGCCGCTGATATCGGCAAATCCGAAATGGGCAAGGCACGGGCATTCAGCCAGGTTTTGACAGGACCCATGGTCCAATTGGCCGCTTGTTTGGTGTGAGTGGTCCCCGAAATCAAGGATAGAAACCAAAGGGCCAGTTCTTTTTGGTCGCACAAAACCCCCGCATCGTAGGCACTAAGCCCCAACTCGTTGGTAAATTGAGCCATCAAGGCTGCCGGCAAGGGGGGCATTTTGGATTGAATCCCTTCGATCACCGATGGGGTCACCAGGATGGGTGGCAAATCCGGTTCAGGGAAATACCGATAATCGTTGGCGGCTTCTTTGGAACGAAGCGCAAAGGTGTTCTGGGCCTGGGGATCAAAAGAACGGGTCTCGGAAACGATGCGTTCCCCTCTTTCGATGGCTTCGCATTGACGCTGGTATTCGTATTCGATGGCCTTCTGAACGTGGCGCATCGAGTTCATGTTCTTGACCTCCACCTTGGTTCCCAACTCGGTCGAACCCACGGGTCGAACCGAAATGTTGGCATCGCACCGGAGAGAACCCTCTTCCATGTTACCGTCGCAGATTTCCAGGTAGCGAACCAATCGACGAATTTCTTGTAAATACAGGTAGGCCTCGCGAGCCGTGCGCAGATCGGGCTCCGAAACGATTTCGAGCAAGGGAACGCCGCAGCGATTCAAATCCACCAGGGTATCCAGCGGATCCTGATCGTGGATGCTCTTGCCCGCGTCTTCCTCCATGTGAATCCGGGTGATACCCACCCTTCGGTTCTTCCCTTCCTCGCATTCAAGGTCCAGGTATCCGTCGTAGGCCAAAGGGGTCAGATGCTGGGTGATCTGGTAGCCTTTGGGCAGGTCCGCGTAGAAATAATTCTTGCGCGCAAATTCGTTGTATTCCCGAATTTTGCAATTCATCGCCAACCCAAGCAGGATTCCGTACTCCAAAACCTGGCCATTAAATCGTGGCAAGGTCCCGGGATGGCCCATCGAAATAGGCGACAAGAGAGTGTTGGGCAGAGCCCCAAAGTCGGTGCTATCGCTGCAAAATGCCTTGGATTGGGTCCTAAGCTGCGCATGCACCTCCAGTCCCACCACCAATTCGTACTTGGTTATAACATCATTCATCATCATGGATTAATGGCTCATTCAACGAAGGCAGGGCCTGATCCAAAGCCAATCGAAGGGATTCGGCCGTTGGCGAAACGGAGGAAGGTGGCAAGGTCGCACTCCCCATGGCCAAATGGGGCTGACCTCCTCCTTGCCCCCCCATGGTGGCTAACAAGACTCGAAGAATTTGACCGGCGTTGTGTGTTTTGGAGGCCTCTTCGCCCAAGGCAAGGCAGACATAAAATCGATCTTCGACCAAGGCCCCCAAGAGCACCACCGCCTGTGGGTCGTAGGCTCGTAGTTTGGTAGCCATGGCTTTGAGGGAATCGGACTTGCGGACATCGCAGACCTGGACCAAAACCGGAAAACCATGGTCCTGCGTTGCGAAGGCCTTCAAGGCCTCTTGGACCAAGGAATCCGTCTTTTTTTGGTCCCATTCCTCCATTTTTTTGCGCAATTGCCCCAACTCTTCCAAGCTTTTGCCGGCCTGGGTCAGGAGGTCCACCGGATTCTTGAAAAGGCCTTTGATTTGTTCCAGCAATTGCAGGCGCTCCTCGACCCATGCCTCGGCATAGGTTCCGCAGACGGCCTCGATTCGTCGGATTCCCGAAGCCACAGCGCTCTCAGAGACCACCCGAAAGAAACCAATGCGGCCGGTATGCTCCACATGGGTTCCCCCGCACAGTTCCATGGAGTAGGTGCCCCCAAAGGAAATGACCCGCACCGAGTCCCCGTATTTTTCACCAAAGAGGGCGGTGGCCCCTTTTTCCATGGCCTCGCGAATCGGCACATTCCGGGATTCCTCCAAAGGCAAGGCTTGGCGAACCGCTCCGTTGACTTCCTCAACGATCGCCTGCATCTGTTGTTCTGTAACACGACCCGTATGGGCAAAGTCAAAGCGCAATTGGTGAGGCGAAACCAGGGAGCCTTTTTGTTGAACATGTTGACCGAGGTGATGGCGCAGGGCGGTATGCAACAAATGCGTCGCACTGTGATGAGCGCTGGTGCTTTGCCGACGCTGGGTATCCACCACCGCCCTGAACGATTGTTCGGGATGGGATGGTAATTGGTTCACCCGGTGGATCCAAACATGGTTCTCTTTGAAGACATCCAGGACTTCCAAGACCTCGCCGTCCTCACCAATCAAACGCCCCGTATCCCCCACTTGACCACCGGATTCGGCATAAAAAGGCGTTGTCTCCAAAACCACCTGGGCTTGCTCGGCCTCCCCGCTGCGAACCAACCGCTGCCGAAGCAAACGGCTCGAACATTCGAGTTGATCATAACCAACAAATTGCGATTCGAGCGCCGTATCCCCTTCCGTCCATTCCATCCATGCCCAATCACCGGCTACAAGACGAGTGGCCGAACGAGAACGATCCCGCTGAACCTGCATGGCTTTCTCAAATCCGGCTTGGTCCATCCCAAATCCTTTTTCGGTCAAAACCAAAGCAATCAAATCCGGAGGGAAACCGTAGGTGTCAAACAACTCAAACGCAGTATCCCCGTCCATTTGGATCCCCTGAGGGACCACATTTTGCGAAGAATGGGCGGACATCCATAGGTCCATGCGCTGCAGTCCTTTGGCCAAGGTGCGCAAAAAATTCGTTTCCTCGGCCTGCAGGGTCTGCGTAATGAGTGCTTTTTCGCGGATCAATTGGGGCAATACGTCTCCCAAACTGGCAACCACCGTGTCCACCAAACGGTGCAGGGTTGGTTCTTCAAAACCCAGGTAGGTATAGCCGTACCGAATGGCCCTGCGCAGAATGCGGCGACAGACATACCCTGCTTTGGCATTGGAGGGCAATTGCCCATCGGCGATCACTAGGCATACCGCCCGCATGTGGTCGGCCACCACCCGCATCGCGATATCCACGGCCTCGTTGCCAGCCCCGTAACGGTGACCTGAGCTAGCTTCGATGTGGCGAATAAGGGGAACGAAAACATCGGTATCGTAATTGCTGGAGGCACCGGCAACGGCCCGACAGAGACGCTCAAACCCCATGCCCGTATCCACGTGACGAGCGGGCAATGCCTGCAATCGACCATCGGCCATGCGCTGAAATTCCATGAAGACCAGGTTCCAGAGCTCAATCACTTGGGGGTGGTCTTTATTGACCAATTCCCTTGCATCCAGCGCTTTGCGCTCTTCTTCACTCCGCAAATCCATGTGGATTTCGGAACAAGGACCGCAAGGACCGGTATCCCCCATTTCCCAAAAATTGTCTTTTTTGTTACCAGGCAAAATGCGATCCTCCGCAATCCATTGTTTCCAAAAATTCCTAGCCTGATGATCCGCTTCCAATCCATCGGTGGCATCCCCCTCAAAATAAGTGACATACAACCTGTCCGCGGACAAACCATACGGCCCGGTCAACAATTCCCATGCCCAAGCAATGGCTTCCTCTTTGAAGTAATCCCCAAAGGACCAATTGCCCAGCATCTCAAACAGCGTGTGATGGTAGGTATCCTTGCCTACATCTTCCAGGTCGTTGTGTTTGCCCGATACCCGAAGGCAGGGTTGGGTATCCGCCACCCGTCGAAAATCCGGGGTTCTATTCCCCAAAAACAAATCCTTGAAGGGGTTCATCCCCGCATTGGTAAACAAAAGCGTCGGATCGCCCTGAACGATCAAGGAAGATGGTTGGGCAATATGATGCCCTTTGGATGCAAAAAAATCCAAAAAAACTTGTCTGACTTCTTCGGCCTTCATACGCATTTCTCTGTTCGTGTTAAGGCCCGAAATTACTTAATTTTGAGCAAATGGCTCGTCTGCGTTACGAATTCAATCCTGTCAAGCTGGTCTTTGAACAGGTTCGTCAACCTTGGCACAAGCGCTTGCTTGTGCTCTTGGGTTACTTTTCGGCGGCCGTGGTCTCTTCGGTGATGGTGATTTCCCTGGCTTATACCTTTTTGGACTCCCCCAAAGAGAAGCAACTCAAGGAAGAATTGGCCGAAATGGAATGGCGTTACCAGGCCCTGGACCGCCGTCTGGACCTCATGCGCTCGGTCGTCACCGAACTGGAACAGCGAGACCGTAATATTTACAGGGTCATTTTTGAGGCGGAGCCCCTCAGTGAAATTGCGGCCCCCAACAAAGCCGATATCAATGCCTATTCCTATTTGGCGACCTATCAATACGGGGCACTCATGGCCACAACGGCCCTCAAAACGGAGGGGCTGACCCGGACTCTGTTGGATCAATCCACCTCGTACGAGGAATTGGGAACCCTGATTCGCCAAAAAAATCGCCTTTTGGAGGCGATGCCTGCCATCCAACCCATGGCCATGAGCGGCCGCAGGCGCGGTGAGCCGGTTTCGGGCTACGGTTACCGCATGGATCCCATCTACAAAACCGTGAAATTCCACGAAGGCCTGGATTTCACGGCCCCCATGCACAGCCCCGTCTATGCAACCGGCAACGGAACCGTCAAAGAATTGGTACGCTTGGACCGCGGGTACGGGAATTACCTCCTCCTGGACCATGGGTACGGCTACCAAACCCTGTACGCCCACCTCTCACGCTTTGAGGTACGTCCCGGCCAAAAAGTCAAGCGAGGGCAGGTCATCGCTCGCCTCGGCAATACCGGAAAAAGCACCGGCCCCCACCTCCATTACGAAGTCCACAAAAACGGACGCAAAGTGGACCCCGTGTACTTTATATTTAATGACTTAAACCCCGCGCAGCACCAGGAGCTCCTCGCCAAGGCCTCGAGTGCCAACCAATCGTTGGACTAATGGACCAGGAAAAAACCACCCCCCTCAAGCTTTATTACAATATCCGGGAAGTAGCCGACTCGCTGGGCCTCAACCCCTCCTTGTTGCGCTATTGGGAAACCGAATTCCCGATGCTTCAACCCAAAAAAAACCGCAAAGGGAACCGGATGTATACCGAAAAAGACCTGGAACTTTTGCGTCAGATCCAATACCTCCTCAAAGAAAGGCGCTTTACGATCAAAGGGGCCCTGGCCCATCTCAACGAAAAAGGTCACAAAATTCCTGAAACCCTCAGCCTCAAAGAAAGACTGCTGAGCCTTCGGGCGGGATTGGTCGAACTCAAAAAGACCCTGGATCAGGAAACTCCCTAAGGAAAGACTCCACTTTTTCGACCATCAAGCGAGAACCCAAAACAACCGGGGTCCTTTGGTGCAAATCCGTTGTTTCCAATTCCAAAATTCGACTTTTGCCATCGCTGGCCTTCCCACCGGCCTGTTCCACGATAAAGGCCATGGGATTGCATTCGTAACCCAAACGAAGTTTTCCTTTGGGCGCCTTGCCGGTTGCTGGGTAGATAAAGACCCCCCCTTTGAGCAGGTTGCGATGAAAGTCGGCGACCATGGAACCAATGTAGCGGGAAATGTAAGGGCGCGATGTAGTTTCGTCGTAAGCCTGGCAATACTTGATGTATTGTTTGATCCCCTGCGGGAAATGGATGTAATTCCCTTCGTTGACTGAATAGATTTGACCTTGTTCAGGAATCCGCACATCAGGGTGCGATAGACAAAATTCACCGATGGAGGGATCCAGGGTAAATCCATTCACCCCGTGACCGGTGGTATAGACCAGCATGGTGGACGAACCGTAGACAACGTAACCTGCGGCCACCTGATGCATGCCCTTCTGGAGGCAGTCACTCAAAAGACCGGGACCCTCCTGGGAAACCCTTCGATAAATCGAAAAAATAGTTCCCACCGAAACATTCACGTCAATATTCGAAGACCCATCCAAGGGATCCATCAAAACAGCGTATTTGGCATCGACCGAAACAGAGCCCTCAATGGTGGTGATTCCTTCGTCCTCTTCGGACGCAAAAACGCAGCATTCACCCCCGGCTGTGAGGGCTGCCTTGAATTGCTCATTGGCGAATAGATCCAATTTTTTGACCGTCTCGCCCTGGATATTGGTTTCGCCGGTATCGCCCAGGATATTTACCAGACCTGCTTTGTTCACCTCACGGTTAACGATTTTGGAGGCAATGCCGATATCCCGTAACAATCGAGACAATTGACCTTTGGAATAAGGAAATTCGGCCTGTCGCTCGATGATAAATTGACCAAGGGTGGTGATACGCTGGGCATTCATAACAAAAGGGGGGATTGAAACAAAGCCTAAATTAATACCTTTGAAGGTGCTTGACAACCACGTGTTAACAGACCTTCATCGCGGAATCCAATACGGCGATGGTTTTTTTGATACGGCCTTGCTTGTCAACGGTCGCCTCGTTTGGGCCCAGGAGCACCTGGACCGCATGCGCTATGCGGCGCGTGTCATGGCCTTGGACCTTCCCTGGCACGATGTCTCGGAATGGAAAAAACTCGCGAGGCAGGCTTGGCATGACCAAGGCCAACCCGTTTACGGACGCTTTCGGACCTTGGTATGGCGACAAAATGGACGTGGCTACCGGCCCGATGGTTCCAGCGCGGTTTGGCGTACCGAATTAGAGAATTTTGACCAAAGTCCATTGTCCCCATCCGATGCGGTCTTGCGGCTTGGTGCCTCCTCCTTGATCAAATGCCCGCCTTTGCTTCCCGATATCAAAAGCATGTCCGCACTCCCCTATATCCTGGCCGAAAAATTTGCCATCAACCAAGGCTGGGACGACGCTTTGCTCAGGTCACCCCAAGGGGGGCTGATTGAAAGCAGCCGTTCGAATTTGTTTTATTGGAAAGAGGGCCGTTGTTATACCCCTGATTGGAACAGCGGTTGCCTACCCGGACTCTGCGCCGAATTTTTGGTGGAATTTTTGGGGCATCTTGGCCATCAAGTCGAAAGGATTCAGGAACCACCAGCGGAACTCAAGGATTGTACCTCCCTCTGGCTCACCAATTCTATTCGGGGGGTCCAAAGGGTTTCGCATTGGAACGGAAACCTCCTACCCCGTCAACCCGAGGATGAAATGGTGGATGCGGCCAACAAAGCCATCACCGGGCTTTAACCCAGAACTTGTCCGTCCAAAGGCGCTTGGCCCCTCAGAAAAGCTTCCATCGCCATCGCTTTCCCGTTTTGGGGTTTGATCACCAAGATTTCCAACCATCCATCCAACGCGCGTGCCCAGCATCGCCCCCCCTGCACCTTCAAGGTCCCCGGAAGTGGTGACAGTTCTTTAGGCAGCCAATCGTTGGGTTCGGGGCACGTGAGAGCTGTTTGGAGGACGATCCACTGCCGTTGACCCAGGACCGTTCTTGCACCCGGTGCCGGGGCAAAGGCCCGGACAAAATGAAACAACTCCTCCGATGGCCTGTTCCAATCCAAGACCGAATCCTCTTTGGAAATTTTGGGAGCCGAACGTAACGGCTGTCCCGTTGGCTGGGCCACGGTTCGAAGATCACCGGACGCAATGCGACGAGCCGCCTGCACCAAGAGATGTCCACCCGCCTCGGCCATGGCATCGTGCAAATCCCCTGCATTCCAATCGTTGGGAATCTCCAGACTTTCTTGACAGAGCATATCCCCGGTATCAATGCGGTTGTTGATCCGAAAAACCGTCAAACCCGTTTGGGTATAGCCCCATCGAAGCGCCCAATGAAGGGGGGCCGCGCCTCGCAAATCCGGCAGCAACGAAGCATGCAGGTTCCAGGTTCCGTAACAAAACCCATCCCAAACCTCCGACGGAAGCTTCCGAAAAGCCACCACCAACTGAAAATCCGGATTCAATTTCCTCAGCTCTTCAAGAAAATCAGAATCCAGAAGGTTTTCCGGCTGCCAAACAGGAATCCCCTGCTCCAAGGCCAAGGCCTTGACCGGGGTGTCAACGGTGCGCAGACCCCTTCCCGAGGCCCGGTCAGGGGATGTGACCACCGCCAACGGACGACAACCCTGTTCCAGCAAAATCCGCAAAGTCACGGCAGCAAAATCGGGCGTTCCGTAAAAAACAAATCTCATGGCGTCAAAGGATTCGGATAGAGGAGATAGGGCTTGCGTTGGGATTCAAATCGCTGCAAGGCGGGCTGCCAACTGCGACGAATCTTTCGGGCCGGTGTATGCTTTTGCAATTGTAAACGCAATGCAGGTCCCCCCGCAAGTTTATCAAAGAAGGGCTGGAAAAAAACCTCGGCAGCGGATTGTTTCCGACCCTTGGTTTTGGTTTTGGTTTCCGAATAGATTGAATTCGTCGCGGACCCTCCATGGTATGACTTTTCAAAAGCCAACCAAAATTCTTTTAACAAGGGGAGGTGGATTCCCGGGCCATCCAACGGTCCTTGGGGCCATCGATCCACGCGAAAACCGCAGCAAATACGGCCGTTCAAAACAGGATTTTGGGATCGTCCTTTCAGCGGACGCGGCACAAAACAGGTATCTCCGTTTCGGTACCAAGGACTCCCGACCAAGCCAAACGGCAGAGTCGTGCCGCGCCCTACCGATACAGGGCAAGCCTCAAAAAAACAGAGGGTTGGGTACCAAGCCAATGCGATGGAATCTCGAAGGTTGGGGGACGGAGGGCGCTCAGGCTGCAAACGAAGACCCTTGCGGTAACCCATCATGGGTAGGACGGTCAAACGAAGGGACTCGGCCTGAGCGATCCAACCCTGGCCTTTGATCATACCGGCCAATTCCCCCAAGGTCATCCCGTGCAAGACCGGTATGGGATGCATTCCTACAAACGAACGATAGGCCGTGTCCAAAACAGGACCATCCACCGTGTAATCGTTCACATTGGGACGATCCAAAACCAACAAAGGAGTGCCTGCCATGGCACAGGCCTGCATAACATAATGCAAAGTACTGAGGTAGGTGTAGAAACGAACGCCCACATCTTGCAAATCAAAAACCAGCAGGTCCAGATCCCGAAGTTGTTGCGGAGTCGGGGCCTTTCGTTGACCGTACAACGAATAAACCGGCAGGGAGGTCTTGGGGTCCAAGGTATCGGCCACTTGGGCACCTGCATCGGCCTCTCCTCGCAGTCCGTGTTCGGGCACAAACAAGGCCTGAACCTGGATCCCATCTTCCAACATAACATCGGCCAATAGGCGACCCCTGACCGTGGAACTTTGGTGCAAAACCAAGCCCACCCGCTTCCCTTCCACATGATGCTTCCACTCCGGCCAGCGATTGGCCACCGAAGGATACCCCTCCTTGGCGGGGCCATTTTCCATCGCATGAACGATGCATACCATCGCAAACCACACCAAAGAGGTCGCTCGCATCGCCGCCAAGGTCCGCCTTATTTGGAGTGAGAATCGCATACTTTTGACAAATCTATGGCCTGGTCCCCGGAATTACGAAAACTCCTGAGCAGAACCCTCACAGGGGCCCATGCCGGGCAACATACCCGGACCGTCCAACGCATGGCGGTTCTCAGTACGGCGGCTGGAATCTGCCTCTATCTCTTGGGTCATGCGGTGGTCAACGGCTTTCAATGGGAAATCCCTCAACGAATGGGAAGGTTTTGGGGGCATCTCCAAGTCCGGAATCTCCAAACCACCGAACAGGAATACCGTGAACCCCTGAAGCTGGATCAAGACCTACGGCAAACCCTCGAGCAAGAACCCGAGGTGGTGCGCGTCTCCCCCGTCATCTTGGTACCGGCCCTGGCCCAGACCAAGGCCGGGATGGAGGGCCTCCTCCTCAAAGGCATGGACACGGTGCCGCAGCCCTTTCCGGCCGGAACCCTGGTCCAAGGGTCCATACCCCGCTGGCCCAAAGCAAACGCCCAAGAAATATTGCTCCCCAAGAACGTAGCAAGGGATCTCAACCTCAGGCTTGGAGATAAATTGACCGTTTATTTCATGCAGGAACCGGTGCGAATGCGCTCGTTACGGGTGGTGGGTCTTTTTGAAATGCCTATGCAAAGCGAATTGGGGCGACCGGTGGCCTTGGTGCCCTCGGCCCTTCTGTCGCGTATCCTGGGATGGGGTCCGGATCGTTGCAGTCATCTGGAATTGGAGTTAAAAAATTTTGAGCGCATGGCGTCGGTTCGCAATCGTATAGAAACCATGCTACCGGTGCAACAGGAATGTCTGACCCTGCAGGATCAAATGCCTTCCCTCTTTGAATGGTTGAATTTTTTTGATACCAACCGCTTGGTTTTGCTCATACTCCTGGCGAGTGTCGGGGCGGTCAACCTGATCTCCGCCCTGTTTATCCTGCTACTTGAACGCCAAAACAGCTTGGGAATCCTCCAAAGCTTGGGGCTGAGGTCCGGTCCATTGGCTTTGGTTGTTTGGCAACTGGGCATGCGAATGGTTCTCAAAGGTTGGTTGCTCGGTAACCTGTGCCTGGGCATCTTGATGTTCACCCAGATACGCTACCGTTGGTTTGGTCTTGATCCAGGTTCCTATTACTTGGATGCCGTCCCCCTGCGCTTGGCATGGAGCGAATGGGCCCTTGTCAACGGCTGGGCGCTGGCTGCAACCGCGATCCTCCTCTACCTAGCCGCCTTCTTCTTTGCCCAACGCACGGTGGATCGTAACATTAAATTCTCCTAACACAGCCTGGTCCTACCTAGGCAGGGACGGCCGCCTGATCGGCAGGGACGTACTCGTTCAGGTTCGAAAAATCAACCGGAACCACCCGGCTCACACCCTGCTCAACCATGGTCACCCCGTACATGAGGTCGGTGGTCTCCATGGTGCGCTTGTTATGGGTCACAATAATGAATTGAGAGTCCTTAGAGAAACGGCGAATCATGCGGTTGAATTTGTCAATATTCACATCGTCCAACGGCGCATCCACCTCGTCGAATATGCAAAAAGGCGCCGGCTTGTAGAGGTAAATGGCAAATAGCAAGGCGGTGACGGTCAATGTTTTCTCCCCACCCGATAACTGATTGACGGATTGTGGCTTTTTGCCTTTGGGCTTGGCCATGATTTGGATGGAAGATTCCAAGGGCATTTCGGGATGGCTCAGGATCAAATCGCAATCGTCTTCGGCGGTGAACAAGGAGCGGAAGACTTCGATGAAATGTTCACGGATGGTTGAAAAACCTTCCAAGAAACGCTCGGTGGCTTTGAGATCAATTTCTTCGATGGTTTGCAACAAGACTTCCCGGGCCTGTACCAAATCGGCCTTTTGGGCGGTGATAAAGACATGCCTTTGTTCCACTTCAGCAAAAGCTTCCAGAGCCATCGGATTGACCGGACCAAAATTCTCAATCTTTCGGCGCATCGATTGAACCAGACCCGCCAATTCGTGTTCACCCCGCTCCGGAGCCTCCATGGAATCCAGGATATCCGGATCGCTGTCGAACTCCAAGGCCCAGCGCTCCCTGAGTGCTTTGATTTCCATTTGAACGGTCAGCACCAGCTGCTTGCGTTGGCTGAGCAATTGGTCGTTCATTTCCCGCTGACGGTGCAATTGCCTTACATGTTCCTCCAGGCTGTCCTGTTCCCCCCTGGCACCAAAAAAATCAGCCTCGGCCTGGTTCATCGCCTCTTGGGCCCCGGCTTCCTCCAACAAGAGCGAAGGGCGACGATCATCGCTTTGCTCCAATTCCAGCGCAAGCCGGGCATGCTCTTCCTGCAATTCCTTCACGGAGATCTCCGCCTGTTCCAATCGGTTTTGTAACAATTCCATTTGGCCACGGCGAAAATCCATTTGGGTTTCCATGTTGGCTTTTTGGTTCACCCAATGCAGTTCTTGCTTGGTGATCCCGGTGTATTCTTCCCGAACCCCTTGGTAAACAGCCTTGCGAACCGACCATTCCTCTTGCATGGACGCCAGATTTTGGCTGCCTTCGTTGAGTTCCACCAGAATGGCTTCGACCCTAGGTTGGAGCGTCGCCCATTCCTCCTGCATGGTTTTTTTTTGCTCGTCAATCACCCGGTTCCGATCCGAAGACTGGGCCAAGGCACGGACCATTTGTTCATGCCGGGCCTGGACCTGAGCCGATTCGGAGCTTTTGCGTAACAAAGCCGAACGACTGTTGTTGAGCTGGGATTCTTTGGAGGAGGCCCGCAACGTTGCCTCGGTTTCCTGAAGGATTTGCAGGCGATTTTGAAGGTTGAGCAGTTCCGCTTTTTCGGTTTCGACCTCTTCGAGCAGCTGATCCAGGTTCCGCTTGCGGCCTAACTTTTTGCCTTCAAACAGCCCCATGGACCCACCCGTCAGCCAGCGACCGTCTCCGTAACAATTCCCATTGGATGTGACGAGCAGGGTCCCGGGGTAACGATCCTTCCATTCACCAAAGGACCATTCCGCCGCACCTTCGGTCTGAATATAGACTCGACCCAAAAGGTGCTCGCAGAGAATGCGATAATCCTTCGGGATTTCGACCAACCCCAGCGCAGCCACGGTCCCATCGGGCGCCTTCATCGGGCTGGGTCCCTCATCGCTGAGCCCCTGGTAGGCTTCCATCACAAAGAAGGAGGCTTTGCCCATGCCCGCATCGGTCAACAATCGGATACCGGATCGGGCTTCGTCGTAGGATTTGACCACGTAATAGCTCAAGTAAGGCTCCAAAACCCGTTCGATCAACGGTCGGTATCGGGCCTCTACATGCAGAATATCTCCAAGCAGAGGGGCGGTGCGGGCCCAATCCTGGTGATCCCGCAGGTATCGCAACGATTCGGGGTAACCCTCCATGTTTTGGACCAGTTCGGCCAAAAGTTGGGCCTCGTTGCTCTTGCGGTCCAAACGACGCGCGGCTTCCGCAACGGCAGGTCGAAGGCTTTGCAATTCCTGCTGACAAGCCTGGGTTTGTTTTTGGTGATCCTCTTGATAAGCTTCCAATTCCTGAACCCCGGCCTCCATCTTCTGTACCTCCTCCGCCAAGGTGGCGACCAAGGTTTCCAGTTTGGAGAATTCATCTTTACGGTTCTGGGTCTCCGTTTGAATTCGATCTTTCTCGGAATCGAGGGCCTTGATTTGGGCTTCCAAAACATGGGCACTGCTTTCCAATGCATAGCGATTGGCCTGGCGTTCATCCTGTTGCTTGCGCATTTCCTGAAAAGCCCGATCCTGTTCCTGCATTCGGTGATCGGCCTCCTGCAAACGGATGGCCACTTCTGCAACCGCAGCCGATGCCTCGTCCAGATGCTGCGAACAGGAGGTCCACTGATTTTGAAGGTCTTCCAAACGGTTTTTTTGCTCTTCTTGTTGTTCCCGGTCGTTGGCTTTTTGCTGCTCCAGGGATTGGATTTTGTCCAATAAATGCCGGAGACGTTCCTGTTGCAATTGTTGTTGCGACTCCAGGGAACGCAGGCGGTTGGATACATCCTGCAAGACCGATCGAGCCTTGGTTAGGTTTTGCTCGGCATCGGTCATTCGGGCCTTGCCTGCGCTCAGTTTGGCCTCGGTATCCTGCAAATCCTGATCCAAACGGCTTTTTTCGGATCCCAAATCCCCTTCCTGAACACTGCCTTCTTGCCACTGTTTCTGCCAACCTTGCAATTGATGCCAGGCCCATTCCATCGCAGCCACCCGGTAATCCTCCTTGAGTTGCTGAACCTGTTCCGCTTTGCGGGCCTGGTTTTGCAATTGCTTCATGGAACGGTCGATCTCAAAAAGAATATCCTCAACCCGAGACAAGTCGGCTTCGGCATCCTCCAAACGAGCCATGGTTTCTTTCTTGCGGATTTTGTATTTGGAGACCCCGGTGGCCTCTTCAAACAAATCACGGCGGGAATGATCCTTGTCGTTGAGGATCTCGTCAATCATCTTGAGCTCGATAATGGCATAGGAATCGCTGCCAATACCGGTATCCAAAAAGAGATTGGTGATGTCTTTGAGGCGGCAAGTGACCCCGTTCAACAGGTATTCACTTTCGCCAGAACGGTACAAGCGGCGCCCGATGGTCACTTCGCGGTACTCGGAGGGCAGGATGCCCTTGTGGTTATCAAAAGTCAGCCGAACCTCGGCCAAGGTGGCTTGTTTGCGGTTGTTGGTGCCGTTAAAAATCACCCCATCCATCTTGTCGGAACGGAGCATACGGGATTTTTGCTCTCCCAATACCCATCGAATGGCGTCCACGACATTGGACTTACCGCTCCCATTGGGTCCGACAATACCGGTCACCCCTTCCTTGAAACGCACCAAGACCCGATCCCCAAAACTCTTAAAACCCTTGACCTCAATTTCCGTAAGTCGCATATTTTCAGTATCGTATTGTTTTCGAACCGCGCTGAACGCGGGGTTACAAACTTAACCCGATACCCTCTACTTTTATGCCCACATTCCTATGGACTTATCCACCGTCGTCTATGTTTTGGGGGCCGTTTTGTACGCTCTCTGGAGCAGGCGTTCCACCCCATCGCCTCAACAGGACCCATCCCCTCCGGTTTGGTCACCGCCCCCGCCCAGCCCCCAAGTCGAGGCCCCCAACCAGCGCGCTCAGATTCCAAATAAGCGCATTCAAACCCCAAAGGCACCGCAAGCCATCCAGTCCACAACCCCCAACCTGTCCTCAGAACTCGATGCTTTGGAAAAACCCTCGTCCGATCTTCGCCCAAAAACGACCGAGGATTGGAAAAAGGCGGTGATTTGGTCTTCGCTTCTGGACCCTCGTTTTGATCAAGCCTACCGCGGACCCAAGGGGGGTTGAAACCCCCAAAAATTTTAGAGCAAATACGGCATATCCCGTTGGCAGAGAGGTCGAGCCATGAGAAAGCCTTCCCCAAATTCAGCTCCGATCAAACGCCCCATTTCCCGGGCTCTGGCTTCAATAAATGGCAGAAAATCAGGTCGGGATATAGGGGTGACCGGTTCGCTGGAACCTTCTTGATGAAATTGGGATGCATAGCAGGCAAGCAATTCAATCTTGGCCTGCCAATGTTCCGAAATATTGGTGACATACGAAGGGGCGTGGTAGTGGTCTTGAATATAATGGGCCAGGAGGGGCGTTGCCCAGGGTTCTTGGATTTCACCTTCCCAATCCGTTCGAACCTTGAGCAAGCCACTCAAAAAAACCGCCCTGCCCAACAAGGCGGAAGCCCGACCATGATCGGGATGCCGGTCCGATACCGCATTCCCCCAAACCACCCTCGGTCTATACCGTCGAATGCAGCGCACCAAGGTGTGCAGTAGTTCAGGAGTTCCTTCAAAATAGCCATCCCCCAAATCGAGGTTAAGGCGTTCCCTCAAACCCAACAGGCCGGACGCAGCTTGGGCCTCGGCGGCTCTGGTTTCAGCCGTTCCTCGGGTACCCAATTCCCCTCGGGTCCAATCCACCAGGACCACATCATAACCCCGATCGCGGGCTTTGAGCAGGGTGCCCCCCATCCCCAGTTCGGCATCGTCCGGATGGGCTGCAAAGACCAGCCAATCGCAGGCCGTTGATGGGGGGGTGGTGTTCATGGTTTGGAGGTGTTTTGGTATTTGTAAGGGACTGTATAGGCTTGACCTTCAATCATCATCAGGATCAACTCAATATCCCGGTCTTCTTGCATTTCGTAGGTGGATTTGAGGCTGGTCCCAAAGATGAGGGCCAAACTTTGCCACATAAAGGCCTGAAAGGACCCCCTGAATTCACGAACGATCGAATAGGAAGTTCGAGCGGTTTCCCGATCCACCAATTTGATTAAGAGACGACCCTGGGTAACGGTCAGGTCCATCAGCTGCTTTTTGTATTGTTTCTTGAGGGATGCCTCCAATTTCTTGCAATGGGCGCGGTGTTGGATTTCAGGAATGGTTTGTAGTTCCACTTCCAAATCGTTGAGTTGCTTCCCTGCGGCTTTGGCAAGAGGATAAACTTTCATAACATTCCAATAGAGGCGATCAAAGCGCTTTTTGTCGGCCGTCGATCGAAAGACGCGTTTGTCCCGCACATCCACATGGGGCAAAAAGGCTACCGCGATCGTATCCCCGTTGCTATCAATATAGGCCGGCAGTTCCATGGGCCTCGTTGAACCCGGTGTCTGGGCCTTGGCGGTTCCAAGGATCGTTCCGTAGCCCAAAATCAGGCCCCAGAAGATGCGCAGTCCCCCGCGCGCAGGTCGACAACGACGATTAAACCGGGTCATGTTCGTTGAATAAGAGCCAAAACGCTATTTTTGCAAAGTTATTCTGAATACCCATCCTTGATGACCACGAACTTCCCTGCCCTCACCGCCCTGTCTCCCTTGGATGGCCGTTATCACAGCCAAACAGCCGCTCTAGGGAAGTATTTTTCGGAATGGGCCTTGTTCAAATACCGTGTGGAGGTGGAATGGCTGTATTTGCAGGCCCTCTGCGATGCCAACCTACCCGGCGGTCCGGTGATGGAACCCCAACTGCGTCAACAACTTGACTTAAGGTTTCGGGCTTTTGGGGTCCAAGATGCCCAACGCATCAAAGAAATTGAACAAACCACCCTGCACGATATCAAGGCCATGGAATACTGGATGAAGGGTTGTTTGGAAGAAAACGGGGGCGCTGCCCTCAAAGAATGGGTGCATTTTGGGCTGACATCCCAGGACATTAACCACACCGCGGTGCCGATGTCCCTGCGGGATGCCCGCCAGGACCTGATCACCCCCGCCCTCGATAACCTTCTGGATCAACTTCGAAAAATGGCCATGGCCTGGTTGGATTTACCCATGCTGGCAAGAACCCATGGACAGCCGGCCTCTCCAACCCGTTTGGGCAAGGAGTTTTTGGTTTGGGTCGAACGATTGGAACGTCAAATGAAAATGCTGAGCGATGTTCCCGTCGGGGCCAAATTCGGCGGTGCAACCGGGAATTTCAACGCCCATCACTTGGTTTGGCCCCAAACCGACTGGCCGGCTTTTGCGGATCGCTTTGTCCAAGAAACGCTGGGGCTGACCCGCTACCGCTATACCACCCAGATCGAGCACTACGATTATTTGGCAGCCTATTGCCATAACATGATACGCATCCAGGTCATCTTGTTGGATCTGTGCCGTGACCTGTGGCAATACATTTCCATGGGTTATTTTCATCAAGAAATTCGCGAGGGCCAGGTGGGCAGTTCCGCCATGCCTCACAAAGTCAACCCCATTGATTTTGAAAATGCAGAAGGCAATCTAGGCCTTTCCAACGCCCTTTTGGGCCATTTGGCCGAAAAACTCCCGGTATCCCGCCTCCAAAGAGATTTGAGCGATAGCACGGTATTAAGAAATTTGGGGGTGCCCTTGGGGCACACGATTTTGGCTTTGCAATCCCTCTCCAAAGGCCTTTCCAAAATCAAGCCGGATCCCCAAGCGCTGGCCGCCGATTTAGACCAAAACTGGGCCGTGCTCGCCGAAGGAATTCAAACATTGTTACGAGCTCGGGGCATCGAGACTCCTTACGAAAAACTCAAGGAACTGACCCGCACCGGGCAGCGCCTGGATCGCGAAAGTCTGCAACAATTTATTGCTACATTGGGCCTGGACCCCGAAGACCGGGATCGTCTGCTCAACCTCAGCCCGGACCTTTATTTGGGCGTCGTGCCCTCGCCCCATGACCCAGGCCTTTCCCGCTGAAGCTTGGGAATTAATCCGCTTCAATCCCTTTGAAGCCGGGCATCGCTTTGATTATACCCGTTGCATTCTCACCGGTCTTCCCATCGACCCCTCCCAAGACCTGCGTCCTGTTTTCCCCGCCTCTTGGTTCGAAAGAGTGGGCCTTCGACCTGGGCATCGTTTGCAATTGGTGGATGGTAGCTCCTTGGATTACCGAGAACTGCGCCTGCCCTTGCACCCGACTTGCTGGGAAGGGGGGTTGGATGAGGTGGCCCGCAAATGCGCTGAACTCTTTGCATCGGGTATCGAAACCCTGGGGTGGACCCGAACCGAACGAATTTATCAATGGATGTGTTGGCTATTTATCGGTGTGCTCTACGCGGAGATGCACGCCCTGAGCGACAAGGAAGACGCCCACCCGGCTTGGAGGGAATCCTCTTTTCTGAATCGTTACCGCATGATCCACCTTAGCCTCCAAGGGGCCGTTTTTCCTCTGCAATACCTGGGTTACGACCCGGGTTCCGTCTTCATCCTACCGTTGGATGGGGATAACAAAGGTTTTGATTTCAAATCCAGTTCGAATACCCAAAGCCTTAGCCTGCGTGTTGGGGAATCACTCATTCTGGCCAGTCTAGGGGACAACGGGGCCCACATGGCTTTTTTTGAGGATGAATTTTTGTCCTATCGTCACCAAGCGCTCCGTCCTCTCCAAGGCGATGAGATTTTTGCTCGGATGTGTTACCGCAATCACCTCCTCAACCCGGTTTTTGAATACGGGATCGGCTTTGGCGATGAAGAGGATGCCACCACCTATATCCGGATGCAAATTCCCCCCGAATTAGCTGGGGAAGAAGCCTTTGGCCCCTGGTCGGACTTGGAATATGCAACCGTCTTGGACCAATACCTACGTCCACACGGTGAGGAACCCCTGAAGACCTTTCAGGAAAGCGGAGAATTAATGACTTTTCTGGAGCCTAGGAACGGCTCTTGATGTGTTGGAGAAAATACTTGCCTAGAATATCAAATTCCAGGTTGACCCCTTGCCCCTCTTCCAATGCACCGAGGGTGGTGTGCTCGTAAGTATAAGGAATAACGGCCACCGAGAAGGTCCCTTCCCCCACCTCCACGACGGTCAGTGAAACGCCGTTGACGGTGACAGAACCTTTGGGCACCAACAGGGGTTGATGTTCTGCTGGAAAAGAGAATGCAAAAGTCCAACTGCCGTCTCTGGATTCTTTTCGGGTACAAAGCCCGGTCGCATCCACGTGACCTTGGACCCAATGGCCGTCCAAGCGATCGCCCACCCGCAGGCAGCGTTCCAAGTTAACGCGATCCCCCACTTTGAGATTCCCCAAGGTGCTACGGTCCAAGGTTTCTTGAACCGCCACCACTCGATGACCACGATCATCACAGGCCACCACGGTCAGGCAGACCCCTTGGTGGGCGAGGCTTTGGTCAACCTTGAGTTCGCTGCTGATGTTGGATTCAAACGAGAGAACCAGGTTGGTCCCCTCCATGGTTCGGGATAGGAGCGTGCCCGTCGCTTCGACAATGCCTGTGAACACAAAAATCAGGCTTAGGCCATGGAAGAACCTCCACCGGCCGCATGGCCACCCCCACTGAATTGGGCACCCAAGTAGGAACGATTCAAACGGGCAATGTTCTCGACCGAAATTCCTTTGGGGCATTCCGCTTCGCAGGCTCCGGTGTTCGTGCAATGCCCAAAACCTTCCTCATCCATGGCCTGCACCATCGAAAGAACCCTTTCGCGATGCTCGGGCTGCCCTTGAGGCAACAAGGCATACTGAGAAACCTTGGCGGATACAAAGAGCATCGCCGAGGCATTTTTGCAGGCAGCTACGCAGGCCCCGCAACCAATGCAGGCCGCCGCTGCAAAGGCCTCGTCTGCATCCGTCTTTGGAATGGGTACCGCATTGCCATCGGGGGCATTGCCGGTGTTCACCGTGATAAAACCACCCGACTGTTGAATCCGATCAAAGGCCGAACGATTCACCACCAAATCCCGAATCACCGGAAAAGCCTTGGCTCGAAATGGTTCGATGGTAATGGTTTCCCCGTCCTTGAAATGACGCATATGCAATTGACAGGTGGTGGTCCCTTGCTGAGGACCGTGGGCACGGCCGTTGATATAGAGGCTGCACATCCCACAAATTCCCTCCCGGCAATCGTGGTCAAAGGCCACCGGCTCGCGGCCCTCGGTGATCAATTGCTCGTTGAGCAGGTCCAACATTTCCAAAAAGGAAGCATGGACCGGAACCGAAGGCAGTTCGTAGGTTTCAAATTTCCCAGACGCTTGGGTGGAGGGTTGTCTCCAAACCTGGAGGCGTAGATTGAGCGATGTAGATTCCATTGCGGACAAGGAGGGGTTGATAGGAGTGGAGACTATTTGTAAGAACGCTGCGTAGGGTGAGCGGCTTCAAAAACCAGGTCTTCGCGGTGCATGACCGGTTCATTCAAAGCGCCGGTGTATTCCCATGCAGCCACATAGGCAAAATTGTCGTCGTGACGCAGAGCCTCCCCTTCGGGGGTCTGATGTTCAACCCGAAAATGACCACCGCAGGATTCTTCACGGGCCAAGGCATCGCAGACCATGAGGCGGCCTAATTCGATGAAATCGGCCACCCGCTGGGCCTTGTCCAATTCAGGGTTAAAAGAAGCCAGCGTACCGCTGACCCGCACATCGGACCAAAAATTTTTGTGCAATTGGTCAATCAAACCCAAGGCATGGGTTAGACCCTCCCGACTGCGGGCCATCCCGCAATATTCCCACATGATTTTGCCCAATTCACGATGAAAAGATTCCGGTGAACGACGTCCTTGGATGCCTAGAATTTTTTGTTGATAGGCCAGGGCTCTTTGTTCGGCCTCGGCAAAGGCGGGGTCCTCCGTTGAAGGAGCGGCATGCCGAATCTCCGAAGACAAATAAGAACCGATGGTATAGGGCAAAACAAAATACCCATCGGCCAAGCCTTGCATCAAAGCCGAGGCGCCCAAACGATTGGCCCCGTGATCCGAAAAATTGGCTTCACCGATGGCGTAAAGCCCCGGAACCGTGGTCATCAAATCGTAATCGACCCACAATCCACCCATGGTATAGTGCACGGCTGGATAAATTTTCATGGGAGTCTCGTAGGGATTATCCCCGGTGATTTTTTCGTACATCTCAAAGAGATTCCCGTAGCGGGCCGAAATGGTGTTACGACCCAAACGACGGATGGAATCTTCGAAATCCAAAAACACCGCCAACCCCGTGGGTGCGACGCCGTGACCGGCATCACAGACTTCCTTGGCTGCTCGGGAAGCCACGTCCCGGGGAACCAGGTTTCCAAAGGCCGGGTATTTGCGTTCCAAATAATAGTCGCGGCGATCTTCGGGAAGATCCCCCCCCTTGAGTCGCCCTTCGCGAATGGCCTGCGCATCTTCTTTGATCGCCGGTACCCATACCCGACCGTCGTTGCGCAACGACTCGGACATGAGGGTCAATTTGGATTGGTACTCCCCGGATTGAGGAAGACAGGTAGGGTGAATTTGGGTAAAACAAGGGTTCCCAAACAAGGCCCCGTGACGATGGGCTTTCCATGCGGCGGTTACATTGGAACCCATGGCGTTGGTGGAGAGGTAAAAGACATTTCCGTAACCTCCGGATGCCAAAACCACCGCGTGGGCCGAATGCCGTTCGAGCTCCCCGGTGACCAGGTTCTTGGCAATAATGCCCCGAGCTTTGCCGTCCACGGTCACCAATTCCACCATTTCGTGGCGGCTGTACATGGTCACTTGCTTTTTGGCAATTTGACGGTTCAGGGCCGAATAAGCCCCCAACAACAATTGCTGCCCGGTTTGACCGCGGGCGTAGAATGTACGGGAAACCTGGGTACCGCCAAACGAACGGTTGTCCAACATTCCACCGTAATCCCTGGCAAAAGGCACACCCTGCGCAACGCATTGATCGATGATGGAGGCACTGACTTCGGCCAGACGATGAACGTTGGCTTCGCGGGCTCGGTAATCCCCCCCTTTGATGGTATCATAGAACAAACGATAAACGGAATCCCCGTCGTTTTGGTAATTTTTGGCCGCGTTGATTCCCCCCTGCGCTGCAATACTGTGGGCCCGGCGTGGTGAATCCTGAAAACAAAAGGCCTTGACCTTGTAGCCAAGCTCGGCCAAGGAAGCCGCAGCCGATGCACCGGCCAGGCCGGTCCCCACCACGATAATTTCTATCTTGCGTTTGTTCGCAGGAGAAACCAGAGGCACGGTCGAGCGGTAACGGGTCCAGCGTTCCTGGAGCGTTCCTGCCGGTATTTTGGAGTCCAATTTCATGGGGTCTTTTTAGAAGGCGAAGTTTGGGGGGCTCGGTTTAGTAGCCAGCGGATTGGAGGTACATGACCACCGGAATCAGAGCAAAAAGGGCCGGAACAAGGACGGCAAAGGCGGTTCCCACCGTGTGGATCATGGGCTTGTAGCGGTAATTGCTAAGGCCCAGGGTGTGAAAAGCGCTTTGGAAACCATGGTAAAGATGAAAGCCCACCGCCACCATGCTTAACACATAAAACATAGCATACATCGGGTTGGCATAAGCCTCGGATACGACTCGAAAAGCATCCGGCAAGGACTCTTCGGCTCCGGGGTAGAGGATAACAGGTGCTTCCCCAAATTTGAGTTCGTACCAAAATCCCTTGAGGTGCACCAACAAAAAGGCCAAAACCAGGGTCCCCAAAATCCCCATATTACGTGAGGACCAAGTGGTCGTTTCCTTCGCTGCTCGGCCCTGATAACCAACAGGGCGGGCTGCGTTGGCCTGCTTGGTCAGCCAAAGGCTGTACAAAACGTGAAGAATAATAAAGGCGAAATTCAACTTGGAGATCGTTTGGATCAAAAGGCTATGGCTCATGAAATGGGAATATTCATTGAACGAACGACCCTGATCAGGCACCAAGAGCTGAAGGTTTCCGGCCAGATGCACCACCAAGAACAATATCAAAAACAAACCCGTGAGGGCCATAACCGTCTTGCGGCCGTTGGAAGAAAGCAAAAATCGTTTGAGGGGACTCATACCGTGGGTTTGTACAAATTTACGGGCGAAAACCGCCCAAAAACAAAAAACCCCGACCCTTGCGGGTCGGGGCCTAAGCGAATCATCTTACATCATATCGCCCATTCCTCCGCCACCTGGCATTGGAGGCATCTTGTCTCTCTCGGGCTCATCAGCAATCACGCATTCGGTGGTCAACAACATGGCTGCGATGGATGAGGCATTTTCGAGGGCAACGCGGGCCACTTTGGTCGGGTCAATAACCCCGGCGACCAACATGTTTTGGAACTTATCCAAGCGTGCATTGTAACCAAAGTTTCCGGTACCTTCCTTGACCTTTTGGACAATGATGGAACCATCCACCCCACCGTTGGCCGCGATTTGACGAATGGGCTCTTCCAAGGCGCGCTTGATGATTTCAATACCGGTTTTTTCGTCGGCATTTTCGGTGGCCACCTTGTCCAGGGCCTTGATGGCCCGAATAAAGGCCACACCACCACCGGGCACGATCCCTTCTTCAACGGCCGCACGGGTTGCATGCAATGCGTCGTCAATACGGTCCTTTTTCTCCTTCATTTCGACCTCGGTCGCAGCTCCCACATAAAGAACTGCTACACCACCGGCCAATTTGGCAAGGCGCTCCTGCAGTTTTTCACGATCGTAATCGCTGCTGGTGCTTTCGATTTGAGCCTTGATCTGTTGAACGCGGGCTTTGATATCATCTTTGTTACCGGCACCGTTCACCAGGGTCGTGTTGTCCTTGTCAATGGTCACCTTCTCGGCCCGACCCAGGTAGGTCAAATCGGCGTTATCAAGCTTGTAACCACGCTCTTCGGAAATCACGGTTCCCCCTGTCAGAATAGCAATGTCTTCCAACATGGCCTTGCGGCGGTCGCCAAAACCAGGAGCCTTAACGGCCGCAATTTTGAGGGAGCCACGGATTTTGTTCACCACCAGGGTGGCCAACGCTTCCCCGTCCACATCCTCGGCAATAATCAACAACGGACGACCGGTTTGAACGACCTTCTCCAGCACCGGCAACAACTCTTTCATGGCCGAAACCTTCTTGTCGTAAATCAAGATGTATGGATTGTCCAATTCGGCTTCCATTTTGTCGGCGTTGGTGACAAAATAGGGGGATACATAACCCCGGTCAAACTGCATACCTTCTACAACATCCACATAGGTTTCCGTTGATTTGGCTTCTTCGACCGTGATAACGCCTTCTTTGGTGACGCGACGCATCGCGTCGGCGATGAGTTTACCAACCACGGCATCGTTGTTGGCCGAAATGGTGGCAATTTGTTCGATTTTGGAAAAATCGTCGCCCACTTCCATGCTGAGCGTACGAAGGGATTTGACGGCAGCCAAAACAGCCTTGTCCATGCCCCTTTTGAGATCCATGGGATTGGCTCCGGCCGCCACATTCTTGAGACCAGCGCGGATCATGGCCTGGGCCAGAACGGTGGCTGTCGTGGTTCCATCTCCGGCCTGGTCGGCTGTTTTGGAGGCGACTTCTTTGACCAATTGGGCACCCATGTTTTCGATGGGGTCCTTGAGTTCAATTTCTCTGGCAACACTCACGCCATCCTTGGTGACTGTAGGAGCGCCAAACTTCTTGTCTAATACGACATTACGGCCCTTGGGACCAAGCGTCACTTTAACTGCGTTCGACAAAGCGTCCACGCCTCTTTTGAGTGCCTCACGGGCCTCGGTATCAAAATAAATAAGCTTGCTAGCCATGGTTAATTGGTTTAATAGGTTTTTGGTTTAAAACAGTTGGTGGGGGCTCTTAGCCCAGAATTGCTACGATATCGGATTCCCGCATAATGAGGTAATCCTTGCCTTCGATTTGGACTTCGGTACCGGAATACTTACCGTAAAGGATGGTTTGCCCGGTCTTAACGGTCATGGGTTCGTCTTTCTTGCCCTGCCCAACAGCGACAACAGTCCCCCGCTGTGGCTTTTCTTTGGCGGTATCGGGGATGATAATCCCTCCAGCGGTTTTCTCCTCGGCAGGCGAAGGCTCTACCAGAACTCGGTCGGCAATCGGTGTGATTTTGCTTGACATGGTTTTGAATGTTTAGGTTTTGAACTTACCCTTGCAAAATCTATGCCAAGACCATAAACAACAAACGAAGCAATAAAAATCAACGATTCATCAAGCATTTTGTCAGTTTCACTGACAAATTCTCCGGATAACTGTGACAAAATGCCAAAGTCCTAGGAGAGAATAGCGGAATCCAAGGGGGTAGGACCCCTTGCAATGGCTGACTTACTGCGCCGTATCCCCGGTTTTGGCGGGGGCATTCTGGGAACCTGCTGGGGATGAACTGCTAGGCGCGGCGGCAGGGGCCGGAGTTGCCGGGGCCTCCAGGACCTTTTCCTCCAAACGGGTGGCTGCACCCTGCTCAATTTCTTCCCCGCGTGGAATCCACAGGTTTATCAGCAAAGCCAAGGTCAAAAGACTCAGACTGAGAATCCAAGTACCGCGCTCAACCACATCGGAGGTGCGCTTGACGCCCATAATCTGGTTGGTCGATGAAAATCCTTGGGCCAATCCCCCGCCTTTGGGTTTTTGGATCAAAACCAAAAGAATCAGTAGAACACTGACCAGGACAATAAGCAATGTAATGAAGGTGTACATGGGTTAGGGGGGTCTTTTATTCGTTGTCGGATTGTATCTGCTCCAAACGGGCCGCAAAATAAGTCGTTTTAGCCGGAAATCGGAGCATCAATTTGCGATAAATCTGTGCGGCCCTTTGCCGTTGTCCCTGCCGGAGGTGGAGTTCCGCCAAAGACTCCGATACCGGAATCTCGTTCGTGTTCAGACTGAGGGCGGCTAATTCCCTTAATGGGTCGGCTCCAGACGATGTTTTTTGAGCGGGCATGGGAACTGTTACCGCGGGTTTTCGTTCATCCGCATGCGACCCGGCAAACCAAGCATCCAACGTCGCATCCGCTTCCAACAGATCCCCCGCCAAGGCTTCTGCATAGCCCATCTCCAAAAGATCTTCTTCCGCTGATTCGGAGTCCAGACCTGATAATTTTTCAAACCAGGCCAAGCGACTTGGGGGAATTGCATCGAACGAGGTGACCACCAATTCGGGCTCCAGGGCCTCGGTTGGGTTCAGCGCACGGTACACCCATTGACCTTGGGCCGCCGCAGCGGCTGTTCGATCCGTTACCATCGGCAAACGAGAGGAATGGTTGGCTTTCAAGCGCCGCAGGTTGAGCAATTGACCTGCTTCAAAGGCCGGCAACGTTTGGAGCAACTGCTCCAGTTCATCCCCGGAAACCCCTTCGAGACGCTCGGGGTGACGAACCCCCTTCAGCAACAAACGCTGGTCCATGCTTACCAGTTGATAAAGGCTTTGTTGAAGGCATCGTCCACCAATTGCCGCACGATTTGTTCCACCAATTGGTTTTCGATCGATTGAAAAGGCGTCCCCGCATCAAAATCAGCGTAACGAACCAGCCGCTGTTCCCAACCCGCCTTGGGATTGGACAAGGACCGAAATCGTAAGCGCCATACCACCGTCAAGCGATTGAGACTGGTGGTTTCCCGGCCCGAAACCGCGGCAGCGCTTACCCCATAATCCAAAATTTCCCCGGTGAATTCCCAATCGGACTGACCCAGCGCTCCCAACCGAAGGTTGGTCTCGGCCAAGCATTTGTCCCGAAAGGCGTCGGACAGCTGTTGGCTCAGCGAAGGCATCACCAAGGATGCATTGTTACGCATTTGGGCAATGTGCACCGTTCGTACTTCGGCAGGCACCGAGGCCCCGCTGAAGGTATAAACCCCGCAAGAGACCGGCAAAAAGCCGAAAAGGAGGCCCAGGAGGCCCCAGAATGGCTTAATCCTCTTCGAGCCCATATTCCTTGATCTTGCGATAAAGCGTTCGTTCTGAAATTCCCAGTTCCGTTGCAGCCTGACGACGGCGACCGGCGTATTTGCGAATCGCCCTTTCGATCATGCGCTTTTCGACCTCGGCCAGCGATAGATTTTCTTCCACGTCCACGACCTCGGCATGTTCTTCGTAACGAGATGCCGGGGTTACCACCGAATTGACCCCAGGGGTCACCATAGGGGTCGCCACCGATGACATGGTATCTGAATGGACCACCCCATCACTTTCCATGATTTGACCCATGGCTCTTTTCATTTCGACCATATCCCGCTTGAGGTCAAACAAAACCTTGTACAACAAATCCCGCTCGGACCATTCCGATCCAGCCTCCGTTGCCCCTTCCAAAAGGGCCGGCAAACCCGACCGAACCGCTTCCTTGACCGGGAGGTACGGGAGAACCTCGTCACCGCTCAACCGACGAGTCGGAGCCAAAACACAGATTTGTTCGGCTACGTTTTTGAGTTGACGGATGTTACCGGGCCAGGGCTGATCGCAGAGCCATTGCATGGCCGCAGGGTCCAGCTGAACGGGCACCGAGGCGTAGCGTTCAGCAAAATCGGCGGCAAATTTTCGAAACAAAAGAGGAATGTCTTCCTGACGATCCCGCAGGGATGGAATTTGAATCGCCACCGTATTCATCCGGTAATACAAATCTTCGCGAAACTTGCCTTTCCCAATTTGGGATAGCAAGGAGACATTGGTCGCCGCCACCAAACGAACATCCGTTTTGAGGACCTTGGACGAACCCACCTTGATGAACTCACCCGATTCCAAAACCCTCAAAAGGCGGGCCTGGGTTCCCAACGGCATCTCGGCGACTTCATCCAAAAAAATAGTCCCCCCGTTGACCGTCTCAAAATACCCCTGCCTAGCTTCGTGGGCCCCGGTAAAGGATCCTTTTTCGTGGCCAAAGAGCTCGGAATCAATGGTTCCTTCGGGGATGGCCCCGCAATTAACGGCGATGAACTTGTTGTGCTTGCGATGGGATAATTGATGGAGGATTTTGGAAAAGACCTCCTTCCCCACCCCCGATTCACCCAAAATGAGGACCGAAACATCGGTGGCTGCCACCTGTTCAGCAATCCGCAGGGCGTGGTTCAGCGTCGGGGCGTTTCCGATAATGCCAAACCGTTGTTTGAGGGTTTGCAATTCCATCACAGCCCGGTTGAGCGTTGTTGTTTTTCGAGAACCATGACCGCCATCCAGCCCCAGTACTTGAGACCCGGCACCAACCAAAAAAGCCCGCGGTCCACCGCATCCAAACCGCGCAAGATGGGCTCAAACCATGCTTGACGCCGGAACAAGACCGCGGCCGTTGTTAACATATTGTAGTAACGAACCTGAACATTGGAAAAATACCGTTGAGCCCGATCAAAATCAGGGCGTCGCATGGGTCTTTCGTCCACCGTCCTCAAGGCGGGGGTCATCCTTCGGTAGAGGTTCAACAAAGGGTTGTGACCGGTGGGTTCAATAAAGACGGCCCGGCCCCCTGGTTTGAGGCAGCGGGATAATTCAGCATAGGCCTTGTCAAGGTCCAGGTGGTGCAAGATGGCAGAGCCCACGATCATATCGAAGGTATTATCCTCGAATTCAAGGCTTTCGGCGTTCATGCACCGAAAATCAATCGCCAGTCCAAGTTCCTGAGCCTTGGCCCTGGACTGTTCGATCGCTACCTCCGATAGATCAATCCCAACAACCTGCGCACCGCGGGCGGCCAAGTCAAAGGCCGCTGATCCCGGTCCGCAACCGTATTCCAGAACAAGCGTACCCGGTTCCAATGGACTCATCGCTTGCCGGTGGGCCAAGCGACTGCTTTGAATGGTTTCGTAATATTTATCAACCGAATGCCGAAGGTCCTCGGCAAAGGCTTTGTTATGGTATTCTTTTTCGCGCTGATAACGATCTTGGGCTGAAGGCTTTACCTGACTCATAACGCCACCTCCGATTCAACGAGGCATTCGCCTAGCAAGGTCGCTTTGTTGGAGCGCAGAATTCGTACAGAGACCGTTTGGCCAAAGGAAATTCCAGGGACCGCTCCAAAAACCACCATTTTGTTTCGGGAATTGCGACCGCAATAATCCAGCGTTGATTTTTTGGAATAGCCCTCGATTAAAACTTCCTGAATTTGGCCTTCTTCTTCATGGTTTCGCTCCACCGAATGACGGTCCTGCAAGGCCATGATTTCGCTCAGGCGACGCTTTTTGGTTTCTTCGGGAATATCATCCGGGTATTTGCGGGCCGCCAGGGTCCCGGGCCGCTCCGAATAGGCAAACATGTAGGCCGAATCAAAACGCACCGCCTCCAATATCGAGAGGGTCTCTTGATGTTCAGCTTCGGTTTCACCACAAAAGCCGGTAATCACATCCGTCGTTAGGGCACAATCGGGCAAGATGCGGCGAACGGCTTCCACCCGCTCCAGGTACCAGGCCCGGTCGTAGGTACGATTCATGCGGGCCAGCACCGCCGAACTTCCGGACTGAACCGGAAGATGGATGTTCTTGCAGAGGTTGGGGTAACGGGCCATGGTATGCAAGACCTCGTCGGTGATGTCCTTGGGATGGGAGGTCGAAAAACGAATGCGGAGGTCCGGGGAAATCTCGGCCACCAAACTCAAAAGTTCGGAAAATCGAATTTCACGGGGTTCCGAATCGCTCTTTGGAAGCGCATCTTGGCCAGGTTTCCAGCGGTACGAATCCACGTTTTGACCCAGAAGAGTGACCTCCCTGTAACCGTTGCTCCATAGCTCAAGACACTCTGCCACAATGCTTTGGGGGTCTCTGCTTCGTTCCCTACCACGGGTAAAGGGGACCACACAAAAGGAACACATATTATCGCAACCGCGCATGATGGTAACAAAGGCCGTAATGCCATTGCTCCCTAATCGAACGGGTGCAATGTCCGCATAGGTTTCTTCGCGAGAAAGGAGAACATTGACGGCCTGCTGTCCGCCCTGAACCTGCTCCAACAAGGCGGGCAGATCCTTGTAGGCATCGGGGCCCACGACCAAATCCACCAATTGCTCTTGGTCCAGTAATTTGGACTTGAGTCTTTCGGCCATGCAACCCAAGACGCCAATGACCAGGGATGGTTTTTGGCGCTTGAGCGAACGAAAGTGCTGCAGCCGGGCTCGTACTTTTTGCTCGGCATTTTCGCGAATCGAACACGTATTGATCATGACCACATCGGCCCTTTCGAGTTCATCGGTAACGCCGTAGCCCATGTCGGCCATGACCGACGCCACAATTTCGCTGTCCGAAAAATTCATTTGACAGCCGTAGCTTTCCAAATAAAGTTTTTTTTCGGAAACACCTGCTGTGGCTTTGAGTACGCCTGAATAGGAACCGCTCATAGAATTTTGTTCAAAAGGAACGCTGGGTAGTTTTTGGGAAAGAACGACAAAATTAAGGTCAAAACAAGACAAAATGTCAGCATCGGCCCGGCTGTAGCCCCTAGGCGCTTCACGGATGGAGAGGAAAAACATGGCAGAGGGCCTTTAATAGCCGCTTTTGAATTAGTATTGTATAAAAATTAAGAAACTATGCTTCAAAACCTACGATTCCTCCTGCTTCTGTTCCTGATGGGCACCCTTGGTGCCGGGGCTCAGACCTTGTTCAGCGAAGATTTCAACACTTTGTCCGGCACCACCTCGGTACCTAGCGGCTGGGTTTTGGTGAATATGGACGGACGTCCCGGGGACAGCAATGTCTCAACCCTCACCGGAAACAGCACCAATGCTTGGACTTTCCCGGGCGTTTTTAACAACCTGATGCGTTCGGCTGTTAGTGTCTCATGGACCAATCCGGTCGGCGCCGTCGATCGTTGGTTGATTTCCCCACCCATTACGCTCCCAGCTACCGGTAATTATTATCTGATTTACGATGCGCAGAGCCTGGGCAATGCCACCTATCCCGAGGCCTACGAGCTGCGCCTCAGCAACGGAGACACGGCCCGTTCGTCGTTTTTGACCTCGGCACCTCTCTTCTCGACCACCGGTGAAAATTTGACCCTTACCACCCGCGGTTTCTCCCTGGCCTCCTACGCGGGTACCACCATTCGTTTTGCTTTCCGCAACATCTCCAACGACATGGTGGCTATGTTGGTGGACAATATTCGGAT
>JBMOHV010000009.1:0-39562 GCA_049317645.1 Bacteroidia bacterium
GAGGCTGCCAAGGAAGACTAAGCGCCGCGAAGGAAAGTTAAGCGCCGCGAAGGAAGAAGGCTACGTTTTTCGAAGGCGAGCCGCGTACAAGACATCGGCACCCCTGGCGCTTCCATCCAAATATCGATCCTCCTCCAGGACCGCTCCGGGATGATCTTGTAACATTTTTTGAATCAATCCTTCGTTTTCGGCGGCATAAACCGAGCAGGTGGCATACACCATGCAACCTCCGGGTTGGAGACGACTCCAAAGCCTGCCAAAAAGAATGGCTTGTTTTTCCGCCATGGACTCCGGAGAAACCGGAGCTCCCAATTGATTCGAGGGTTGATTGCGCCAAGAACCCGAACCCGTGCAAGGGGCATCCAACAAAACGCCGTCAAATCGCTCCGGAAAGGACCCCAAATCCGGGGTAAAAACCTCGGTCCAATCCACCACCGCCCGGCTGTAATTGCGCCAGCCTGCTTTTTGGAAACGACGGGATAGTTCCTGCAAGGCCGATTCCCGTTCATCGGTTACAAACCATTGCAAAACCGGAAAGGCTTGATGGAGCAACAAGGTCTTGCCTCCGGCACCGGCACAAGCATCCAACCAACGCCCTTGGGGTTGGGGAGGAAACAGCTCCACCAACGCTTGACAGGACCAGTCCTGCATCTCGAACCACCCGTCGTTGTAGGCTGGCAAGGTGTGCAGAGCCAGGCCCAAGGGAAGGGAAGCGGTTACGTACGAAGAAGAGGCTGTGGAATCAACGCGTTCGGGTTCGGGCCAAGAGCGCTCTGCTATTTGTTCCAACAAGGCCGACCACCGCGGTGCGTCGACCCGAAACCATGCTTTCCCGGCGCAGCCCTGGGCCCTAAAGAAAGACTCCTGATCCAAACGGGGACTCACCCATTCCGCTCCCGGAAACCCCGTATGTCCCAAACGCTGGGAGGCATCCAGGGTTTGATCCGCCAAACCAAGGCTGGATTTCAAGGCGATAACCCAGGGGTGATCGTTTCCGTAACGGTCCACCAAACCCTCGGCGAGGCAGCGCTCCCAGGATTCTTCCCGGAGGTAACGCTTGGCCCTCAAGGCCTGGTAAACCCCGTCCGACCATTCTTTGCGATCCCTGGAGCCCATCTGGGGGTGTTTGCGTGCGGTTTCCCGCAGAAGGGAGGGCAAATCGATCCCCGGTTGCAGGTGCTTTCGGTCCCATAAATTCAAAAATTCCAGGACTTGGCCCGTGCGGTTTCGCCACCGGCCGTTGTTGGCTTCTATTCCCATTCGATGGTGGCGGGGGGTTTGGAGGAGATGTCGTAGACCACCCGGTTAATGCCACGAACCTTGTTGATGATATCATTGGAAATTTCGGCCAAAAGCTCGTAGGGTAAATGGACCCAATCAGCCGTCATACCGTCCACGCTATGAACCGCTCTTAAAGCCAAAACCCGCTCGTAGGAGCGTTCGTCACCCATCACCCCAACCGATCGGACCGGCAACAAAATGGCACCGGCCTGCCAGATTTTGGAATACCAACCGCTGCGCCTCAAATGGTCCATGTATACAGCATCCGCCTCCTGGAGTAGGGCGACGGATTCGGCATTCACCTCCCCCAAAATCCGGATTCCCAATCCAGGGCCGGGAAAGGGATGGCGATCCAGCAACGCATCCGGGATGTTCAAGGCACGCCCCACCTTGCGCACTTCGTCTTTGAAAAGGTTGCGCAAGGGTTCGACCAAGGAAAGTTTCATGCGCTCGGGCAGTCCGCCCACATTGTGGTGGGATTTGATGGTGGCCGATGGCCCGTGGACCGAGACCGATTCGATGACATCGGGGTAAATGGTGCCTTGCCCCAAAAACGCCACCTTGGGCATGGAACCGGCCTCCTTTTCGAAACAGGCAATAAAAGCCGCTCCGATGGCCTTGCGCTTGGCTTCGGGGTCCGTGAGTCCGGCCAAGACCCGGTAAAATTCCTGGCGGGCGTCCACCCCCCGAACCGACAATCCCAGGTCTTGGTAGGCCTGCAACACTTCTTGGTATTCGTGGAGGCGCAGCAATCCATTATCCACGAACACGCCGTGCAATCGTTCCCCGATGGCTTGGTGGAGGAGGACCGCGGCAACGGTGGAATCGACCCCACCACTAATTCCCATAACAACTTCCTGATCACCCACTTGGTCTCTAATTTGCTGAACAGCCTGCCGCACAAAAGAATCGGCGGTCCAGGTGGGCTGCAAACCTGCAATCTTCAAAACGAAATTCTTGAGGACCTGAAAGCCCTCTTGGCTATGGGTCACTTCGGGGTGAAACTGAATCCCGTACAGCGGACGATCCGTCCACTCAAAGGCCGCATTGGCAACCGTTTCGGTGGAAGCAATGCACCGAGCGCCGGTGGGCAATTGTACGATGGTATCCCCGTGCGACATCCAAACCTGGGATGCCTCCGACAATCCTTCGAGGAGCGGAGAACCCACCGAACCCTGGACCTGCAATACGGCCCGACCGTATTCCCGAATGACCGAACGTGCGACCGATCCACCCCGGTTGGCCGCCAGCCATTGGGCGCCGTAACAAATACCCAAAACGGGGACCCCCTCAAACCAGGTAGGCCAAGGGACGGCGGGGGCCTCGGAATCGTGGGTTGAAGAAGGGCTCCCCGAAAGAATCACCGCCTTCCACGATCCCTGTTCCACAGGGCAGCGGTGGTAAGGCAAAATTTCGCAGTAGACCTCCATCTCTCGGACTCGCCGTGCAATGAGCTGGGTGTACTGCGAACCAAAATCCAAAATCAATACCTGGTCCATGGCCAAAATTAAGGGTTGGTGGTTTACTTTGCTTGACCTGCATGGAAGACAAAAACCAACGTTTGCCAGCGGCCCTGTTTTTGGACCGGGACGGAGTCATCAACCACGACCCTGGTGATTACACCTGCCGTCCCGAAGACTGGCATCTCTTGGACGGAATTACCGATGTCATGTCCGCCTACCAAAGGGCCGGATACCGGCTGGTGGTGGTCACCAACCAAGGAGGCATCGGATTGGGACGATACAACCACGAGGACCTGGACCGCATCCACCAACGCATGGTCCAGGCCTTGGGCGATCGTGGCGTGGTTTTGGATGAAATTTATGCCTGCCGCCATCATCCCAAGATCGAGCCCTGTTTTTGCCGCAAACCGGCTCCTCTCCTGATCCAAAAAGCCTTGCATCGTTGGCAATTGGACCCCAAACAATGCTTGATGATTGGGGACCGAAGCCGGGATGTGGAAGCGGCCGAAGGTGCCGGCGTTCCTGGTTATTTGGTACCGGTCAATGCCGACCTTCGGCTGTTGGAAGGACCCTGGCAGGCCCTGCTCAAAACGCTTTGCGTCCTCTGGATCCTGATGGGCAGCCTTTGGGGCCAAGCCCAGGCCCAGACCCTGGTGGCCCAGGTTTTTTTGGATCCCCGCTGCCCTGCGACCCAAAATGCCCTGCCGGCCTTGCAGCGAAGCCAAGAAAAATGGGCCGAGCAAGTTCACTGGATTGCGGTCTTTAGCGATTCCAGCCTCAGCGAACAAACTTGCCTAAAATATTTGTTGGAACACAATTTAGCGATGGCTCTGCGTCGGGATCCCCGAGCCAACAATCTGCGGGTTTACCGCATCCCTTTGCAACCTTGGATTCTCCTGACCAATCAACGGGCCGTTACCCTGCACCAGGGGCCTTTGCTGGATGCCAAAACCCTGCCTAGCGACCCACAAACCTGGGAAAAAAGTTTGGAGGAATGGATTCAGAAGGCGGATCTACGGACCAACACACCTCCACGAAAGGCCACCGTGCGGGGTCAAGGCTGCCCGGTCCCTCAGGGACCTGCCACTCCCTAAGCCTTCCACTGGATAGGATCATGCCACGATGGTCCCTGACCATCGAACCTCTGTTGAACCCGGAAGCAGATGATTCAGGTAAACCGGAACAACCGAACCCGCCCACAGCGGATCATAAACGGCCTCAACCCGCAAATAATTAGGCGTATAGCCCCGCATGGTCGATGGAGAACCCGAGGTTCCCGAGTAAGCTTCGTTCTCAAATAAAACCTGCAGGGTCCGACCTCGAAAAGCCTCCGCAAAAACCCTTTCCCTCTCCAGGCTCCATCGAGTCAAGACCTGGTTTCGCAAGGCCCTTTGTTCATTGGCAACCGCCGCGCCCATGGCCATGGCATCGGTACCGGGTCGTTCGGAATACGAAAAAACATGGAGGTACGCCAAGGGGAGGCTATCCAAAAAATTCTTGCAGGCTTCAAATTCTGCATCGGTTTCGCCCGGAAAACCTACCATCACATCCGCGCCGATGCAGACCTCCGGAAACAATTCTTGAATTCGAAGCAGGCGCTCTCGGTAGAGGTCCGTTCGGTAACGCCGTCGCATCCGTGCCAACACGGTATCCGATCCACTCTGGAGCGGAATATGAAAATGCGGAACAAAGCGCGGGGACTCTTTCACGGCCACCAGCAAGTCTTCGTCCAATAAATTGGGTTCCACACTGGACAACCGAAAGCGCTCGGCATCGACTTCCTGGTTGAGCCGCCGAACCAAGGCGTCCAAGCCTTGACGAGCTTCCTGGGGAAAACGATCGCGGTCTCCTTTTCCTTTTCCAAAATCACCCAGGTTCACCCCGGTTAGGACGATTTCGACCGCACCGTTCTTCACCAAATCCTTGGCACGCTGGATGACCGAATCCATGCGATCGGAACGGGACAGGCCCCTGGCAGCTGGAATGGTGCAATAGGAACAGGGGTAATCGCAGCCATCTTGAACCTTGAGAAAGGCGCGGGTTCGGTCTCCCCAACTTTGGGCCGGTACAAAGTCCAAGGCCTCTTGAATCGGTCGGCGCACCACCCGATGGGTCCCACCCTCCGGAAGGAGCTGTGGCAGCCTCCATTTATCGGCCGTCCCGGCAACCAAGGTCACACCGGGTATTTGGGCAATTTCATCGGGGCGCAACTGCGCATAACAACCCACCACGGCCACTTGGGCATGGGGGGCGTAGCGCAAAGCCTGTCGAACCACTTTGGCACATTTGCGGTCGGCCTTATCGGTCACCGAACAAGTATTGATGATGTAAACGTCGGCGCCCTCTTCAAAGGAAACAGGCTCGTAACCTTGGTCCTCAAAGGTTTTTCGAATCGACAAGCCGTCGGCGTAATTCAACTTGCAACCCAAGGTGTAAACAGCCACCCGCGGCGCTTTTCCCTGGGCAGGCAGTGCTCGACCCGCGGGGTGTTCGAGGGCAGTGGGTGATTCAACCAGCATGGTCCAAACGTCGGATCAGGACAAGGTCCCGGATGCAGCCCCTCTCAGGCGAATGGCGGTGATGATTTTTTTGGTATGGCGAGGAAAATCACCGCCCATCATCCAAGTATAGTAGGACGGATCCCGACCAAAAACCTGCTCAACGGACTGGCCCTTGTATTTGCCAAATCCAAACACTTCGATGCCCTTATCATCCCGGACAATTCGACCGGCCAAGTCCACGGATTTGTTGTTACGGGCCGTGAATCGATGAAGAAAATCCACATTCCCCTGCAAATCAGGGTAGCGATTCAATTGTTCAATCAAGATTTGGCAAGTGGCCCGGGCATCGGCCGCTGCAGAATGGGCGTTTTCCAGCTCAGCACCGCAGTAGTAGCGCAAAGCCGCTTTGAGATCCCGGGGTTCTTTTTTGTGAAAAATCGCCTGCACATCCACCATGCGGGAATGGGTCAAATCCAAGTCTTGGTCGATTCGAAGCATCTCATCCACCAAAAAAGGCAGGTCGAAATAGGCACTGTTGTAGCCCGCCAAATCCGCTTGATCAAAAAACTGGATGATTTTGGGAGCAAAGTCTTCGAGGGTCGGCATGTCTTCGACATCCTTGTCAAAAATCCCATGGATCTTGGACACCTCGGCCGGTATGGGAATGCCGGGCTGCAGGCGCTGAACCAACTCTTGGACCGTACCATCCGGTTTGAGTTTGACCCCGGCGAACTCCACGATCCGATCCTTACCGATCGACAGGCCCGTTGTTTCCAAGTCAAAAAAGACCAAAGGCCTTTGAAGGCTCAGGTTGCCCAATGCATAGTTTTCCATTCTTTGTTGTGGTTTTAGAACCCTACCATTCCCCGATTTCTTTTTCCCATGACCATGCCGACCATGAACCGGAACTCATCATTAACAAGGGGCGATAGGCGGATTGAATTCGAATCCAATCTTGAAGGGATTGTAGATCCGCAAAAACGCGAAGGTCCTTCCGGCCAAAGGCCTGAATCAAAAAATCCTCGTCCAAACGTATCCCCTTCTTGCGTCGAACTTCTTCGTCCGAAACATACACCGCGGCGATACCGGCCAAATCCATGCTGCCCTTGTATTCCGGAATGTACTCCGGGTTGAGGCTGGAAAAACTATGCAATTCAAGTACGGCGGTAAAGTCCGCGCCAAACTGTTCATTCACAGCCCCAACAGAGGCGTGGACCTTCGATGGTGAATGTGCAAAATCCCGAACCACGGTTCCACCGGATCCGGTATGCATGCGTTCCAAACGCCTAGAAGACCCAGGAAAGGAGGCAATGGCTTGATAAAAATCTACTTTTTCGAGTCCGGCCACGGCCGTTAACTGCCTGGCAGCGGCAATGTTATGCATATTATGGCGACCAAAAACTTGCAAGGGAATTTTGCCTAAACTGGTTTTGAGGAAGGTGTAACCATCCTCCACCACATAAGGAGCTGCTTTGTAAGGCTTGAGTTCAAGGCCCCGCCCGTTTTTCTGGACCAAACGAGCCAGGATGGGATCTTCTTCAAAATAAATAAGCACGGCACCGGACTCGAGGGATCGGATATAGTCGGCAAAAACGTTTTCGTAGGACTCCCGCGTTGGAAAAACATTGATATGATCCCAAGCAATTCCTGTAACAACGGTTGCATGAGGGTTGTAATGGCTCATTTTGGGGCGAGGGTCCAAGGCCGAACTCAGGTATTCGTCCCCTTCCAGTACCACAGCGGCCGCCCGCGTTCCCAATTGAACCATCCGTTCGTAGCCCGGCATCGCCGAACCAACCAAATAATCAAAATTGATTCCGTGAAAGCGAAGCGCGTGCATGACCATGGAGGTCACCGTGGTTTTGCCATGGGAGCCGGCCACCACCAATCGCTGCTGATTCGCCGTCATCTCGCCCACCAATTCCGGGAAGGAACAAACCCGAATCCCCAATTCCAAGGCCCTTTGCAATTCGGGATTGTCCGCCTTGGCGTGCATTCCCAGGACCACCGTATCCAGATCCGGGGTAATCCTGGAGGCATCCCACCCCATCGGTTCCGGGAGCAAGCCCGCCGTGGCCAATCGACCGCGGGCCGGCTCGTCAATGCGATCGTCCGAACCACTGACCAAATACCCGGCGGACTGCAAGTCCAGGGCTAAATTGTGCATCACGGCCCCACCAATGGCAATCAGGTGAATTTTGGCTCCAGGGCTTACTTTTGACATACAGCAAATTTACGCAACCACTGGACCCAACCTTTTCAATGAACGTACAGATTTTACACACAGGCTATTTTAAATTGGACGGTGGTGCCATGTTCGGGGTGGTACCCCGCTCCATGTGGTCCACGTACAATCCCCCGGATCAGAACAACCTCTGCACCTGGGCCCTCCGTTGCTTGCTGGTTCAGGACGGACCCCGGGTGATTGTGATCGATTGCGGAATGGGCCGCAAGCAAGATGACCGGTTCCGCAACCGTTACGGGGTGTCGGACGAGGTGGATATCGCCCAGGCTGTCCAGAACGCGGGGGTTTCCCCGGCGGCCGTGACCGATGTTATCCTGACGCACCTGCATTTTGACCATTGCGGTGGGGCGACCCGACGCGGCGAAGACGGCCAAACCTTGGAAGTAACCTTTCCCAACGCCACCTACTGGGTGGGGGCCAAACAACTGGCCTGGTCCTACCCGCGGCCCAACGCCCGGGAAAAAGCCTCGTTTTTGCGTGAAAATATCGAACCGCTCCTCCATTCGGGGCAGCTGCAGGAAGTCCCCCCCGGCCATAACGCCGCCGGTCTACCCTGCCTCCATGTGGATGGCCATACCGATGGGATGTTGTTGCCCCTGGTGCCTTTTGGAGGTCGGACCCTGCTTTATTGCGCGGACCTTTTGCCATCGACGGCGCATTTGCCCTTACCCTGGGTCATGGCCTACGATGTACGCCCCCTCCAGACCCTGATCGAAAAAGAAGAAATCCTGGAAACCGCTTTGCGCGAAAATTGGCTGCTTTTTTTCGAGCACGACCCCGTGAATGCGGTTTCTTCGTTGGTTCGGGATGCCAAAGGTGTTATCCAGGCTTTGGACCCCCGCAGCGACCTTTCCATTTAGCTCCCTCCTGGCAGGGAGGTCCGTTCACCCCAAAGCGAACCCGAGGAATCGAATCGTTTTAGCGCAGCGGCAAAGCCCATAATTCGGCCATGCGGCGGGGGATATCGGTATTGTCCATCCAACCCGCAAAGCGTTCGGCTCCTGGGCCAAAAGACATGACCGGCACCAAGACCGGGGTATGTTTTTTGGTTGTAAAGGCAAATTTCAGATTCGAGCCATCGAGGGAACCGCTCTGAATGGCCATGCCCCCGGTTTCGTGATCGGCGGTTAACACGACCAGGGTTTGCCCGTCTTTTTGGGCAAAATCCAAGACAGCACCCACCACCCGATCCAGATCCAGGGTCTCGGTCAAAACATACTCCCCGTCGTTGGCATGCCCCCCCCAATCAATCTGGGAACCCTCGATCATCAAAAAGAAGCCAGAATCCGCCTCCGGTCGGTGCGTTCGATTCAAATCTCGGCAGGCCCGGGCCGCCAACATGCTCATCAATTGGGGATCGCGGCCCTGCAAGATGGAAGGAGCCGGCCCATCCCACAAAAGAGCGATCAAGGGAGTGGCAATCGGACGCAATCGGGGGGACAAAACCTCCGGGGTCGTATTCACCGGCAGGACACCGCTGACCTCGCTCATCTCGTACAAAAGATCCCGCTGATCTTGACGATTAACAAAATGATTCCGGCCTCCACCCACCAACCAATCCAAGGGGGCACGGCTCAAGTCAAGGGCAATGTCTTCGACCAGATCGCGGTCCTTGCGATGCGCTGCAAAGGAAGCGGGGGTCGCATGGGTGACTTCGGAGGTGACCAACATGCCGGTCTTCTTGCCAGCCTTGGCGGCTAATTCCAAAATCGTGGGCAATGGCAAGGTATCGGGGCCCACTCCAACCGCCCCGTTGTAGGTTTTGCGACCGGTGCTCAGGGCGGTGGCCCCTGCACCCGAATCGGTGATCAAGGCATCGGAAGCCACCGTGGAAGCCAAACCAATGAAAGGGAAGCGGGCCATATGCCAGGGCTCGGACGGTTCACGCCGGGTTTGGTGCAGGTAGGAAGCCGAGACTTGGTGAAGCCCCATCCCATCGCCTATTATTAATATAATGTTACGAGGACTTTGCTGGGCCAGGGTGACTTCGGATAGGCCTAGACCTAGGAGTAAGGCCCCAAGTCCAGTGTAAAATTTCGTCATACGTGATTTCATAGAGCGTTTTAAAAGAAAAAAGGATTACAACTTGGTTGGGGCGGACGTTCCAAGTTCGGGATAAATCAGCAACAAATGTTGAATGGCAGCCACCGAAATCGCGTCGGTGATCAAACCTTGGCAAATCATGTCCCAGGCCTCCACGGGTCGAACCCAACGAACCATCAGTTTTTCGGTGCCTTCCGGTTCAGCGACGCCCTGCCTCAAGGATCGGGCCACGAAAACCACCGCCGCCTCGTCGCTCACCGAATTGGACAAATGCATCCGTAACATCGATTCCCAGTGATGGGCTACCAAACCGGTTTCTTCACGCAACTCGCGTTGGGCTGTTTCCAAGGGGTCCTGGCCCAAGGGGCAACCGCCTTCCGGGATTTCCCAGGAATAGACCCCCAAGGGGTAACGCCATTGCCCAACCAAAACCAGGAATCCTTCATCGTTCAGGGCCAAAACCCCCACCGCCAGGTTTTGAAAAGCAACCACACCGTAGATACCGGGCTTTCCATCGGGTCGGATGACCCGGTGTTCGGTAACATGTATCCAAGGATTCCGGTAGACTTCGGACGATGACACCGTCTGCCAAGGGTTGGAAAAGGGCTCTGCGATGCGCACAGGGCCCGTTAGGTCGTTGTTGGGTTCCGCCGATTCCTCCAAAAAGTTCAAAACATTCGGTTTAGCTATCAAAATTACATTCTACTAGATTGCTTGGGGATTGCAAACCTTTCATTTAGTTTTGCGTTCTATAAAAAACCCCTTTTTCTTATGTTCAAAAAACTCTTTTTTCTCGCCATTGGCAGCTTGGCCATCAGCCTCAGCGCATGCAACAACCAAGGTGGTGACGCCACCGATCCAATGGCCGAAGGTCAAGCCGGTGCCGGTGCCGATACCCTCCTCATCACCGAAGGAACGGTTGAATGGGTCGGTTCCAAACCTACCGGCAAGCACAACGGCACCTTCAAAGTATCCGAAGGCTCTTTTATGGTCGAAAACAACGGCATTTCAGCCGCTCAATTCACCATTGACATGAACAGTCTGACTGTTTTGGATCTGACCGATGCCAAAATGAACGCCGACCTCGCTGGACACCTCAAGTCCCCCGACTTCTTTCAAACCGATTCTTTCCCAAGCGCCACTTTTGCCTTGTCATCGGCTACGGCCCTTGCAACGCCTGATTCCTTGGGAAATACCCATACCATTGCCGGCAACTTGACCCTCAAAGGAGCCACCAAAGGTGTTAGCTTCCCCGCCAAGGTCACCCTCTCCGAAGGTAGCCTCAGCGCCGAAGGCTCTTTGAGCATCGATCGCACCCAGTGGAATGTTGTTTATGGTTCCAAGAATATCTTCAAGAACCTTGGTGACAAGTTCATCAACGATATGGTTGACCTCAAAATCAAAGTGAGCGCAGCCAAAGGTTAATTCGAACCGAATCTCGTTTCCTCCCCAGGAGGTTTTCATGAAGCCCGGCATCCGCCGGGCTTTTTTTTTGGACCTACCGCTTGATAATTCGATAGAATTCCCTGGCTCCCCCAAGCGCGTAATCCAACTGCAAAACGAAGATCCCTGAAGGCAATTCCTCCACCGGCAACGACCAAAAAGCCTCCCCGGTATAGGTTCCCCGCCCGCATTCTCTTCCCAATCGATCCACCAAGGTCCACGACAAATCCACCGAATCGGTTTCAGGCCATTGCATATACAGATTTTGCTCAAAGGGATTGGGGTACAAGCGAGCCTCGGCGCGGGCTGTCCATTCCAAGACCAGAACGGGCGATGATCCCCCCACCGTTGAGCCGTCCGTGGTCGCCTGCATTCGGTTCAAACCAGGTCGCGGACCGCTTAGGGCCGCAAAGGTGGCAAATCCAAAGGCATCGGTGGGAACGGTCTGGCTCAAAACCCGCAATCCGGCCTCATCGTCAACGGCCGGATGCAGGGCCAGTGAGGTGGAATCCATGCCCAGTCCCCGGTTGTCCATCAAACGCAAGC
This sequence comes from Bacteroidia bacterium, assembly GCA_049317645.1. Taxonomy (GTDB): domain Bacteria; phylum Bacteroidota; class Bacteroidia; order UBA7662; family UBA7662; genus SYHX01. The sequence continues at coordinate 11,523 of JBMOHV010000009.1, forward strand.
GATCGTTGCTGCCACCCAGGGTATCGTTGACCGCGCAGTTCCCAGCTCCCCCCCCGTTGACCCGAACCAAAACGGCCGGGTACGGAGCGGTGACCGGTGTTACAGCCGCGCTGGCGAGGTTGCTATCGCTCATCAGTACGGCACGCCACGGATACAAGGCTCCAAGGCTTTGCCGCATCCGCTGTACCTGACCTTGGGTAAAACCATTCATGCAATCATCGTCGGTATAGTCCATGTAATTGGATATCATCCGAGGCAGGGCCGGCGGGCAATCGACCGGGGCCACGGACGGGCAGCCAAACAAGGGGCCATCGCAATTGGGTGTGTCTTCGATCTCATCGTCCACCGTGCAATCCCCGTCACCCCAGGTATGGTAAAGATCCAGGTAATGGCCCATCTCGTGGGTAAGGGTGCGGCCGTAGGCATAGACAGGGTGAAGGTTCAAGGACTGACCCGGGGGTATCCAATCCAAAGAACCCGTTACTTGGGCTGATAGCACCACCCCGTCGGCACGACTGTACTGGGGATCCCCCACCAACATGGAAGGCAACCAAGCATAGCCCAGGACCCCCAACTGGATGCGTCCGACCACCCAGATGTTCACATACCGATCCACCGGCCAACGACTCAGGTCTTTCATGGCCAAATCGCCCCCCATCGGATGCGCCATCGAAGCCTCGTAAGGAACCCGGTTAATGCCCTTGTGCCATTGACCCTGAGGGTCACGACCGGCCAGCACAAAGACCACCTTGGCATCCGCACCCACGGGAATTTGGTTGAAACCGCGGGTGCCCGCTTTGCGGGCAAAATCATGATTCAGGGCGACCAATTGGGATTGAATTTGTTCATCGCTTAGGTTGGTTCCCTGACCCACCACCGAATCGGACGGAGCATGCATCACATGAAAAACCACCGGCAGGACGATCATCGGTTCGCCACCCTCCGGTATGGGGACCTGGCGGACATGGGGTGAATGCGCAGCCGATGAACGCAGGGCTCGCACCGCCTGTATTTGACGGTACCGTTGGGGATCCGCCTGAATCTGTTCCAACAGGGCTGGGTAGCCGCAACGTTGTACGGCAGGACGCTGGGCCTGGCTTTGGGCCTGGAGAGACCCGCTTCCCAACTGGAGCAGTCCCCAAACCAAGGCTATCACGCCTTGGGTGGACCATTTATTCCACGACCACATATTGGTAAATGTCGTTCAGATGTTGCTCAAAAAGCCATTGCTTACCGGACAAAAGCCCTCGACGCATTTTGTCCGATTGATGCATGAGGGTCCACAAGGAGAGGCCTTCGGTCAAGTGGATTTCAAAAAAAGGCGACAAAGCATCGCGGACCGGTTGGAGTTTATAGCGGTCGTTGTCCACCACCAGGCTAAAAGACACCGCGGTATGCCGGGCAAGGTTGGCCTTGAGGCCTTGCTCGTACAGGGCTCGGTAAATCATGGACAGACCTTCCTCCGAAATAAAAGAGAAATCCTTGGAAACCAGTTCCAACAGTCCTTGGTTTTTTTTGACGATCACACAAGAATGCCTTTGGTCGGCGTTGCCCGTTCCTCCGACCAGGGTCCCGGGGCCCTCCGGGTGTAGGAAAGACCGAACCCGCAAGGGAATGCCTTTGTTCTGAAGCGGTTGGATGGTTTTGGGATGAATCACGGTCGCCCCGTAATACGTCATTTCCACGGCCTCGAGGTACGAAAGGGTGGGCAAAAGCCGGGCCATCGGGAAGAGCCGGGGATCGGCGTCCATGACCCCGTCCACGTCCTTCCAAACCCATAATTCACGGGCATGCAGCGCATGGGCAACCACCGAAGCCGTAAAATCCGAACCCTCTCTTCCCAGGGTGGTGCTGCGTCCGCTAACACCATCCCTGCCTATGAATCCCTGGGTCAAAACACATTGCACACCCTGTTGATTGCGCAGACTTTGGCCTTGCACCTCTTGGAGGCGTTGCACCGTTTCGTCCCATTGAATCCGGGCATCCCGCCAGGTGGCATCGGTTACCAAAAGATCCCGAGCGTCTACCCAGCGATGTCCCCACTTGTTTTGTTCAAAATAGGCCGATACCAAAGCGGTGGAAAGGAGTTCACCGTAACCCACCACTTGATCATAAAAACAATTGTACGAGAGCCGAGAACCCCGCAAAGCGTGCAATTCCTCCAACAATCGATTCATCCAAGTATCCAGAACATGTTCCAGGTCGGGACATTCCGGGGACGAAGACATCGGTCCGGGTTCAAGGCGTAGGGGCCGAATGCGTTCGAGGTGGGCTTCCCGAATTTGTCCCCAAAACTCCATGGCCTCGGGCCAACGATCATCGCGTACGGCTTGGACCACGTTTTCCAAAAGGTTGGTCGTCTTCCCCATCGCAGAGACAACGATCCACAACGAATCACCTCCGTAGGTTTGGACCAAACGCAACAAGCGTCGCAGTCCCTCGGCGTCTTGGACCGAAGCCCCGCCAAATTTGAATACCAGCACGGTTTATACTGTTTGAGAACCAACATGAAGGCTGCGTCTGTAGGACGCAAGGGCGGAGCCACTGACCCGGTAAGGCCACCATTCGCGCAAGAGTTCGGCCCCCATGGCCCGGTAAAAGGCATGGGCGGGATCGTTCCAATCCAAGACCATCCATTCCACGCGGTCCATGCCCCGGTTGGCCGCCAAGGTCAAAACTTCGGTGAGCAAGGCTTTGCCCACCCCCAAACGTCGGTAAGGTTCGCGCACCACCAAATCCTCCAAGAACAAACAAGGACCACGCCAACTGGAATACTTGGTATAAACCATGGCCATGCCCAACAAACCTTCCGCACCCCCATCGGCCACGAGGACTTCAAACATCGGTGGCGTCTGACCAAAACCGTGTTTTAACAAATCCTCCTGACGGAGCACAAAGGCTTCGGGTTCTTTTTCGTAAAAAGCCAATTCAGCGATGAGGGCATGAATCGTGGGAACATCCTCGGCGCAGGCCGGACGAACCTTCCAGTGGATCATGACCAGGTAATTTCAGGCTCGGAGCCTAGCGCCGTCAAGGTACCACGGGTATGGGTTTTGATGTGTTCAACCCCCACACCGGGTGCTCGCTCCAGGAGCACAAAACCTTGCTGATCAAATCCAAAGACCCCCAATTCCGTCACCACTTTTTGGACACAAGCCAATCCGGTGAGCGGCAGGGTGCATGCGGGCAATAGTTTGGATTCCCCTGCTTTGTTCACATGCTGCATCGCCACCACAATATGACGGGCCGAAGCCACCAAATCCATGGCACCGCCCATGCCTTTGACCATTTTGCCGGGAATTTTCCAATTGGCAATATCGCCGTTTTGGGAAACCTCCATGGCCCCCAAAACAGTCAGGTCTACCTTGCCGGCCCTGATCATGCCAAAGCTCATGGCGGAATCAAAAAACACCGAACCGGGCAAGGTGGTGATGGTCTGCTTGCCCGCGTTGATCAAATCCGGGTCCTCTTCGCCCTCCCAGGGAAAGGGGCCCATGCCTAGCAATCCGTTCTCGGATTGCAGCTGCACATCCATCCCTTCCGGAATAAAATTGGCCACCAAGGTGGGAATGCCAATGCCCAGATTGACATAGTAGCCGTCGCGCAATTCGCGGGCGATGGTGCGGGCGATACCGTTTTTGTCCAACATAGCAGGTAACTCAGGAACGGGACCGGACGGTCCTCTGTTCAATTCGTTTTTCGTAATTTGTTCCAACAAAGATTCGATGGACATAAATTCCGGGGACATGAATATGATCCGGATCCAAGGCGCCAGGTTCGACCAATTCTTCGACTTCGGCGACGGTGGTTTTGCCGGCCATCGCCATGAGGGGATTAAAGTTGCGAGAGGTGGCCCGAAAAACCAGGTTGCCCAAACGATCCCCTTTCCAAGCCTTGACCAAGGCATAATCGGCTTCAAAGGCGGTTTCCAAGAGGTAGGTTTTGTCCCCAAAGACCCGGGTTTCCTTGCCTTCGGCGACTTCGGTTCCGTAACCGGCCGGCGTATAAATGGCCGGCATGCCGTAACCGGCGGCTAAGCATCGAGTGGCCAGGGTGCCTTGAGGTATCAATTCCACCTCCAATTCGCCGGAGAGCAATTGCCGTTCGAATTCGGCATTCTCGCCCACATAGCTGGCAATCATTTTGCGGATTTGATGGTTTTGCAAGAGCAAACCCAAACCAAAATCGTCCACGCCGGCATTGTTCGAAATGCAGGTGAGGTTGCGCACTCCTTTTTGGACCAAGGCGCTGATGCAATGCTCGGGGATACCGCAAAGGCCAAAGCCCCCCAGCATGAGGGTGGTCCCGTCCTGCAAATCATGGAGGGCTGATAGAGCGTCCGTAAATACCTTGTTCATGGGTTTGAATACCCGTAAAAATACATCGTCTTCAAGACCCGAGGTCCACCCAGGTCCAGCCCGACCCCCCTTGTTCATCGGGGGCATCCCTGAGCGCCTTCACATGGCGCTGACGGCCCAGGTAGACCCGGATGGCTTGCCGGAGAACCCCGCTGCCTTTGCCGTGGAGAATAAAGAGGCGGTCCTCGCCAGAAACCAAGGCCCGGTCCAAGCGTTGCTGCAAAGGCCGCTCCCATTCGTGGATGCGCAGACCCCTCAAATCAAGAACCAGATCCGACGGAAGCAGGGTCTTGCCTTCGGTCCCTTCTCTTTCTCTCGGAATGGCGGCTGGGGTTGAAGTGGACGTGAACCGAGGCCGCGCAGGATAGGATGGCGGCGCAACAGCCTGGCGATCGGCCAAGCGAAGTTTGTGAAGCGGGGTCCGCATCCGCACCGTATCCACGGTCCATTCAACCGACTCGGCATCGCTACGCAGAACCACCCCCACCGGCCCCCCTTCCTTCAGCACCACCCGCTGCCCCGTAACAAAGGGAATGGAACCGTTGTCCGCGGGGACTTCTTCAGGATTTTCGGTGGAGGCATCGGGTTGATTCAAAGCGTCCAAGCCTTGGCCCAAAACATCCAAGGCCTGAAGCGCCGAGGTACGCGGGGAGGCTTCCCCGGATCGGGGCAGGGCTTTGCTACGCAATTGATCCAACTCTTCTACAAAAGCCTGAAGCTGCCAACCGGCTTCGCGTCGGCGTTCCTCCAATTGACGGCGTAATTTGTTACGGTAATCCCGGTAGGCCTCGGTTAATTGTTGTTGCGCGGTATCGTTGGATTCTTTTTGTTTGGAAATCAATCGATCCAGGATGTCCTCCTTTTGGAGATTCAAGGCCACCAACTCTTCGGCTTTTTGTTTTTGGTCCATCCATTCCACCAACAGCTTCTCAGAACGTAGGTCCGTCGAATCGGCCAATTGTCCGGCCCTCTCCATCACCTCCGATGGCAAACCGGCGCGGACCGCCAATTCGTTGGCATACGACGAACCCGGAGCACCGACCAAGAGACGGTACGTGGGACGCAACGTGGTCAAATCAAAGCCCATACGGGCATCCAACACCGCCGAACAGCGGGACGACAATCGTTTGAGGTTTCCGTAATGGGTGTTTAACAAAACCGTGGGGCCTGACTCAAACCAGGTTTCGAGCATGGCTTCCGCCAAGGCTCCACCCAGGGCCGGGTCGGTCCCGGAACCAAATTCGTCCAGCAAGACCATATCCTCGGGTCCTGCCTGCCGCAGCGCGTAGGCCATCAATTGGAGATGAGCCGCATAGGTTGACAAATCTTGGTGCAAATCCTGACGATCCCCCATCCCCAAAATCACCGTACGAACCAGCGAACAGGCACTGCCCTCCCCACATAACAGGGGCCAGCCGAATTGAAACAAAAGTTGGGACAAAGCCGCGGTTTTGAGGAAAACGGATTTGCCTCCGGCATTGGGGCCGGAAACCACCAGGATGCGCTGTTCTTGGTCCAGGCTCCAGCTAAAGGGGACCACCTGGGTCCCCCGACTTTTGCACTCCAAAACCAAGAGGGGGTGCCGAACATCAACCCAACGACGACCGACGGGCATCCAATCGGGAAATCGAACCGGGCCCAGGCCCAAGGACCAGGAGCAGACCGCTTGGACGGCATCGGCACGGGCCATCAGCCCGGACCATCCCCGCCAATCCGGTTCAAGCAAGCGAATGTCCCGGCTTAACTTTTGAAGAATCCGGTACTTTTCGGCTCGTATTTCCCATTCCTGCTCCCTCAATCCGTTGTTAAGAGTCCAGACTTCGGCGGGTTCGGTGTAGAAATGCTGCCCCGTTGCGGATACATCGTGAACCAGGCCGGAAACGTTTTTGCGGCCCTCGCTGTTCAAGACCAGAACGTAGCGATCATCCCGCACGGTCACTCCAGAATCGGTGGCCCATCCGGCTTCGCGGTAACGCTTCCACAGCTGCTCCATGGTATCGCGCAGTTCCTGGGTTTTGCGTTGTTGTTGAACCATGAGCCGGGCCAAAACCGGGCTGGCCTGGGCCAACAATTGACCGTCTCGCCCAACCAAGCCACTCAAAGCGCGGAGCACCGACTCCAAGGATGCCAAGGCCCCTCGTTCGTCGGCCCAAGCAGACGAAAACCCATCGCCGGTCCCAAAAACTGCCTTTTCCCAGGCCACCGCCGATTGAACCCCTTCGCCCATGGCGCATAAATCCTCCTCGGTTAGGACATAACCATCTTTGGACCAAAGGGTTGCTTGGTTCATGGTGGCTTCCCATCGCAAGGCCGGCCACGAACGACCGTGTTGAGCCGCCACCAAACATTCGCGGTACAAAGCCTGTCGACCTTTCCACAAATCTGGCTCCTGCAAAGGCACCATCCAATCATCCAGAACCGAGGGTCCCGCAAGGGTTTGGCATCGCTCGGCGACCGCCTCTCGTATGCGGTCTAATTCAAGGGTTGACCATGCGCTCTCCGGATACAAACGCCTCAAGGATTCTTCCATTCCTGTTGTTGCAACATTAGATCGCAACGATCCATCAAGGCCTGCAAGGTCTGAGGTTCGTTTGTCAAGTAATACCGGAAACTGGCTTCGAAGCGAGGCATGGTCAGGCCCAATGGTTGCAGGGCCGCGTTGTACAAGGGCTCCATGCCCAGGTTTGAGCGACTGTCGCCGGTCCTGGTGATATAATAGCGAGCCCGGTAAGCCTCGGCCAATTGGATACGGACCAGGGCCAGGGCCATGGAATCGGGAGGCAAAAGCGGGCGATCATCCGCGGGGATGGGCAGGCTGTCCTTCTCAGGCCCCTGTCCCGGTAGGTCATGGGGGGAGGGTGCTTCGGAGGGGCCTTGGCAGGCGACCAAAAGCAACATACCCAGGATTCCGACCCTAAGCAGCGAAACAGGGCCCACGCCACCCCCCATAAATTCAAGCCAGAACATCCCTGCGAAGGTACGGATGTTTTATTTTGTCCCCATGCAAACCATGCCACCATCCCAAGAACCTCCATCGGATTCCACCCCTTGGGACCGGCTTCAAAACGAATTGCGCAATCACCCCGGTTGCACCCTCGTCGCCGTGTCCAAAACCAGGTCGGTGGATGAAATTCGGCAACTTTACGACCGTGGACAGCGGGATTTTGGAGAAAACCATGCGCTGGAACTCCAAAGCAAAGCCCGCGAGCTCCCCGCAGATATCCGATGGCATTTTATCGGTCACCTTCAGACCAACAAAGTCAAAACCATCCTCCCCTACGTCCATTTGATCCATTCCGTAGACAGCCCACGGCTGGTGGATGAAATCCAAAAAAGAGCCGCTGCTGCCAACCGCCAAGTCGGCATCCTATGGCAAGTGCACATCGCCAAAGAAGAAAGCAAACACGGCTTTGAACCCGAATCCCTTCTCCTATTCCTGGAGGAACGCCCCCCTTCCAGCTACCCCAACCTTCGCCCTTGCGGCTTGATGGGCATGGCCACCCTCAGCGAACAAAGCGAAGATGCCCGACCCGAGTTTGCCTTCCTCAAGAATTTTTCGGAGCGCGTCAGGCAGCGATTCTACGCCAACGATTCAGCGTTTGGGGTGCTATCCATGGGGATGTCCGGGGACTATTCCATCGCTCTGCAGGAGGGCAGTACCATGCTACGCATCGGCAGCCTGTTGTTTGAGCGCTAGGACCCCTTGGGCTTTTCACGGCCATCCTGCCAACGTCGCCACCGTTCCACCAAGGCCTTGGTGGACGAATCAACGCCCGATACCTCCCCTTGCTGATCCTCCTCCAGGAGGGGCAGGACCCTCCCCGCCAGGATTTTGCCCAGTTCCACCCCCCATTGGTCGTAACTAAACACATTCCACACCACGCCTTGAACCCAAATTTTGTGCTCATACATCGCCACCAAAGCCCCCAAGGCGGCCGGGTTCAGGCGTTGGCACAGCAGAAAATTGCTGGGACGGTTCCCCTCAAAGACCTGGTAGGCTTCGGCAGGGTTGGATGGACCTGCTGAAACAGCCCGCACTTCGTCGAGGCTACGACCCTGCATCAGGGCCTGGGCCTGGGCAAAGGCGTTGGCGCTGAGGTAGCGATGGTGGGGGCCTCCGGGGTAATGGGTATTGGCCGCCAAAATAAAATCGCAAGGGACCCGAACCGTACCCTGGTGGATGAGCTGATAAAAGGCATGCTGACCGTTGGTCCCGGGCTCGCCCCATAGCACCGGCCCGCTGGGGTAGGTCAACGGATTTCCAAGGCGGTCCACCGATTTTCCGTTGCTCTCCATATCGGCTTGTTGCAGGTAGGCCGGGAAACGAGAAAGGCATTGATCGTAGGGTAGCACCGCCAGGGTCTCCATCTTCAAAAAATTCCGGTTCCACACCCCCACCAATGCCAAGAGGACCGGGAGGTTACGAGCCGGGGGGGTTTCCCAAAAATGCAGATCCATTTGACGAGCACCTTCCAAAAATTCCCGAAAACGCTCAAAGCCAATGGACAACGCCAAGGACATTCCAATCGCCGACCATACCGAATAGCGTCCTCCAACCCAGTCCCAAAATGGAAACATGCGTTCGCTGTCAATTCCAAATTCAACCACCTTCTCCCGGTTGGTGGACAAGGCCACAAAATGATCCTTGACCTTGGCTCGTTCCCCCAAGGCCTGGGTAAACCAGTTGCGGGCGCTTTGGGCGTTGGCCATGGTCTCTTGGGTGGTAAAGGTTTTGGAAGCCACCAAAAAAAGCGTAGTTTCTGGATTCAACCCCAGCAGGGTTCGCTGCCAATGGGCCCCGTCAACATTGGATACAAAGTGAACCCGCAAAGGCCCCGCGTAGGGTGCCAAGGCTTCGCAGGCCATCAAGGGTCCCAGATCGGAGCCGCCAATGCCCATATTCACCACATCCGTGAAGGCCCGACCGGTGCATCCCCGCAGTTGACCCGCGCGGACCGATTCCACAAACTTTTCCATGCGGTTCAGGACTTCTTCCACCAAAACACCGGGCTCACTACCATCGCTTAATCGCAGGGGATGGCCCGGATCCCGAAGAACGGTGTGCAGCACCGCCCTGTTTTCGGTTTCGTTAATAGCGCCTCCGTTGCGAGTGGCGTTCAGGGCTTGTTCCCAACCACATTCCTCCAAGAGCTTCAACAAGTGATGGAGGGTATGATCGTCCAGCAGATTCTTGGAGTAATCCAAGAACCAGCCCGCCCCTTCGGCACTCATCCGCTCGGCCCTGTCGGGATCGGCCCCAAACAAATCCTGGATACACCGACCATCGAGGGCCTGGGCGCTGTGCGTTAGTTGTTTCCACGCGGATGTTTCGGTGGGGTTGATTCGGGGAAGGCGAAGATTCATCTTGGGGGGGCTATGGCAAAGACCAATTTATACAACAAAAATAAGGCTTTGGGAGCCCAAGGGGAAACCCTGGCGGCCGAGCATCTCCAGCGTTTGGGCTGGCAAATTCGGGCCCGAAACTGGAGATCCCATCCCTACGAAATCGATTTGGTCATCCAGAAGGAAAAAGTCCTGGTATTTGTAGAAGTCAAAAGCATGGCCGGCCCCCGGCCCTGGACACCTTGCCGGCAGATCCGCCCCCGCAAGGCCCATGCCCTTCGCATGGCCGCCTATCGCTACCTAAGAGATCATCCTTTCCGGGGCGAAATCCGCTTTGACCTCGTGGAATGTGTCGTGGAACCCGGCATCCAGTCCACCTGCACGGTTTGGGAGGACTTTTGGACCTTCAGCAACGGGGGCTTGGTGCAGGGGACCCTGCTCGATTTTTAATCTTGGATACGGGCAGGGCTGAGGACCTTCCGGCCTGCCTTACTTTTGGGACATGCGATACGAACACCTAACAGACCTTCGGGAACGCCTACAGGCGTTGAGGAGGTTTCTTTGACGTCGAAGCCAAGATTGCCAAAATCAAGGATGTAGAAACCCGCTCGACGGCTCCCGGTTTCTGGGATCAGGCCGACCGGGCGGAGCAATGGCTCAAGTCCATCAAAATACCCAAACAATGGGTGGAGGCCTACGAGCAATTGGCCGAACAAATCGAAGAACTCGGTATTTATTACGAATTTCAGCAGGCCGGCGAATTGAGCATGGACGACCTGGACCAGGCCCATGATCAGGCCTTGACAGCCGTCGAAGCGCTGGAATTCAAAAATATGTTACAAAGCGAGGAGGACCCGCTGAGCTCCATCATTGAAATCAATTCAGGAGCCGGTGGAACCGAAAGCCAGGATTGGGCTTCGATGTTGGAACGTATGTACCGGATGTGGGCCGAAGGCCATGGATACCGCATTCAGGAATTGGACCGGCAGGATGGCGAAGAGGCCGGTATCAAATCCGTGACCCTCGAAATTACGGGTGACTTTGCCTACGGTTACCTCAAGGGCGAGAACGGCGTGCATCGTTTGGTGCGCATTTCGCCCTACGATTCCAACGCGCGTCGACACACTTCCTTCGCTTCGGTTTATGCCTACCCGGTCATTGACGATAGCATCCAAATTGACATCCACCCTTCGGAAATTGAATTGCAAACAGCGCGCTCCGGAGGGGCCGGGGGCCAAAACGTCAACAAGGTCGAAACCAAAGTCATGCTGACCCACAAGCCGACCGGAATCGTGATCACTTGCCAAGTGGAACGGAGTCAATCCGCCAACCGTGAAAGAGCCATGCAGATGCTGCGTTCCCAACTTTACGAATTGGAGATTCGAAAACGCAACGAAGCCCGACAGGCCATCGAAAGCAATAAAAAGAAAATTGAATGGGGCTCTCAGATACGCTCCTATGTTTTGCATCCCTACAAATTGGTCAAGGACGTGCGGAGCGAGCACGAAACCTCCAACGCCCAGGGCGTCCTGGACGGTGATTTGGATCCCTTTATCAAAGCCTATTTGATGAGCGAACAAAGTGCCAAAAATCCCTAAGTCCCATGTCCACCCGCCTTTCCCACGCTGTTGATCCACCCCAACTTGTTTTGCCCGAATGGTGGGAGACCCTGCAGACAGCAGGTCAACGCATGGCCCTGGAATCCTACCGTGAACGATGGAACCGCCTTGCCCGTTTGGGCCAAGTCCTAAGGGATCACGAAGAAGCCATCTGCGAAGCCCTCCAAAAGGATCTTGGCAAACCTACCGTAGAAACCACCCTCACCGAATTGTTACCGGTGTACCTGGAAATTCGGCATTTCAAAAAGAACCTGCGCAAGTGGATGAAGGATCGCGCTGTTCAACCCCACTTCCCCTACCTTTTGTCCAAAGCGCGACTGGCCTGGCAACCCAAGGGCTGTGTTTTGATCATCGCCCCTTGGAATTATCCCTTGAACCTGGCCCTGATGCCTTTGATTGCCGCCCTGGCCGCTGGGAATTCGGTGGTGATCAAGCCCTCCGAATTTGCGACAGCCACGGCGGAACTCCTCACTCGATTGTTGGATCAAGCCATGGGCTCTGAGGTAGTGAGGGTCGTGACGGGGGATGCCACGGTAGGCGCATGGCTTTGCGGCCTGCCCTTTGATCATATGCTCTTCACCGGCAGCGACCGGGTTGGACGAAAGGTTGCGCTGGCGGCCGCCGACCAACTCATCCCCTGCACCCTCGAATTGGGAGGCAAGTCCCCGGTCTATGTGGACGAATCCGCTCCCTTGGCATCGGCCGCCGCCAAAATCTATTGGGGCAAATGGCTCAACGGCGGGCAGACCTGCATTGCCCCTGATTATGTCTTGGTCAACCGAAGCATGATTCCACCCTTGGTCGAAGCCCTCCAAGCGGCCGCGACCAAGGCCAAACGCAGCGACGACTCCATCCCTTCCTCGCTCTGTTGCCAAATCCATCCCGAACATGCGAACCGCATGCGCCTCCTGGTCCACGAGGCCGTTGAGCAAGGGGCCCGAATTGAATGCGGCGGGAACTGGGACGAAAAGAGTTTGCAATTAGAACCCACCATCCTATCGGGGGTTCAACCGGGGATGCGACTCATGCAAGAAGAGATTTTTGGCCCCATTCTACCGCTGATTGGGGTGAATCATTTGGAAGAGGCCTTGGCTTTTGTGAATAGCCGGCCCAGACCCTTGAGTCTCTATGTTTTTGCGAACAACCCGGAGGTGCAACGCCGCTGGACCAAAGAAACCTGCTCGGGGAGTTTGACCTTCAACGATGTGATTGTTCAAGTTTCACACCCGCATCTTCCCTTTGGGGGTGTGGGTGCATCCGGTTGGGGTTCTTACCACGGTCCATACGGTTTCCAAACCTTTTCGCATGCCAAACCGGTGATGATCAACCCCCACCGCCCGAACATTGCGTCGCTCTTTTACCCCCCCTACACCCCCCTCAAAACCAAAATGGCCCGTTGGTTTCTGCGCCTGATGCGATAAGCATCGCGGCACCCGTTTGGTTTAGATCGGTTTTTTGTCTTTAGAACGGATCTTCGTCGCCCTCCCCTTCGTTCACATCGGGGGCCCAAGGGTTGAATTCGATCAAGTGATCTCGCAATTCCACCAATTCGGTGACCGCGTCTTGTTTGCCGGCTTCGGAATACCCGTGGATCAGGTTGTTGAGAACCCGAACCACGATGTCGTGATGGGTGCAGGGTCGAAAGTAGCGCGGATCGGCCGGCAAGTGAATCAGTTCCAGAAAACGCTCGATTTCTTTGTCCCCAAAAACCATGCCTTTGTTAAAAGCATTGATGTAAAACAGCGCCTTGTACTGCCCTATGGCCTCGGCTTCTTCGTCCAAATAGGCCAGGATGAAATGCTGCGGAAGGTTAACGCCCACCACCGGGATGTCCAGTCGGGTCGCTAACCACAGGTAGATGCAACACAAGACGATGGGGTTGCCTTTGCGGCTCTCGAGGACCTTGTTGATACAGGAATTTTGGGGGTCGTTGTAATTTGCCGTATTGCCCCGAAAACCGTGCAAACGAAACAATACATGGTTGATGACCCGCACCTTTTCGAGGGCGGTCATCCGATCGTTGACTTCCATCCAAATCTCGATGCGAAGGGCCTCGAGACGGTTGCGCAATTCCCCTTCATCCAGATCCGGGTAACGAATTCTGGAAATCCAAATCAAGGCCGATAACAAATCTTTTTGGTCGCTCTGGTTCCAATCCACCAAGGCCGTACGGCATTGGGACCATTGAATTCGGTGGATTAAATCCTCGATACGCTCCCGCGCCACGAGAGGCAATTGCCCGACCCAAGCCGATTCCAAGACCGGAATCACAGCCGGCCCCCGCCTGATGAGCGCCTGTGTTATCTCGGCAATGACCTCCGGATCGGTATCATCCAAAAGGTCGATCATCGCCTGCAATTCGGGATCTTTGGGTAAAGCGGAAGGTACCATTTTCAACAACGAATTTCGGGAAATCCGCGATGGTTCCCCCTCCCCCCGACTAGAGAGTTTTCCCCAATTTTTACCAAGACCCTGGGGCCGTGGATTGGCGGCCTGTTCTACGCCTTGGGTTTGCGGGGTTTCGCCGGACTTTTGGCTGCTGAGCTTCGTTTGGCCGTGGATTTGGAGGCTGTAGTCGTCCGGGCACTGCTCCGACCCCCGGCCCCTCGACGGGGTTTGGGAGGAGGGGATTGTTCAATCCATTGGACACATTGGGCCTCGTCCGCCGAATGAGCATCCGCGCCCTTGGGGATGCGGTAATTCTCGCCATTGCGTGTGATGTAGGGACCATAGCGACCGTTCAGCACTTGGATGCCGCTGTCCGGAAAATCCTTGATCAACCGAGCGGCCAGTGCTGCTTCCTTGGCTTGAATCAAGGCCACTGCTTCATCGTCGGTCAACGTGAGCGGATCGTATTCCTTGGAGATCGAAACGAAGAGATCCCCCCATTGCACATAGGGTCCAAAACGACCGGAGGCCACCTTCACCGGTTTGTCCAAATAGGACGCCAACGGACGCGGTAATTTGAAAAGCTCCAGGGCCTGTTCCAGGTCCAGTTGCTCCATGCTCATCCCCGGTTTGAGCTTGGCATACTGGGGTTTGGCTTCGGGGTCGGAAAGCGAGACCCTGCAAGCGACCACACCGTAACGGGCCATGCGGACCGAATATTCCAAATCCCCCAACTGCCCCAATATCCGAGAACCGTTGACCCTTTCCCCCTCGGTCCCGTCAAGAACGGCCTGGTGAAAGGGTTCGTAAAATTCATCCAACATCCGGGTCCAAACCAGATGGCCGCCGGCGATTTGGTCAAAGTTGCCTTCGACCCCGGCGGTAAAACCATAATCCATAACAACGGGGAATTTGGAGAGCAAAAAATCAGTCACAATCATCCCGATATCGGTCGGTCGGAGTTTGCCTTTGTCCGCTCCCGTTGTTTCCTGCATCACCTGACGGTTCAGGCTTTGGCCCGGTTCCATCTCCAGCACCGTGTAATCCCGTACGGTACCTTCCAACAGCGTGCTTTCGACATAACCCCGATCCTGAACGGTGGAGATGGTCGGAGCGTAGGTGGAGGGTCGGCCAATGCCCAGTTCTTCTAATTTTTTGACCAAACTTGCTTCGGTGAAACGAGATGGAGGCCTGCTGTATCGTTGGGTCGCCACCATGCGCTCCGAAGGGGTCCATTCCCCCTGTCGTAACAAAGGCAAGCGGCCCGAGGAGGCGCTGTTTTCATCGTTGCGATCCGTGTCCTCTTCGTCGTTGCCTTCGATGTAAAGTTTGAGAAAACCGTCAAAAAGGACCACCTCGCCTTCGGTGGCAAATTGCTCGGCCAAATCGGGGGTTGCCAACGTGATTTTGGTTTTTTCGATTTTGGCCTCGGCCATTTGACTGGCCACCGCGCGCTTCCAAATCAACTCGTAAAGCGACTGTTGGTCTTTCTCGAGGTCCGCAAGATGCGGCCGCTTGAAATCGGTGGGGCGAATCGCTTCGTGGGCCTCCTGTGCGCTGGCTGATTTGGTTTTGAATTGCCTTTGCTGATGGTATTCCGGACCGTAGGCTTCCAAAATCGATTCACGAGCCTCCTGCAAGGCGGTTTCCGAGAGGTTCACACTGTCCGTACGCATGTAGGAGATGTAACCTGCTTCGTAGAGGGTCTGCGCAACGCGCATTGTTTTCTTGACCCCAAAGCGAAGCTTGCGCGAGGCTTCCTGCTGCAAGGTCGAAGTGGTGAAAGGTGCTGCGGGGCTTTTGGACAGGGGTTTCTTTTCGATGGCGTTGACCGACCAAGCGAGGGGCATGGCCTTGTTCAGCCAAAGAGCGACTTCCTCTTCTTTTTCGAATCGCTTGTTCAATTCGGTTTTGAAGGTGCTGGCCTCGGACCTAAACCAACCGTTCACGCGGAATGCCGCATGGGGAACAAAGGCGTGGATTTCGCGTTCCCTCTCAACCAACAAACGAACGGCGACCGATTGGACCCGACCGGCCGATAATCCCGGCTTGACTTTGCGCCAAAGAAGGGGAGACAATTCAAATCCAACCAGGCGATCCAGGATGCGGCGGGCCTGCTGGGCCATCACCAGATCCACGTCAATTCGTCGGGGGTTGGCCACCGCTTTGGTAATGGCCGGTTTGGTGATTTCGTGGAAAACAATACGTCGCACCTTGGAATCGGGCAGGGCCAAGACCTCCTGCAAATGCCAGGCAATGGCCTCCCCCTCCCGGTCTTCGTCCGATGCCAGCCAAACGAGGTCTGAACTTTTGGCCAACTTTTTGAGCTCGCTGACGATGGCTTTTTTGTCATCCGGGACCAGGTATTCCGGGGCATAGCCCTGATCGACCTTGACCGCATGGTTGCCTTTGGCTAGATCCCGGATATGCCCATAGGATGATTTCACGACAAAATCATCGCCCAAATAACCACCGATGGTTTTGGCCTTGGCGGGAGATTCCACAATCAATAGGTTCTTGGCCATGAGGGGGGTTTAGGGACGCAAAGTAAAGGCTAAGTGCAGCGGTCCCGGTATTCTTGCTTTGATTTGCGGTCAAAAGAAACCCTTGACCCCCGAACCCACCCATCCAACCGGCCTGAGCATTTTGGTGCCCGCCTACAACGAAGAGAAGACCATTGTTCGAATTTTGGATCTTTTGTTTGAAACAGAACTACCTGATAATCTGACCAAAGAGGTGATTGTAGTTAATGACTGCTCAAGCGACAAGACCGGGGCCCTCTTGGACGAATACCGGGCCCAGCACCCCCAGCGCCCCCTCAGGATACGGCATTTGGACCGCAACCAAGGCAAGGGTCATGCCCTGCGAACCGGCTTGGCCATGGCTTCCCTCTCGTACGTTGTGGTCCAGGATGCGGACCTCGAATACGATCCCAAGGAATTTGCCTTGCTGCTGGCCCCGCTCCAAAACGGGAGGGCCGATGCTGTCTACGGATCGCGCTTTATGGGAGGCAATCCCCACCGGATCCTCTTTTTTTGGCATACGATTGGAAACAAATTTCTCACGTTTTTGAGCAACAGTCTAACCAACCTCAACTTGACGGATATGGAGACTTGTTACAAAATGATCCGAACCCCCATCGCTCAGGGTTTGACCTTGAAAGAAAACCGCTTTGGTTTTGAACCCGAAATCACCGCCCGATTGTCCAGGGTCCCGGGCATACGACTCTACGAGGTCGGCATTTCGTATTACGGCCGCACCTACGATGAGGGCAAGAAAATCAATTGGAAGGACGGTTTCAGGGCCATCTATTGTATTTTGAAATACAACCTTTGGGATCGCTAAACCAAAGACCCTGGGCCTTGGGCGGGTGGCTCCTGGCTGGCTTGGCGGCGGTGGCTGTCGTGGCAGGCCTGCGGGTGGATCTCATGGAAGTTGACGCGGCCCAATACGCGTCCATGGGGCAGGAGATGAACATGGGTTCGCCTTGGATGGCCCTGCAGGAGCACGGTGCGCTGTACCAATCCAAGGGCTACCCCGACAAACCTCCCTTGGTTTTTTGGGGTGCCGCCTGGGGAACCCGCTTGTTGGGTTCAACGGCTGTTGGAGCCAAGCTTTTTTCGGTGCTGATGGGGTTGGTGGGTATCTGGGCCATTGGACGGTGGGCGGGGGCCTTGATGGGACCCCTGGCCTTGTGGCCGGCTCGTCTCTTCTACGGGGTTAACCTGGGTACCGGGTTGATGCTGCAGGATGTGCGCACCGACACCCTTTTGGTGGCCTTGGTGACCTTGGCCGGTTGGCAGGCCCAGGTCTGGAAGCAGAACAACCGGCCCTTGCATGCCCTGGCGGCCTTTGGGTTCACCGCGCTGGGTATGCTCGCCAAAGGCCCCTTGGCCTTGATGGCCCTGGTGGCCGTGCACGGTGGGGATGCGTTGTGGAGCGGACGCTACAACCTCCTACGAAGGCCTGCTTTTTGGTGGGGCCTTCTTTGGATGATTCTCCTCCTGCTGCCTTGGCTAGGAGCTCTTTGGGAGCAATGGGGCTGGCACAAAGGGGTTCGTTACTATTTGTGGACCCAGAACTTTGGACGGATCAGCGGGGAAAATCCCTGGGCCCATCGTGCGGATCCCACCTTTGTTTTTCACAATCTGCTTTGGTCCTACGCCCCCTGGTCGTTGATGTTACCCGCGGCCATCTGGCATGCCTTGCGATACCGAAATCGGAACAACGAAACCGTGCGCCAGGCCCTGACCGCCTGGGCGCTTTTGGCCTTGGGCCTCAGCCTCAGCCGATTTCAGCTACCGCATTATGTTTACATTTTGTGGCCTTTTCAAAGCCTCCTCTTGGCGCGGTGGTGGTTGGACGAAGACCGTAGCACGGCCTGGTCGCGGCCTCTCATCGGAACAACGGCCTTGCTTTTGGGGGGCGGTCTCCTTCTATCCGATTTTGCCATGGGCACCTTTCCATCGGCGATCCTGTTGGTTCTGGTTCTGGGCCTGCTTGCCTGGCTCCTGCGCTCCAAACTTCCCGGTCTCTTTGGCAAGGCGACCCTGGGCTGGGCAGGCGGGGGCATGCTGCTCTTGTTGATTCTCCTCCACGGGTTGGCTTGGCCGGTTTTGATGACTTACCAAGGCTCCTCGCAGTTGGGACGCTGGGCCAGCCAAAAGGGCCTTGCCCCGGTTTTGTGGCGCTGGGATTGCGACGATGAATCCGTTCACGCCTTGCATTTTTACACCCGTCGAATCGTGCCAACTTTGAACCCGGACTCCCTCCAAGTCGGTCAAACCTACCTTGTTTACAGCGGGCGTTCTTGCATCCGCACGCTCCAAAAACGGGGCTTCAACGTCCAGGCCCTCCGAGAAATTCCGACCCATCGGGTCACCCGCCTCACCCCGGCTTTTCTGAACCCCAAGACCCGACCCCAAGTCACCAATGTATCGGGTATCTATCAAATCAAACCTTAACTTTGAGGATTGCTCCCCAGGCCTTGACACCCTTCTCCCAGAAATCAGCCCCCCAGAAATCAGCACCGTGCGTTTGGTAGGAATCGAAGAAATTCTTGGCCTTGAGGCCTTGGACATTGCCATCGAAACGGCGGAGCAAACCCAAACCCCGTGCTATCTGGTTGGCGGTGTGTTACGAGACGCCCTTTTGCATCGTCCGGTCAAGGACATTGACCTGCTGGTCTTGGGTTCTGGCCCTGATTTTGCAGAGGCCTGGGCTGCCAACCTACCCGGTCGGCCCAAGGTGCACGCTTTCAAAAATTTTGGAACGGCCATGGTTCATCACAGCGGCCTTCAGTTTGAAGTGGTGGGGGCCCGCAAAGAATCCTACGACCGCGATAGCCGCAAACCTGTGGTAAGCACGGGGACGCTGGAGGATGATTTGGCCCGACGTGATTTTAGCATCAATGCCTTGGCTTTTGAATTGTACCCCCAATACGGGCGCTGGATTGACAACTACAACGGCATCCGCGATTTGGAGGCCCGACGATTGGTCACCCCCTTGGAACCGACGCTCACTTTTTCGGACGACCCGCTGCGCATGCTACGGGCGGCCCGCTTTGCGGCTCAATTGGGATTTGACCTGGACCCCGAAACCCTTCAAGCCATGGGCCGCGAAGCGGAGCGTATTCGCATTGTCTCCATGGAGCGGATTACCGATGAGTTCAACAAAATCCTGCTCAGTCAGCGGCCGTCCAAAGGCTTGGGGCTGCTTTTTGATACCGGGATTCTGGCCCTCATTTTTCCGGAACTTACTCGCATGCAGGGGGTCAAGGTGATTAACGGTCAAGGGCACAAAGACAATTTTTACCATACCCTCCAGGTGGTCGAAAATCTGGTGTTACGATCCGAGGACCTGTGGCTGCGATGGGCGGCTTTGCTACACGATATTGCCAAACCCCCAACCCAAAAATTCGACCCCGTGCACGGTTGGACCTTTCATGGACACGAAGAATTGGGAGCCCGCATGGTTCCCCGCATTTTTCGGCATTTCAAATTACCCCTGGATCACACCATGCAAAAGGTCCAGAACCTGGTCCGCCTGCACCTCCGGCCTATTGCCTTGACCAAAAACAAAGTCAGCGATTCGGCCATGCGGCGTTTGCTTTTTGAGGTGGGCGAGGACATCGATGATTTGATGGAATTGTGCCGGGCCGATATCACCTCCAAAAACGAAGCCAAGGTTCAACGCTACCTCCGCAATTTTGAGGACCTGGACCAGCGGCTCAAAGCCGTATCCGAGGCGGACCGCATGCGCCTTTGGCAACCTCCGTTGGGCGGCGCCGAGATTATGGCATGCTTTGGATTGGAACCGGGTCGGCAGGTCGGTGTGATCAAAAATCGAATCCGCCAGGCCATCTTGGACGGGGAAATCGAAAACAACCAGGAACAAGCCTATGATTTAATGCTCCGAATCGGGCAGGAAATCGGCCTTCAACCACGGCCCAGACCCTCTGTAATTTCTACCGAACAGGGTCTTGATTGAATGCCAATCCTTGCGCAAATTAGCAGCCTCCAAAAACACTCCCCCAGCCCCCATGTCCGTATACCGTTTCAAGGTCATCATCGAAGATTACGAAGACCTCTTCCGGGAAATCGAAATCAAAGCCAGTCAGAGTTTTGAGGATTTTCATTTTGCCATTCTCAAGGCTTTTTCGTTTGACCTCAAACATTCAGCATCCTTCTTTTACAGCGATGATCTGTGGCATATGGAGGATGAAATCGCCTTCAAGGATATCCCCTATTCCTTGATTGGCAACGCTGCTCCGATGATTGCAACCAAAATAAGTCAATTCATCGACGACCCCCACCAACGCTTTATTTATGTGTACCGGTCCGAAGAAGATTCTTGGGCTTTTTTGGCGGAATTAATCGCCATCCAGGGTCTACCTAAAGGGGACGTTGTCCTTCCAAGGGTGGTCCGGGCCGAGGGCGATCCGCCCAAACAATACAACCCCCGCCAAAGTCAGGCGACCAAGTCCGAACCGAGCCTTAGCATACCCTCCGCCCCTGCAGCCTCCCTGCCCTTGGCCGTTGAAGAAAGCGAACCAGAATCCGATGATTTGCAGGAAGACCAACTTTTTGAGCAGATCGAAACCATGGGGCATTCCCGCAAGTCCTCCAGCTTGGATTTGGGAACTACGGCGGATGAAATACCGGCTGGTTTTGTCTTGGACGAAGATCTCAGCGAGGACGGCGATCAAGACAAAGAGAACGGGGACGAAGAGGAGGATTACGATGAAGAGGAGGGCGATGATTACGAACGGGACAGCGGTCGTCGTTCCGGGGGTTATGACGACGACGATTACTGAGAACCCAAGACCTCGACCCCGGCTTTTGCTGGTGGTTGGTCCGACCGCCTCCGGCAAAACGGCCCTGGCCGTTCAACTGGCTAAGCAATTTCAAACCGCGGTCCTATCGGCCGATTCAAGGCAATGTTACCGTGAAATGCCCGTGGGGTCGGCGGCTCCTACGCTTGCTGAACAAGAGGGTGTTCCCCATTTTTTTGTGGGGGATCGTTCGGTCTCTCAACATCTGAGCGCCGGGAGCTTTGAGAGCGAAGCCCTGGCCCTGCTTCAGACCTTGTGGGCTCGTCATTCCACCGTGGTCGTTTGTGGAGGTGCTGGCCTTTTTATACGAGCCTTGGTCGAAGGCTTTGATGCCCTGGGCCAAGAGCAACCCGATCGACGCAGGCATTGGCAAACCTTGTGGGAACAGGAGGGTTTGGCCGCTCTCCAAACGGCGGTCCGCCAAAGGGACCCTGCCTATGCGGCCCGCGCCGATATGCAGAACCACCAACGCCTGATACGGGCTTTGGAAATTATGGACACGGAGGGCCGTCCGGTCACCGATCTATGGACCCGTTCGGTCAAGCAGCGGGACTTTGATTGCCGTTGGATCGGACTTCAACCCGACCGTGCACGACTCTACGATCTAATCAATCAACGCGTCGAAACCATGGACGGGGCCGGCCTTGAATCCGAGGCCCAGGCCCTCTACCCCTACGCCGATCACAAAGCACTCAAAAGTCCGGGGTACGCCGAATGGCCGGCCTATTGGCAAGGCGAGGTATCGAGGGGGACCTGCCTTGATCTGATTCGGCAGCATACCCGCAATTATGCTCGCCGTCAATGGACCTGGTTCAGGCGTTGCGAAGCGGTTCAATGGATTCCACCGCCCATCCTGGATGTGGATTCACGTCTAGACTGGATTCGCTGTAATTTGCCACAGGTTAAACTGCCATGAATACCGAATTGTACCTGGACCCGGACTTGCCCCAAGCCGGAAGCTTTGAGCTGAAACCCGAAGAATCCCGGCATTTGGTTCGGGTTCGCCGTGAACGAGAGGGGGTCGCGGTCCTGGTGACCAACGGCCGTGGATGGTTGGCCCGCTGCATTCTCCAAAAGGCCCTCCCTACCGGTGCCGTTCTTGAAATTCAGACACTGCACGAAGAGCCCGCACCTTTGCCGTTGGAATTGGCGGTATCGCCTTTGCATAACGAAGGCCGCTGGGAATGGTTGATCGAAAAAGCCACCGAACTGGGCGCTACGCGCATCCTTCCTTTGGTCTGCGAACGGACCGAACACCACCGGTGGAAACCCGATCGCCTGCAACGAATCATAGAATCAGCCATGAAACAATCCTTGCGTTGCTACCAGCCCTTGCTCGCCGAGCCGCAGACCCTGCAACAATGGAAACCAAATTCATCCCTCGCCTTGTGGATGGCCCACTGCCACCCCCATCTTCCCCGGATTCCGATTCAACAAATTGAAACGGATCGTCCGGTCTGTCTGGTGTTGGGACCCGAAGGTGATTTGAGCGAAAAAGAAGTCCACCACCTGGCTTCGCTCGGAGCCCAAGGCCTGGACCTGGGCCCCCACCGCCTGCGCACCGAAACCGCCACCCTGGCCGCCTTGGCCCATTGGGCCCAACGCGGGAGTCGTTTGCTTCTGGTGTTATGGTGCATCTTGATGGGAATGGGCGGGGGTCTCACGGGCCATGCCCAGGCGCAATCCCCCAACATGGCTGCCCAGAACTCCACAGCCGGCACGATCAGTTTGGGAAGACTGCGTTACGGTGGCGGCGGTGATTGGTACGCCAATCCCAGCTCCTTGCCCAACCTGGCCCGTTTCTGCAACCGCCACATGGGCACCTCCCTCAAGGTCCAAGAAGAAGTGGCCGAAGTGGGTAGCCCTGACCTCTTTCGATTCCCTTGGTTGCACATGACGGGGCATGGCCGGGTTCTGTTCACGGACTCCGAAGCCCGCAACCTCCGTCAATACCTGACCGGCGGAGGTTTTCTACATGTCGATGATAATTATGGCATGGACCCCTACGTTCGCAGCGAATTCAAAAAAGTTTTTCCGGAACTGGACTGGGTTCGGGTAGCGGCCGATCATCCCTTGTACCGAGCGCCTTTTCGAATGAACGGTGGGCTACCCAAAATCCACGAACACGACGGTCAACCAGCCCAGGGCTTGGCCTTGGTTTGGGAAAACAAAATCGTCGTGTTCTATACCTACCAATGCGATCTAGGCGATGGATGGGAGGATGCCTCGGTCCACAAGGATCCCGAGACGCTGCGAACGCAGGCTCTGCAAATGGGCGCGAATATCCTGCGTTATGCCTTTGAACACTAGGACCGCATAGCGCGAACACATTCTCCTACCAAGGCCGGGCCTCTGTAAACCAGGCCCGTATACACCTGCACCAAATGCGCGCCCGATTCCACGCGCCGGGCTGCATCGCTTCCACTCATCACACCGCCCACCGAAACAAGGGATGGGCAGAACCCGTAGGTGGTTCCGTAGGACTTCATGGCCTTCAACATGGCCACGGATTTGGCGGCGAGGGGCGCCCCACTCAGACCACCGGCCCCCAAAGTCTCGGCCTCGGCGGCTTGGGCACCCAAAAGGCTGCGGTCCACCGTCGTATTGGTCAAGACCAAACCCTCGATTTGATGTTTGGCAAAGACCGGCCACAGACGTTGCCAATCGTCCGGGGCTAGGTCCGGGGCCAGCTTGACCCAAACCGGCCTACGCAGGTTCTTTTGGCAAGCCAAACCGGCGATGGCCTCCAACAACTTGTCCAAAAAACCGGCTTCTTGCAAATCGCGCAGCCCAGGTGTGTTGGGAGAGCTTAGATTGATGGTGAAGTAATCCACCCAAGGATGGAGAACCTCAACACAAGTCACATA
This sequence comes from Bacteroidia bacterium, assembly GCA_049317645.1. Lineage (GTDB taxonomy): Bacteria > Bacteroidota > Bacteroidia > UBA7662 > UBA7662 > SYHX01. Next base: position 35,431 of record JBMOHV010000009.1, read on the forward strand.
ATCCTTCACAGCCTCCCCGTTGGGGGTGTCTTTGTTTTTGCCGATATTCGCGCCCACCACCAATCCCTTGGGCCGTTGACGCAATCGAGGCACCGCTGCCTCCACCCCGCCGTTGTTAAAGCCCAGTCTGTTGAGGAGGGCCTTGTGGCGGACGAGACGAAAAAGTCGAGGGCGGGGATTGCCGGGTTGGGGTCTGGGGGTCAAGGTACCCACTTCCACAAAACCAAAACCCAGGGCCTTCCACACCTCGAGGTAGCGGGCATCTTTGTCAAAACCGGCCGCAAGGCCCAAACGGTTTTCCCAATGCAAGCCCATCCCCTCCCATTGATCCGATACCTTGGGCCATAACAAAGCCCAAAAACGGTTCATTCCCGGAATCCTCAACAGGACCTGGGAAACATGGAGGGTGAGATGATGGGCCCTTTCGGGTTCCAAACCAAAAAGAAAACCTTGCAACCAACGATACATGGACCCAAAGATGCAATGAAATTCAGGGTTTCTTGGCACGGATGATTTCCCGCTTGCCGGGTGGGCCAGGCAGCCTTTGAACCTCCCAACCCAAGCCCTTGAGCAGGCGGCCAAAAGCCCCGCTGGCCCCAAAGGTCACCAACCAGGCGCCGGGTGCCGTGCATCGATCCATGGCCACCAAGGATTCCTCCTCCCATAAATCAGGGGCATGGCTTGGACCAAAGGCATCCCAAAACACCAAATCAAAGGGACCCTCCAAAGGGCAAGGCCAAGGCTGGGCCATGACCTTGAGCGAATAAGCAAGGCCCACCCTTTCCAAAGACCAGACCCCCTCTCCCTGAGTCCTCAACCCCTCGTACAAAGTCGGGTACTGCTCGGCCCATACCTGCCATGCTTGTTCCCTTAGAAAGGAAGCGTAATTCAGGTCCATCATCCATCCCGATGAAAGTGGAAACGGCTCCAAGGCGGTGTAGTCGATTCGAGGCAGAGGGGCTTCTAAACAAGCCTCCAGGGCGAGGGCGGCATTGAGGCCGGTTCCCAAACCAATTTCCAGAATACGAACCTTTTCACCCCCGTCAACAGCCGCTTTTGGGTTTTGGCTTCGAAACTCCAACAGGGCGCGCAGACCGGCCTCTTGGTAAATATGCCTGGATTCGGTCAGGGCACCGTGCAGGCTGTGGTAGGTAGGGCCACCGCCCCGACGAATCGTATGGGAACCATCTCCGGTGATGAGCAGTTCCGGTGGATGGGCATCAGTCACGATCCAAAATTAGCGCAAAGCGGGCGCGCAGGTGGTTTCATACCTTTGACAAATGGTCCAACCGCCCTTAGCCGAACGCATGCGCCCCGAACGCCTCGAGGACCTCGTGGGTCAACAAGAATTGGTCGGACCTCAGGGATTGCTTCGTCGCTTTTGGGAGGAGGGATCTTTGCCATCGCTCCTGCTTTGGGGCCCTCCGGGTTCTGGCAAAACCAGTCTGGCTCGTATGCTGGCCGTTCATTCCAAGAGGCGGTTTCGTTTCCTAAGCGCGGTGGATGCCGGGGTCAAAGACGTGCGGGCGGTGATTGAAGAAGGCAACGGTTTGTTCAAGCCCCTTTTGTTTTTGGACGAAATTCATCGGTTTAACAAAGCCCAGCAGGATAGCCTCTTGGGCGCCGTCGAAAGCGGGCAACTCACCTTGATTGGCGCGACCACCGAGAACCCTTCTTTTGGGCTGAATCCAGCCCTCCTTTCACGCTGTCAATTGCTGATCCTTCAGCCGTTGGGCCACGACGAATTGCATCAGCTCGCCCTCAAGGCCGTCAGCCAGGATGCCGAGCTGCAGGCCCTTGGGTTGGAACTCGTGGAAAGCAATGCGCTCGTTCGGCACGCTCAAGGGGATGCCCGTCGCATGTACAATTTGTTGGAATGGTTGGCCGGCAGCCTTGTACCCGAAAACGGGGTGCGTCGTATCACCGATGCCTCCGTCTTGGCGGTCCTTCCTCACTTTGCGGTCTACCACGATCGGGATGGCGACCAGCACTACCGATTGATTTCAGCCCTCATCAAATCCATTCGCGGTTCCGACCCCCAGGCGGCCATTTATTACCTGGCTCGTCTGGTCTCAGGCGGAGAGGATCCGGTCTTTCTTGCGAGGCGACTGGTCATCCTGGCTTCCGAAGATGTTGGCATGGCCAATCCTCAAGCCCTCATCCTGGCTACCGCCACCTTGGAATCCGTGGCCCGCATCGGTTACCCCGAAGCCCGCATTCCCTTGAGCCAAACCACGCTGTACCTCAGCCTAAGTCCCAAAAGCAATTCCGCTTACCTGGCCATCGAAGCCGCCTTGGAAGCGGTTCGTCAGGCCGGACAACAGCCCCCCGTGCCGGAAGCCCTGAGCAATCCGGTAACCCCCATGCAAAAAGACCTGGGCTACGGACAGGGCTACCACTACAGCCACGAAGGACCGCATCACTTTGTACACCAAGATTTTATGCCCCCCAGTCTGCGCGGTCGGGTTTTCTACAAGCCGGCCGATAACGAACGGGAACAAGCCTACCAGCGATGGCTCCAAGACCACTGGCCCGAATACACGCTGGGTAGCAGAGATTCGGGTTAACGCCAACCTTCCCACGGCCGGTTGGGGTCGGAATGCCCCGAAGGGACCCGGTTCCCCATTGGGACGTCCCTGCTTGGTTTTCCAAAATTTCGAAAATTGTAGGTAAAGGTTAGCATCACAAAACGACCCAAGGCGGTGTTACGGTTATCGTCCACATAGAGTTCGGTCAAGGTTCGACTCACCGAACGATTTTGACCCAGGAGATCAAAAACCGACAAGCGCCATTCCCCAAGTTGGTTGGGCAATACCTTGGTGGCCACCGAGAAATTCATGAGATGAACACTGGCGTTAAAGCCCTGGTCCAAGCCCCCCCAATAGGTCCAGGCATAGTCCGAACCCAAGACCCACCGTTTGCGCCACGTGTATTGAACGCGGGCATTGGCGGCATGGGTCTGGTAGGGCAACCAGGCACCCTTGATGCTTTGATTGATGTTACGATAGCGGTTCCAACCCAAATTAAACGAAAGGTTGTAATCCCATTTCTCCGAACGGGAACTGCTGAGACCCCACTGCAAACCAAGGTTTTGGGTTGTGACCCGGGAATCCCTCCCGTTGTTACGAACCGGCTGGTCCAAATGCCCGCTGGTCAAGGTCCAATTCATATTGGCCTTTAACCAAAGCCAGGGATGGGCGTAGGTGCTGTACCAGCGAAGATTGGTCTGTTCACCCAAGTTGGCCGGTCTGGTGATTTGTGCCCCCCGGGCCAGACCCAGGTCCTGCCATCCCAACCCCCATGTTTGCGGTCCCTTCCAGTCCGACCACCAACGGCTCATCAACGCCGTATCGGTCGGAACTACCAGGTTTTCGTTCCCCAAGACCCCTTGGGTCCGTGTGCCGTTGACAAAGACAAAGACCGAACGACCCCCGGCCCCATCCGACCAGCGGAATCGTCCCCCGATGGTGTGCATCAAGGCCTGATCCAAGGAAGGGTTCCCCAGCGATAACGAAAGCGGGTTGGTATTGTCCAAAAGGGGTTGCATCTGCTGCACCGAAGGAGTTTGGGACGATGCCCGGTAAAAAATCCGGTATTGCTGAAATTTGGTTGGATTAAAACGCCAAGATGCGTTGGGCAACCAGGCATTCCAACGGAAGTTGGAAGGGATCTCCCCGCTGAGAACCTCGTCCACCGCCAAGGTCGCTGTATAGTCCTGCCTCTGCAAACCCACCGATAGTTCACGGCGTTCGTTGCCCCACCGATATCGAAGCCCGTATTGAGCGCCGCCCAGGTTTTGACGGGCCACCTGGTTGTACAATCCACTGGCCTGGGAGGAGTCGGAAGACTCCAATCGTTGCCCCGAACGGCTCTGCTGCCACAGAGGCGAAGCCGACCATTCCAGCAAACCCTCGGCACCCAAAGGCTCCACATAGTTCAGGTCCCAACGATTCCGCAGGAAACCACGATCTTGATCAAAGAATTGTTGACTTGTATCCCGACGGCTCCACCAAACGGGCGGCAACACGGGCCCCTCGCCGGCCTCAAAGATTTCGGAAACCTGGTCTCGGGGTGTGTTTTGGTCCTGAAAGTCCAGGGCCCAGTTGACCGAATAGTTTCGCCTTGCTTTGGC
>JBMOHV010000010.1:0-38576 GCA_049317645.1 Bacteroidia bacterium
GCATGTATTAGGCCTGCCGCTAGCGTTCATCCTGAGCCAGGATCAAACTCTCCATAGTATGTAAAAAAAAATTAATTATTTGTCTTTGTGTGAATCTTGGGGGAAGCACGTCATCCTCACGGACGGACGCATTCCTTACTTTGGTATTCAGTATGTCAAAGAACGATGCCCGAACAGCTTCCGGGCAAAGCGGACGCAAAGGTAAAACCTGAAAATCCCTTTTGCGACCTTTTAAAAGGGATTTTTTTTGATAAATTTCGAGGGGCTGTTATTCAAGGACTTACCTCACCACCTCGATTTTTATCGGGACGACAAAGGTAGTTCATGAAGGCTTAACAAGCCTACGGATGCGTCTTTTGTGGAAAACTAAAAGGAATGGGTGGCCAAAAGAACCAGCGTGCAGGCCTGTTGGCATTCTTTGCCTTTGACACGCAGGGCCTGTTCTAAATCCGGGTTTTCGGTGCCTGGATTGAATAGGATCCTTCGATAATCCTTGGACATCAAGGTCTCCCGCCAAGCGGCTTGGGCAGCGGGTCCCAGATAAAGGGTCACGGTATCGGGCCGAAAAACGCCCTCCAATGGCCACTGCGTATGAATAGGCATGCCATCAACCTCCCCGGGCCGCTGGCCCAACAAATAACATACATGTCCCTTTTGCCTTAATTGCAGGGCAGCGCGGTAAGAATAACGCTCAGGGTTGGACGATGCACCAAGGACCAGAACATTCATAGTAGGAGGCTTTAAAGGGGAAAACGCGAATCACCGCAGATACTAGATCGTGGGGAAAGGGGCCGAAAGGGCATCAACACTTCGCCGAGCGTCCAAGATGGCACTCATAATGCCACCGGCATAACCCGCCCCCTCCCCTACCGGGTATAGATTGGAACAATGGGGGTGATGAAGGGCCACAGGATCGCGCGGTATGCGGACCGGTGACGAAGTCCTGGACTCTGGCCCGGCCACAACAGCCCCCTCGTCGAGCAAACGATGCCATTTTTTGGCCCATTGCCTTAGACCGCCCGCAAGCCTGGCCTGAATTTCGGGTGGATAAAGGAGGTTCAAGGGAGCGGATTGAATGCCTGGTCTGTACGAACAAGGCCCCAAGTCAGAGCTCATTCTCCCTTGCACAAAATCAGCTAGGTTTTGGGCTGGGGCCCATTGATTTCCGCCCCCCATGGCCATGGCCTCCCTTTCGATTTGTTCCTGAAAGCGAAGCAAGGCCAAAGGATCGTTGCTGCGAGCCTTGGGGATATCCTGAAGATTAATTTCGGTCACCCATCCTGCGTTGGCGGTGCGATTGTTGCGCTTGCTGGGGGACCAACCATTGGTCACTACCTGGTCCAAAGTGGTCGAACAAGGCGCCATGATCCCACCAGGACACATGCAGAAGGAATAAACACCCCTTCCGCCCACCTGCTCCACCACGGCGTACGATGCCGGGGGCCAGCCCTCGGTGAATGAACTTTCGCGCCGGTACCTCCAACGGTTAATCCACGCCTGGGGATGTTCAACGCGGACGCCCATGGCGAGGGGTTTGGCCTGAATTTCTAAGCCAGCCCGCTGCAACATCTCAAAAACATCGCGGGCGCTGTGCCCTGTGCAAAGCATCACCGTTTGGACAGGGATGCGCTCCCCGCCCTCCAACACCAAGACCCGAACGACGCCTAGTTCCCGTTCCAATTCAACCACACGACGGTTAAAATGAATCTGCCCCCCCCAAGCGATGATCGTCTGCCTTGCCTGTTCAATCAAGGCAGGCAGTTTGTTCGTACCAATATGAGGGTGAGCGTCGTACATAATCTGGGAAGGGGCTCCCAAGGTCACCAAAAGGCGGAGAACCGAGGCAAGATCCCCCCTCTTGGTTGAGCGGGTGTATAATTTTCCATCACTAAAGGTTCCTGCGCCGCCTTCTCCATAACAATAATTAGATTCAGGGTTGAGGCGACCCTCCCGGCTAAGCAGAGCCACATCCCGTCGTCGTTCACGCACGGAACATCCCCTTTCCCAAACCACCGGACGCCAACCTCGTTCAAGGCAGCGCAAAGCCGCAAACAACCCAGCGGGTCCCGCGCCTACGATGTGAAGCTCGGGCGCATTTTCGGCCAATTGCAGGGGTTCATAGGGTTGGCCTGATGCCGCGATGGCCTCTGGAGACCTGGCATCGGCAACCCGAACAGTGACCAAGGGTCGAGGGCCCCTGGCATCCAAACTCCTTCGAAGTATCGTCAAATCGCCCGCTGGGAGGCTCGAAAAGCGCTCCCGCAGGTAGCCTTCCAAATCCGAAACCCCGTACGCCTCCGCCGGATCCAGCTCAAAACAGAATGATGACATGAAAATACCTCCCTTGTCCTGCAAATATGAGAAGAGCTTGACCTTATCCACCGAAAAAACCCACTTATCCACCCAAAATCTAGGCTTATGCACCAAGCCAACCAGACTCCCCGCAAAATGAGGAAAAGAAAAAACCCATAACAAAAAAGAGCAGCCGACAAGAGCCTAAGTTTGTGATATGGAACCCACCAATACTTTGCTTAAAAAGCGCGGCGTGGGCCGCAGCGCACCCCTCACCATGCCAGGCCTGTCCGGCAAATTACCCCCGCAGGCCCTTGAAGTGGAGCAGGCGGTCCTGGGGGCCTTGATGCTCGAAAAAGAAGCCCTGTCCCAGGTCATCGATCTTCTGCATCCCGATGTGTTCTATGTGGAGAAAAATCGATGGGTTTTTGAGGCCGTTCGGCTCCTTTTCGAAAAATCCGAACCGGTGGATCTGTTAACGGTCACCCAAGAACTCAAGTCCATGGGGCGATTGGAAGAAGTGGGAGGCGCCTATTACATTGCTGATTTAACCAACCGAGTCAGCTCCTCTGCCAACATTGATTACCATGCTCGCATTCTCCTTGAGAAATACATCCTGCGCGAGCTGATTCACCTCTCCGGGGATATGTCCACCGAAGCCTTCGACGATACCACGGATGTCTTTGAATTGCTGGATCGCTGCGAAACCAAACTCTTTGGAATTGCCGATCGTAACATAAGACGCAACGGTGACGGAATTCACGATTTGGTCCAAAAAGCATTCAAACAAATCCAGGCTGTTTCTCAACAGGCGGATGGCTTATCTGGAATCCCCTCCGGATTCACCGAATTGGATCGATTGACCTCTGGCTGGCAGAGGGGAAGCCTGAACATTATCGCGGCGAGACCTGGTATGGGTAAAACCGCTTTTGTACTGAGTTTGGCTCGCAATGCCTCGGTCGATTTCCAAAAAGGTGTGGCGTTTTTTTCGCTCGAAATGTCGGGGATTGAATTGATTAATCGCCTTTTGTCTTCTGAAACCGAAATAGAAGGCGAAAAACTCAAAAAAGGCAAACTGGCTCAGCACGAATGGATTCAATTGACCAGTCGCACCGACAGCCTCACCAGAGCCCCCCTCTACATTGACGATACCCCCCAACTAACCCTTTTTGAATTAAGGGCCAAGTGCCGAAGACTCAAATCCAAACACGATATTCAACTCATTGTTATCGATTACTTGCAATTGATGGGTGGAGGATCCAACGATGCGTCGGGCATGAATCGTGAACAAGTGATTGCCTCGATTTCCCGGGGACTCAAAGCCCTGGCCAAAGAACTGGAAGTCCCCGTTATTGCGTTGAGTCAGTTAAGCCGTCAGGTTGAAGTCAGAGGCGGCAACAAAAAACCGATGTTATCGGACCTCCGAGAATCAGGGGCCATCGAACAAGACGCGGATATGGTCATGTTTATTTACCGTCCCGAATATTACAATATGGAAGGCGAGGGGTATCCGGACCAGGCCCAAATCATAGTCGCAAAACACAGGAACGGTCAAACCGGGGAAATTAATTTGAGATTCCAGGCCAAATACGCCCGCTTTGTGAATCCAGGAGGGCCGGGAGGCGCTGCAGATTTTGCAGGCGATCGCCGGGATCCCAACGAGCCCAACAGCCCTTTCAAGGGTTTGGATCGAACCTTTCCATCCCGCTTGAACGAGATGGATGAAGGACCTGCTCCTTACTAACGAACCTTCTTGGGGATGACAGACCCACGCTTGATGGAAGAGCCCGTGATTCCCACGGCATGGAGCGCTTTTTTGGAAGAATGCGGAGCTCTAGAGGCTTTGGCTGATCCTCTCAGTAACCTACGTTCGGCCCTTGAACGAAACGAGGTCGTTTATCCCAAAACCACCGATCTGTTTCGGGCCCTGGAAGTCTTGCCCCCGGAAGGGGTCCGGGTCGTCTTGATGGGTCAGGACCCCTACCCCGGGGCAGGCCTGGCCACCGGATTGAGCTTTGCAGTACCGCACGATGCCCCATCGCCACCCTCCCTGATCAACATCGCCAAAGCCCTGCAATGGGATCAACAGGCTTGCATCAACGAGGGCCAAGCGGAGCTGATGGAGGAGCCCATCCGTTGGTTGGAGCAGCGCGACCCCTTGGGCCGCATCCCCGATCTGGAAAATTGGGCCGAACAAGGAGTGCTCCTGCTCAACGAAACGCTGACCGTGCGCGCGGGTTATCCGGGTTCGCATCGGGATTGGGGTTGGGGGCTTTGGACGGCCAAAGTATTGGAAGGTTTGGCGAAATCCGGAAAACCCATGGTCTGGTTGTTATGGGGCAAAGAAGCCCAAAAACATCGCAACCCTGCCGTTCATTGCTTGGAAACGGTGCATCCTTCCCCGTTGTCGGCCTACCGTGGATTTGTGCAGTGTCGGCATTTTTCGCAGACCAATCAACTTTTGAAGGCTTATCTTTAGGGCTATGACCAAAGCACCTTTCTGGACCTCCAAGAGAGTCCTGGAATTGGAAGAATCCCAAACCCTGGCCATGGCAGCACGCAGCCGGGCCTTGGCCGAACAAGGAATCGAAGTCATCAACCTAAGTTTGGGTGAGCCAGATTTCGATACCCCGGAGCATATCAAGGCCGCAGCCTGCCGTGCCGTTGAGGATAACTATTCGCATTATACCCCGGTGGCCGGTTACGCTGATTTGAGGCAGGCCGTTTGTCACAAAATGAGCCATGAACTGGGATGGAATGTAGGGCCAGGCCAAGTGGTCTTCAGCACAGGCGCCAAACAGAGTTTGATTAATGTCTTGTTATCCGTGCTGAATCCGGGGGATGAGGTTTTGTTGCCTGCACCTTATTGGGTCAGTTATGCCGGGATGATTCAAATGGCCGAAGCCAAAGCCGTGGTTGTGGTGGGCAGTCCCGCAAACGGTTACAAAGTCCTGCCCGAGCAATTGGAGGCGGCCATCACCCCCAAGACCCGATTGCTTTTGTATTCATCCCCATGCAATCCCAGCGGGGCCGCGTACCATGCTGATGAATTGGCAGCCTGGGCCGAAGTGTTGCGTCGCCATCCTGGGATTTTGGTGGTATCGGATGAAATCTACGAGCACATTCGTTTTGAGGGAACCCATGCCAGCATCGTTCAACATGAAGGCATGAAGGACCGGACCGTGGTGGTCAATGGGATGTCCAAAGGGTATGCGATGACCGGCTGGCGGCTTGGTTACGCGGTGGCTCCACCCGAAATCGCCGAAGCCTGCGTCAAATTGCAAGGTCAGTACACCTCCGCAACCTGCTCCATTGCTCAGCGAGCTGCCTTGGCCGCCCTGAGCGGAACCATGGAACCCACCTACCGAATGCGGGAGGCCTTCCGCCAACGTAGGGACTTGTTTTATAAGGCCTTTGAAGGCCTCTATGGTTGGGAATGCCCCCTGCCCCAGGGCGCCTTCTACCTTTTTCCACGTATTTCAGACTGGTTCCAGCTGCCCTGGAGGGGAGAACCCCTGGGCCATGCCGAAAGGGTGGCGGAATTTCTGCTTGAAGAGGCCCGCGTGGCCACCGTGGCCGGGGATGCCTTTGGTTGCCCCGACTGCCTGCGTTTGTCAACGGCCAGTTCAGAAGACAAACTTTTGGAGGCCGCCCGTCGAATCCGGACGGCCATCGAAGAACGATTGGTTGCGCATCGTGTCGGCTGAGCTTCCGCTTTGGCCCTCGCTTCGCATCTTGGTGGCCGGGGATTTGATCCTGGACACCTACGGGATTGGTCAAGTCAGCCGGCAGTCCCCCGAAGCAGCTGTTGAAGTTTTGGATCTCTTTGAATGGCAACACCGTGTAGGGGGCTCCGGCAATGTCGCCCTCAACTTGGCGGGACTGGGTCTAGATGTTCGCCTTTTGGCGACCGTAGGCCAAGATCCCGAGGCAGCTATCCTTCGGGAACTACTCCAAAACGCAGGGATCAGCGACCGTTATTTGGGCGCCCTTGCGGGTGTTCCAACCACCCATAAAACCCGATTTCTGGACGGAAAAAGGCACCTTTTGAGGGTGGACCGTGAACAAAGAAACCCTCAGCATCCGGAACTTGACCTCCTTTTGGAACAGCGCCTGGATCAAGCGCTGGAAGGTTGCGATGCCTTGGTATTGCAGGACTACGAAAAAGGTTTTTTCAACCCTGAGCGCATTGCTCGCTTCATCCAAAAAGGACGAGAACGGGGGATTCCGATTTGTGTTGACCCCAAACACCTGCACTTTTGGGAATTCAAGGGGGTGGACTTGTTCAAACCCAACCTCAAAGAACTGGAACAGGCCCTCGATCGCAAGATTCAAATCGAGTCTTCGGAATTGGAAGAGGCCTGCGCCGAAGCCAGGGAACGATTGTCTTGTCGTTTGTTGCTGGTGACCATGGCGGACCAGGGGCTCTGTTGGATGGATGAACAAGGATTTGGTCGCCTCGAAACAAAACCTGTTGAAGTGGTGGATGTCTGCGGTGCTGGCGACTCGGTCATCGCAGCGGCCACCTGCGCCTATGCCTCGGGCATGGCTGTACTGGATATTGCGGCCTGGTCCAACCTCTGCGGTGGGCTGGCCTGCCTCAAATCCGGCACGCAGCCTTTAGTTTTGAAGGAAGTTCTAAGCCATTTGAATTCCCTCCCCTCCTAAAAAATCGGCCTTGCCTTTTTTTCAATCCACCTGGTTTCTTCGCTTGCTCCAATGGCAAGCGCCGGTAGAAGGTGTTTTGGTTTGGATTCGAACCATCGGCACTCTGGCTTCGGTGGCCTTGATGGTCTTGTACTTTGGTTTTCCTCTGAGCCTGGAAGGCCAATTTGAAGTCATCAATTACCAAAATTCCCTGATGGGGATTTTTGGGGTTCGCTTTCTCATCCGTTGGCTCTACGCACGTTTTGACTTGAATTATTCGGCATCGAACCCTTTGGAAACTCTGCTGCTGGGCCTTTGGGCTTTGGAGGGTCTCTTTGCCGGGGTCGGACACCCATGGTTTTCGAGCCAGGTAGTTTCCTTCGATCAGCTTCTCCCCTACGCTTGGTTTGTGCATACCCTGGCCGTTGGATTGGCTGGACAGGAGATCGTACGCCTCAGCAATTCAGTCGTCACCATTCAACTCAAACCAGCTGCAACCCTTATCTTTTCTTTTCTTGTGTTAATCTTAGCAGGGACAGGACTGCTGATGTTGCCTCAAATGAGCGTGGGACGGTACGGACTAGGGTTGGAGGATGCTCTTTTTACCTCGGTTTCTGCGGCTTGTGTTACCGGTTTGTCCACCATCGATGTTGGTCAGGTCTTAACCCTCAAAGGTCAATGGGTTTTGTTGGGGCTCATTCAATTGGGTGGCATTGGCATTCTAACTTTTGCAACTTTTTTTGCGCTTTTTTTAAAAAAAGGAGTGGGAATTTCCCACCAAGCCATGATAAGGGATTTTATGTCCGAAGAGACCTTGTTTGACGCCAAAAAACTTTTGGGCCAAATCATCTTTTTTTCAATATTCTTTGAATTAGGTGGCGCCCTCCTGATCTATCTATCCTGGCCGGTGGAGGCCCCTTTTGCTGATCAGCCATCGGTCAAGGCCTTTCATTCCATCTTTCATTCAGTTTCAGCCTTTAACAATGCGGGCTTTGCGCTGTACACCGCCGGCTTGGCAGAACCCTTCCTTTACCATGCCCCTGTTCTAAGGGTGGTTATTGCTTTGTTAATCGTATTTGGAGGCCTGGGATTTCCGGTCCTGCGCGATCTTTTTGGTTACCGTCAGATGGTAGACCGGCTGCGTGCTCCCTGGAAAAAATGGAAGCTATCGACTCGTATTTCGGTGTGGACGGCCGTAATCCTGCTTTTGTTTGGAACCTTGGTCTTTGGTGTTTTGGAAGTCAGGGTCGGAGGAACGCTGGAGGGACAGAGCCCGGCTCGGGTTTTGATTGATTCTTTTTTTGCATCGGCTTCCGCTCGAACAGCAGGCTTCAATACGTTGGATGTGTTAAGTTTTGGAGTGCCCGCCTGCCTGCTCATGATCTTCTTGATGTTCATCGGTGGTGGTTCTGGCTCGACAGCGGGCGGTATCAAAACCTCCACCTTTACCCTCTTGGTCCTGGCCGTTTGGTCAACAATCCGTGACAAAAGGCAATTAGAACTTGGCGGACGCTCCATTCCTTTTGATCTCCTCAACAAGGCCTATACCATCTTCTTTTTTTCGGCCACCTATGTCTTTGTCTGCACCTTTGTTTTGGCGGTTTTGGAGCCCACGATTCCCATTCTCGACCTGGTTTTTGAAGAAATTTCGGCCTTTTGCACCGTGGGCCTAACCCGGGGTCCCACCATGGCCATGGGTTCGGCAGGCCGAGCTATTCTGATGTTATCCATGTTTGTAGGACGCGTAGGCACCCTCACCCTGGCCTTTGCCCTGGCTTCCAAAAGCGAGAACCAGAATTACAGTTACCCCAAAGCCCACGTGCTCATCGGTTAAGAAGAGCGAGGGCGATGGGTTACGATTGGCGAATGGCTTCAACCGGATCCATGCGACCGGCCCGGACCGCCGGCAAAACACCTGCGATCAAACCAATCAACGCCGATATCACACAGGCGGTGGTTACATTTTTCCAGAGCAACACCAATTCTTGGTCCAACCAGGCGTTGAGGGCCAAAACCATCAGGCCAACACCGATTAGACCCACGATACCCCCCATCAAACTCAAGACCACCGATTCGATCAAAAACTGCAAAATGACAAAGGAACGCCGGGCGCCCAGGGCCATTTGGATACCAATTTGGGGGGTCCGTTCGTAGACCGATACAAACATGATGTTGGCAATCCCAAAACCACCCACCAACAACGAAAATCCACCAACCAACCAACCAATGATCCCGAGGGTGGCAAAGGTGTTTTGGAGTTGATTGGCGATGAGTGAAAGTTGATTGAGCGCAAAATTATCTTCCTTGCGGGGAGATAGCCGGCGTATGGCCCTCATGTGGCCCTTCAATTCGGCTTTGAACTCCGAAGCAGGCACGCCCGGTCCCGGTTTGGTGATTAAGAGAGGGTAAAAATCTTCAAAACGACTGCCCTTGGTTTTGCGTAGCCACTGCAAAGGCAGAAGAACGACCTCATCCAGGCTGGTATTGGCTGAATTGTTCCCTTCCAATCGAACGACACCGACCACAAGGGCCTTCTGGCCCATGGCTCGTATGCTGCGTCCGATGGCTAGCTCCGAGCTCCCAAACAAATCCTTGGCCAATTGAGCGCCCAAAACCACCCTTCGAGCGCCGGCAGCCGATTCGGAAGGTTGAAAAAACCGCCCTTGCTCCAATTCAAAAGATCTCAGTTGGGGGTAATCGTGGGATACGGCAAAGGCCTTGACCTGGTTACGAACGCGGCCGGGGGCGGTGAGTTTATCCAATTCCAGGTCCACCATCATGGCGACTTTGGCCCGGTTGCGGCTGCGCTGTTGCAATTCAAGAAATTCGCGGTACGATGGTTGGGGCCTGGCCATGTATTTCCACCAAGGATATTCGGAGTTGAAGCCCCAGGGCCACTTTTCGACATAAACCACATCGTTCCCAAGATTGGCAAGGGAGCTCCGAATCTGCAATTCCCAAGAATCCACCAAGGTAAAAACCGTAATAACCGTGAAAATCCCGATCGAAATCCCCAGCAAGGACAGGAAGGTCCTCAAACGATTGGACCAAAGCGAAAAAAAGGCCATCCTGGCCCCTTCTCGAAAGGGAAACAACCCCATGCCTGTTTTTGAAACTGGACCCAGCAAAACGATTCGGATTAACGCCTCAAGTTTACATTATCTTTGACCTTTCTTCCCAAAAAACACCCCTGCCCTTGAAATTATCCGAATTTAAGTTCGAGCTCCCCTCCAGCCTGATCGCTGCCCAACCGCTGCCCAACCGGGATGATTCTCGGATGATGGTCATCAACCGCAAAACCCAAACCATTGAACACAGGCTATTTCGGGATATCCTGGACCTGTTCAGCGAAGGCGACAGCTTGGTTTTGAACAATTCCAAAGTCTTCCGGGCCCGCATGTATGGCAACAAAGAGAAGTCCGGTGCCATGATCGAAGTCTTCTTGCTGAGAGAATTGAACGCAACAATGCGCATGTGGGATGCCTTGGTCGATCCGGCCCGGAAAATTCGGGTAGGCAACAAGCTTTATTTTGGGGAAAACGACGAGTTAATCGCCGAAGTGGTGGACAATACCACCTCCCGCGGCAGGACCATTCGATTCATTTTCGATGGCGATGACGAAGGTTACCGGAAAGCCCTCACCACCTTTGGAGAAACACCTCTACCCAAGGAAATGGGAAGGGATGTACAGCCCGAAGACGAGGAACGCTACCAAACCATTTTTGCCAAGAGGATTGGCGCTGTTGCTGCTCCTACTGCCGGCATGCATTTTAGCAGGGCCGTTCTCAAGCGCATGGAATTGAAAGGCATCGAAACACCTGAAATCACATTGCACGTTGGACTTGGCGTCTTTAAGCCGGTCGAGGTCGAAGATCTCACCAAGCACAAACCTGAATCCGAGTACTTTGAGGTGGATGAAACCGCGGCCCAAGTCATTAACCACAGTCTCATGAACAACCACCGGATCTGTGCGGTGGGAACCACGACGCTACGGGCCTTGGAGGCTTCCATGTCAGCCGGTCGCAAAGTCAAACCCACCACCGGTTGGACCGATAAATTCATGTTTCCACCGCATAAATTTCAATTAGCAGATTCCCTCTTGACGAATTTTCAATTACCGGAATCCACCTCCTTGATGATTGCCTCATCTTTTGCGGGTCAGGATTTTTTGCGCGAAGTCTACAGCGTGGCCATCAGCGAAAAGTATCGCTTTTTCGCCTACGGGGACGCGCTGCTGATTCTCTGATTGCGCTGCTGATTCCTTTATTGAAATCCTAGCCCTCTTCGATTTTTTAATTTTCCCCTATGGAATGGTTGGTCTCTTTGTTAACCCTAACAATCCTGGAAATCGTCCTAGGAATTGATAACATTATCTTTATTTCGATTCTAACCGAGAAGCTCCCGGCCTTGGAGCGTCGCAAAATTCAGCGCCTGGGCTTGCTCCTGGCCCTTGGATTCAGAATTGTTTTGTTGTTGAGCATTAGCTGGTTGCTTGGCCTAACCGAGGCCCTGTTTACGTTGGGGCCCTGGGCCCCTAGTACCAAGGATTTGGTTCTATTGGGTGGCGGACTTTTCCTACTCGCCAAAACCACATCGGAATTACACTCCAAAGTGAATCACTTGGAGCACCGAGGAGAACACCCCGACGAGGCCCCCTCCAAAAAGCAGGGCGCCAAGGCCGGGACTTGGCTCATCGCACAGATTGTCTTGATTGACATGGTCTTTTCTTTTGACTCCATTTTGACGGCCATCGGCCTCAGCGATCAAATCCAGGTGATGATTGCCGCCATTGTTATTTCGATGGGCGTCATGCTCGCCCTGGCGGATCAAATTGGGCAATTCATCCAAAAGCAGCCTTCCCTCCAAATTCTGGCACTCTCCTTCTTGATGTTGATTGGATTTATGCTTCTGGTGGAAGGCTTCCACTTCGAAGTGCCCAAAGGTTATCTGTATTTCGCTTTGGCCTTTTCGACCACGGTGGAACTCTTGCGTCAGCGCTTTGAGCGCAAGCAACCAGGGGCTTAGTACTCGTCTTCGTTAAAAAAGAAATCGTCCTTGGTCGGATAATCCGGCCAGATTTCTTCAATCGTTTCGTACGGTTCCCCGTCGTCTTCGAGTTCCTGTAAATTTTCGATGACCTCCATGGGGGCCCCTGACCGAATGGCGTAATCGATCAGTTCCTCCTTGGTGGCGGGCCAAGGGGCGTCTTCGAGGTGAGAAGCCAATTCGAGCGTCCAATACATAGGTGATGTTGAATTGTGGGCAAAGATAGACGATTCGGGCAACGAGTCAAGTCCCCCGAGCAGGGTTCCACAAAGTGGCTTCGCAACCCCTGGCTCGGAGTATTTCCCGGGCCAAAACAAAGAGATAATCCGACAATCGGTTCAGGGTGATGATCGCAGGAGCCAGCCTTTCGCCCTCCTCGGGAAGGGCTTCGGTCAAGGCCACGGCTTGTCGCTCAGCACGGCGACAAACGGTGCGAACCACCTGGCACATGGCTGAAACCGGGTGCCCCCCTGACAGGATAAAATTTCGGAGGGGCGGCAAACCCGCATCCAATCGGTCCATTTCCAATTCCAAGGCTGGTACCAATTCAACCGAGATGGCTGGAAGTTTCCAGGCCTGGACCTGCTGTGCATTTTCGGCCGCCAAATGCGAGCCCAGGACAAACAAGGCTTCCTGGATTCGGGTCAGGAGGTCTCTGTAGGTCTCCATGCCTTCCTGCTCTTTGAGCAGCCCAATCCAAGCATTCAGCTCGTCGATGGTTCCGTAGGCCTCGAGCCGGGGGTCCGATTTGGAAACCCGTTGTCCTCCTAGCAAGGAGCTCTGACCAGCATCCCCGGTTTTGGTATAAATTTTCATGCCGTATTGTTCAAGAGCGATGGTGAAATCGAACCAACGCGCTGGGGTTTTTGGGTTTGATCGGATTCGACCACCCCGTCTTTGAGGCGTACCATTCGATGGGCATGCCGCGCGATATCTTCTTCGTGGGTTACCAAAACGATGGTATTGCCCAGGGCATGAATCGTGGCAAAAAGTTCCATGATCTCGATGGATGTCTTGGAATCCAGGTTGCCGGTGGGCTCATCGGCCAAAATCAAGGAAGGTCGATTGACCAATGCACGGGCCACCGCAACGCGCTGCCGTTGGCCCCCGGATAACTCGTTGGGTTTGTGAGATACCCGATCTCCCAGACCCACTTGATTCAGAACCTCGAGCGCTCTTTCTCGGCGTTGGGCTTCTGAAACCCCGGCATAAATGAGTGGCAGAGCCACGTTATCCAAGGCCGACAAGCGGGGCAGTAGATTAAACGTTTGAAAAACAAACCCTATTTCTTTGTTACGAATCTGCGCCAATTGATTATCACTCAAGCCAGCAACGTCTTGGCCGTTGAGCCAATAAGATCCGGCGCTGGGAGAATCCAGGCAACCAATCAGATTCATCAAAGTGGACTTCCCTGAACCCGAAGGCCCCATCAAGGCCACATACTCGTTGCGCTCGATGCTCAAATCCACCCCACGAAGGGCGTAGATGGTTTCATCCCCCATCCGGTACAATCGTTGGATTCCCTGCAGAGCGATGATGGTGGTATCCTGAATCATCCGCCGGATTTCTTAAGGACTTTGGGGACCCGGAAATAATCAGAATCCTTGGATGGGGCGTTCATGAGGGCCTCCTCGTGGTTGGTTTCGGCGATGACCCGATCTTCACGGGGCGGCAAGCCGTTTTCGTTCATGTAAACCAACGGAGCGACCCCTTCGGTGGGGGCCTGATCCAAAACCTTGGCGTATTCCAGGAAACGATTCATGTCTTCAAGCATGGCATCGGCCCGGTCCGGGTCCCATTCCAAACGGGCCAGGTGGGTGATGTGCTCCAGAGTTTCGAGGTTGACCTTCATGTGCTTAGCGTTGTGGGGGCGGTACGATGGGGGCGGTACGGGATAAATCTTCGGATATGCTATCGAAGCAACGATTGCGCAGACTCCTTTCGTCCGTCTTGAGCTGGGTGACCTCCAAAGGTTCCAGCAACCGGACCCGGCATAAACCTGATCGCAAAAAATGATAGGGACATTCGGGGAGTATTTTCCACGTATCCGGCAAAGATACGGGCAAGATCGTAGCCCCTTGCTGAAGGGCCATCGCAAAGGGAGAAACCCGGAAAGGCGTCATTTGGGGAGCCTGCGCCAAAATCCCTCCCTCCGGAAAGACCACGACGGCGGAACCGCGGGTCCAAAATGCCTCGGCCCGCTTGTAGGCTTTCACCGAACCTTGGGCCGAACCGCGGGGGATGGCAATGTCCATGGTTCGAAAAAAATGTCGAAAAAACGGAATGCGTAGAAGTTCGGATTTCGCGACAAAATGCAAATCCAGCGGGAGTGCGGCGGCCAAAATCGGAATGTCCAAATACGAAAAATGGTTCGCCACCACCAGGAGCCTGCTGGAATCCAAAGGCACCTTGCCTTCCAAACGAATACGTATGCCAAACAAAACGGCAATACTTCGAGCCCAAACGGCGCGCCACTTCAGAGCCCATTTGTAGCGACTTGGATCAGCCATACACCATCGAAAAAATGGATACGACAACCCAAAAAAGACACCAAAATAAAGCAAACAGAGGTAGGCCCTGAACCGGTAATACCCAAAACGCCACGGGTGTTGGCGTATGCTCTGGTATAGTTCGTCGGCGCTTTGGGGAGCGGGGCCTGAAAGGGGCATCACGGGTCAAGATAAGGCGCCCACCCCGTATTTTGCACCATGGAGAATAGGATCAAAGTCGTATCTGGCATTCGTTCAACGGGCCGCCTTCATTTGGGCAATTACCTGGGGGCCCTCCGTCAATTTGTTGACATGCAAGCCCGTCATGATTGTTATTTTTTTATTGCGGATTACCATGCCCTGACAACGCACCCTGAGCCTGGTCTGGCCGGTCAACGTGTACACACCGTCTTGGCGGAATACCTGGCCGCTGGCTTGGACCCGGAGCAATGCACGCTGTATGTCCAAAGTGATTTGCCCGAAACAGCCGAACTCTACCTTCTGCTGAACATGCACGCCTATGTTGGTGAATTGGAGCGCTGCACCTCCTTCAAAGACAAGGTCCGCACCCAACCCAACAATGTCAACGCGGGCCTCCTGACCTATCCTGTACTCATGGCTGCTGATATTTTGATTCACCGCGGCCAAAAAGTTCCGGTCGGCAAAGACCAGGAGCAAAATTTGGAAATGGCTCGAAATTTTGCCCAGCGGTTCAACCACTTTTACAAGGTGGATTGGTTTCCGGAACCCCAACCCTACCGAACCTCCCAGAGCAGCGAACTCATCAAGGTTCCCGGCCTGGATGGTAGCGGCAAAATGGGAAAATCCGAGGGCGAAGGCAATGCTATCTTTTTGGCGGAGGATCCCGCCTCCATTCGCAAGAAAATCATGCGCGCCGTGACCGATACCGGCCCTACCCAACCCAACAGCACGCCCGACGGGGCCGTTGCGAACCTCTACAACCTCCTGGGCCTCGTCTCGTCGCCCGATGTGGTTGAAGAGTACCGCGATGCCTATGCACGCTGCACGGTTCGTTACGGCGATCTCAAAAAACAATTGGCCGAAGACATGGTCACCTTCCTCGCCCCTTTGAGGGAGCGTATTTTGGAATTGGAATCCCAGTACAAAAAAATCGAGGAAATTCGCCAATACGGCGCCGAAAAAGCCAAGCGATCCGCCGTTGAAACCCTCCAAAAAGTGAGGGAAATCATGGGATTTTAGGGTATATTCGTCGTTCATGAGCAAGCACATCGCCGTTGCCGGGAATATCGGTTCCGGAAAGACCACCCTCACCGAAATGCTGGCCCGTCATTATGGCTGGGAGCCTCATTTTGAAGAGGTTGACCACAACCCATACCTCAACGACTTTTACGAGGATATGCAGCGATGGTCCTTCAACTTGCAGATCTATTTTTTGAATTCGCGGTACCGCCAAAACCAAGAGATGTCGGCCAAGGCCCATCCCACGGTTCAGGACCGGACGATTTACGAAGACGCTCATATTTTTGCGCCCAACCTGCATGCCATGGGGCTGATGAGTACCCGTGACTTTGACAACTACGGCCGCCTCTTTGAGGCCATGAGTGCCCACCTCAAAGCCCCGGATCTTCTTATCTATTTACGTGCCTCGGTTCCCACCTTGGTTCGTCAAATCCAAAAGAGGGGTCGCGATTTCGAAGACAACATCCGCTTGGACTACCTCAAACGCTTGAACGAACGGTACGAAGCTTGGATTGAAAATTACCAGCAGGGCAAATTGCTTATCATTCCGGTGGATCAAATCAATTTTGCGGACAAGCCCGAAGATTTTGGTGAAATCATTCACAAAATCGAAACCGAATTGGGCGGCCTGTTTTAGGCTATCAACTTTTTTTGGGGCCATTCGGTAAAAAAAAACGGGTCTTGCCCCATGGACAAGACCCGTTCATAACAACGATCGTAACGTTACGACTTCCTTAGGGCGCAACCGGGGCAACCTGCTCGGCAGCAGGCACCTGCTCGGCAGGTGCTTCGACGCTTTGGACCGTTTCAACAGCGGGAGCTACGGGTGCAACAGCGGATTTGATTTTGTCCTTGTCCACCAATGCAGGAGCCATGACCAGGGCTACCACCGAAATTAGTTTTAACAATATGTTGAGTGAAGGCCCGGAGGTGTCCTTGAAGGGATCGCCAACGGTATCACCCACGACCGCGGCTTTGTGCGGTTCGGATTTTTTGTAGTAGGTTTTGCCATTGATTTCGACGCCTTCTTCGAACATTTTCTTGGCATTATCCCAAGCACCACCGGCGTTGGATTGGAAGATAGCCATCAAAACCCCGGATACGGTCACACCTGCCAACATGCCGCCCAACGGCTCCGCACCGAAGGTGAAGCCCACCGCCACGGGAACCACCACGGCCAATAGTCCGGGCAATACCATTTCGCGGAGGGCCGCTTTGGTTGAAATCTCCACACACTTACCGTATTCGGCTACTCCATCGGCTTGATGAAAAATTGCTTGGTCTTCGGCAGACCAATCTTTGACTTCCTTGTCACCGTTGCGACGCATCGCCTCCAAGGCAGCCTTGAGGGCAGGAATCGAGTTGAACTGACGACGAACCTCTTCGATCATGGACATGGCTGCACGTCCAACCGCGCCCATCGCCATCGCCGAGAAGACGAATGGCAACATGGCTCCGATGAACAAACAAGCTATCACATTGGCCTTGGAAATATCAATGCTGGCAATACCGGCCGTTGACATGTAGGCACCAAACAAGGCCAAGGCTGTCAAGGCCGCCGAGGCAATCGCGAAACCTTTGCCGATCGCCGCGGTCGTATTCCCTACCGCGTCCAATTTGTCGGTACGCTGACGAACCTCTTTGGGCATTTCGCTCATTTCGGCAATACCTCCAGCGTTATCCGAGATAGGACCGTAGGCATCCACCGCCAATTGAATGCCGGTATTGGCCAACATACCCACCGCAGCAATGGCAATGCCGTACAATCCACCAAAATGAAAGGCGCCAATAATGCTGGCTGCAATCAAGAGAGTAGGGATGGCGGTGGACATCATGCCCACACCCAAACCAGCGATAATGTTGGTGGCAGCACCAGTCGACGATTGACGAACAATCGAAAGGACCGGCTTTTTACCAGTACCGGTATAATACTCGGTGACCAATCCTACCAAAACCCCGGCAACCAACCCGATAATGGTCGCATAGAAAATTCCCATCGCAGTGTAGTGGTTGCCAAGCTCCGGATTTTCCCAAGCGTAGAGGGGATCCTTGAACCACCATTCGGCGGGCAACATCCAAGTGATAATAAAGTAGGATGCGACGATCATGAGTCCTGAAGAAAGAAACTCGCCCATGTTGAGGGCTTTCTGAGGATCACCCCCTTCGCGGGTCCGCACAAAAAAGGTACCCAAAATCGACATCAAAATGCCGGTACCGGCCAAGACCAAGGGAAGAATAACACCGGATAAACCATTGAAGTTATCGGCAAATCCACCCACCATGAAAGCAGCGCCCAAAACCATGGTACCGACAATGGAACCCACGTAGGATTCAAAAAGGTCGGCGCCCATTCCGGCGACATCGCCCACGTTATCGCCCACATTGTCGGCAATGGTTGCAGGATTCAAGGGATGGTCTTCGGGGATGCCCGCCTCGACCTTGCCGACCAAATCAGCGCCGACATCGGCCGCCTTGGTATAAATACCACCGCCAACACGGGCAAAAAGAGCAATCGAAGAAGCACCGAACGAAAAGCCGGTAATTACGGTGATGACTTTGTTCACCGATGCAGGATCATTCAAGCCAAACTGACTTCCAAAAAAGAGGAAAAGAAGGCTTAAACCCAGAACGCCGAGGCCTACAACACCCATTCCCATGACCGAACCGCCCGCGAAGGCGATTTCGAGGGCCTTGGACAACCCGGTGCGGGCTGCTTGGGCGGTACGCACATTGGCCTTGGTGGCCACCTGCATACCAATGAAACCGGCCAAACCGGAACAAAGGGCACCTACAACAAAGGACAGACCCACCATCGGATGTGATGTCTCGGCGGGGCTGGTCACGGCCAACAAAGTGGCCACACAGACCACGAAAATGGCAAGAATCTTGTATTCAGCCTTGAGGAAGGCCATAGCGCCCTCGGCGATGTGGCCAGCGATTTTGCGCATTTTGGCATCGCCCGGGTCCTGAGCGGAGACCCATGAGGATTTCCAAAAGGTGAAAATTAATCCGGCAACCCCGCAAAGAGGCACCAGGTAAAGGATGGTTTGTGTACTCATATGGATTTTTTAGAAAGCAGGCGCAAAGATAGGCCTGTGCCTTGACGAATCAAGCCTCCCAAATCTTACCTGGGTTCAACAGCCCTTGGGGGTCAAAAACGGCTTTGATGCCCTTCATCAAGTGAATTTGAGCCGGATTCATCACAAGGGACAGGTAGGGCTTCTGGGACCATCCAATCCCGTGCTCACCGGAGAGGGTCCCCCCCTGTTCATGGACAAAGGCAAAAAGCTCCCGAATGGCCTTGGGAATCTCTTCCTGCCAGATTTCCTCGGGAATTTGTTCCTTGAGGATATTGATATGCAGGTTCCCATCCCCGGCATGGCCGTAACAAACCGAACGAAACCCGTAGGCCTCCCCCAAGGCTTTGACTTTGCGTACCAAGGCCGGCAAGGCCGACATGGGAACCACGGTATCTTCTTCTTTGTACACCGAATAGGCCCGGACCGCATGCCCAATTTGCCGCCGAAGGGTCCACAAGGCCTCCTTGCGGTCGGACTGGTCTGCCAAGCGGATTTCCCCCGCCCCGTGGGCTTCCAGCACCGGACAAAGAATCTCGGCCTGTTCCATCAGCAAATCCATGCGGTCCCCGTCCAATTCGAGAAGCAATTCAGCCTGAACGTTGGAGGAGTACGGCACCTCCAGGCCTAGGTAGCTGGCCGAAAGTTGAAGGGCCTCCTTTTCCATGAATTCCACCGCCGATGGCCGAATACCGGTGGCTTGGATGGCGGCAACGGCCCTGCAGGCGCTTTCGAGGTCTGGAAAAGGGACGGAAAGGAGCAAATCTGCCTTGGGGGCGGGGATCAGTCGAAAGACCGCTTTGGTAATAACCCCCAGCGTGCCTTCGCTTCCGACCATTAATTGAGTGAGATGGTAGCCCGTGGCGTATTTGGAGACCGAGGCCCCGGTCCAAAACAAGGTACCATCCATGAGAGCAACTTCCAGGTTCAGGACATAGTCCTTGGTGGTCCCGTATTTGAACGCATGCGGACCTCCGGCCGATTCAGCCAGGTTCCCCCCGATGGTGCAGGTGCCCCGGGAGGATGGATCGGGGGGGTAATACAAACCAAGTTCTCGAACGGCCTCCTGCATCACCTGGGTGATCACCCCCGGTTCGACGGTCACTTGTAGGTTATCGGTATCGATTTGAAGAATGCGATTAAGGCGCGCTGTGCTCAAAACCAAGCCTCCCTGGACCGGTAAAGCCCCGCCGCTGAGACCGGTACCCCCGCCTCGGCAGGTCACCGGAACCCCGTGTCGTTGGCAACAAGCCAGCACCGCTGCCACTGCTGGGGCGTTGTCCGGAAAAACCACCACCTCCGGCACAAAGACCCATTCTTCGGTCTCATCCCGTCCGTAGGGCTCGGTTTGGGTGGTGAGAATCTGATCCAAGGAAAGTAAACCTTGGATTTCCTCCAAAAAAGCGGCTGTAATTGCCATGGGCCAAAAATATTGATTTAATTTTGCGGTTCTTCCAGCAACCCGAAAATTAGACGTTCCCAAAATGGCCGAGATAATACGCATGCCCAAAATGAGCGATACCATGACCGAAGGGGTCGTTGTCGCCTGGCACAAGAAAGTAGGTGATGCCGTCAAGGTCGGGGATATCCTGGCCGAAGTCGAAACCGACAAGGCCACCATGGAACTGGAGAACTATGTCAAAGGAACCCTCCTGCACATCGGGGTTGAACAAGGCCAGGCGGTGCCGGTCGATGCCTTGATCGCCATTGTGGGTAAAGAAGGAGAAGATGTAGCAGCTTTGTTGAGTGCAGGAGCGCCTGCAGGATCCCCGGCCGCTCCACTGGATCAGGCCGCGGCCACATCCGCCCAGCCTACGGCTACGGCCCAGACTCTAGCTACGGCTACGGCCCAGACTCCAGCTACGGCTACGGCCGAAGCCTCGCTTGAAGCCTTGGCCCCTACGGATTCGCAGCGGATCAAGGCCAGTCCTCTGGCCCGGAAATTAGCCGCCGAACAAGGCCTGGACCTGCGCCGTATTCAGGGCAGCGGAGACAACGGCCGCATTGTGCGTCGGGACCTCCAGGGTCAAGCCGCGGCGAAGGCCCCCGCAGCCGCCGAAGCGATGGCAACCCCCGATCTGAGCGCTTGGCTCAACAGACCTGCCGGTCAAGGCGAGTCTTTCACCGACCAACCCCTCAGCCAAATGCGCAAGACCATCGCGCGCCGACTCACCGAATCCAAAAACGCAGCCCCGCATTTTTACTTGACCATGGAAATTGACATGGACCAAGCGGTGGAAGCCAGGCAGCGACTGAACCAAAACGCGCCGGTCAAAATTTCGATCAACGATTTGGTCATTAAAGCCGCAGCCATGGCCTTGCGCCAGCATCCCGCGGTCAACACCTCGTGGTTGGGGGATCGCATCCGTCAGAATGACCATATACACATCGGCGTTGCCATGGCCCTGCCCGAAGGCCTGGTTGTTCCCGTTCTTCGTTTTGCCGACCAAAAAAACTTGGTTCAAATCGCAACCCAAACCAAAGAATACGCCGGCAAGGCCAAAGAAAAGAAACTCCAACCCCAGGATTGGGAAGGTAACACTTTCACGATCAGTAATTTGGGAATGTTTGGGATCGAAGCCTTTACCGCCATCATCAATCCCCCCGATGCCTGCATTCTGGCCGTAGGGGCCGTACGCGAATGCCCCGTGGTTCGGAATGGACAATTGAGCATTGGACAACGCATGACCGTGACCCTCAGCTGCGATCACCGCGTGGTGGATGGTGCCACCGGAGCCGCTTTCCTTCAGAGCCTGTCTCTGATGTTACGGGATCCGGTTTCGATGTTGTTGTAAGGAACCTTAACGGGATTTTTTGGGTTTGTTAACCCGTTTTCCGCCAAGGGTTTGGAGGATATCTCCGTAGGTTGGTTGGTCGTAGATCGTTTCTAGGAAGGATCCTTGCTTGTCAAAGACATAAACCGAGGGAACATGCATATCCCCAAAGGCTTGGTAAAAGATTCCTTCTCGATCGGCGGCTAACCATACATCCTTGCGATTCTCCAATCCAAATTCACGCATAAATTCCCAAGCCGCATCTTCATCAAAACGGGTCACCCACAACCAGGCGACTTGGGCCGGCTTTCCACTCACCTTGTAAACGAGGCGATCGGAACGCTTGCCAACAGCGTCCGCAAGGGAACGGCAATGGGAACAATCCGGATTGAAATAGGATACCACCAAGGCCCGGTCGCGGAACTGATGTCGGGTGACCACTCCACTCCGGCCAATCAACGGGAATTCAAAAACCGGAACCTTTTCAAGTAAATCCGGGTGATCCGATACGCGATCGGACCAAAGCCACCAACCCAGCAACAAGGCCAACAGGAGGGATCCGCTGAGCAGAAGCCACCGAACCGCTAGGTTAATTTCCATCTTGTGTTATAGGACTAAGGGGCTTTGACATAGCCCCAAAATTACAGCCCAAGGAACTATCTTTGGAAGCTTTATGCCAAATCCCCTGCCTAGACGCACCTTTGCCATTGTATCGCATCCCGATGCCGGCAAAACCACCCTGACCGAGAAGTTCCTGCTCTTTGGGGGTGCCATTCAAACGGCCGGAGCTGTCAAATCCAACAAGATTCGCAAAACGGCCACCTCCGATTTTATGGAAATCGAGAAACAACGGGGTATATCGGTTTCAACTTCGGTGATGGGCTTTGAATACGGGGGATGCCGGGTCAATATTTTGGATACCCCCGGGCACAAAGATTTTGCCGAAGACACCTACCGAACCCTGACCGCCGTGGACTCCGTTATTCTGGTTGTGGATGCGGCGAAAGGGGTCGAAGAGCAAACGGAAAACCTGATGCGGGTTTGTCGAATGCGGGCCACCCCCGTTTTGGTTCTCATCAACAAAATGGACCGAGAAGGCCAGGACCCCTGGGATCTGCTGGATGAACTCGAGGCCAAGCTAGGGCTGCATCCCTGCCCCCTCAGTTGGCCGATTGGTCAGGGCGATCGTTTCAAAGGCGTTTACAACCGAGACAAAGGGGAATTGGATTTGTTCTCGGCTTCCAAAACCACCATTGCCTCCGATGTACGGCATTTTGATGGAGCCGATGACCCCGAATTGGACAAAGTCCTCGGGGCCTTGGCTCCCAAACTGCGGGAGGATCTGGAATTACTGGATGTTTATGGTTCCTTTGACCGGAAAGCCTACCTGGCCGCTGAACAGGCTCCGGTGTTTTTTGGCAGCGCCTTGAACAATTTTGGCATCAAAGAATTGCTGGACACGTTTGTGAAAATTGCGCCGGAGCCGGGCCCACGCTTGACCCAGGCGGGCCTCATCACCACCCAGCACTCCAAGCTTACGGGATTTGTTTTCAAAATACACGCCAATTTGGATCCCAACCACCGGGACCGAATTGCCTTTATGCGCATCTGCTCCGGTAAGTTTGAGCGTAACAAATTTTATCATCACGTTCGCCTGTCCAAAAAACTTCGCTTTGCGGCGCCTCTTTTGTTTCAAGCCAGCGATCGCAACACCGTGGACGAAGCCTGGCCCGGCGATGTGGTGGGCCTTTACGATACCGGAAATTTCAAAATCGGTGACAGCCTGACCGAGGGCGAAAAATTGTATTTCAAAGGCATCCCCGCCTTTTCTCCTGAATTGTTCCGCAGGGTCGAAAACCAGGATCCCTTCAAGGCCAAACAATTCGACAAAGGCCTACGCCAATTAACCGACGAAGGCGTCGCTCAACTCTTTGTGCAGCAGCCCGGTAACCGCAAAATTATCGGCACTGTTGGGGAATTGCAATTTGATGTTATTCAATTCCGTATGCTCCACGAATACGGCGCCAAGGTTCGCTACCAAGCGCTGCCCTACCTCAAAGCATGTTGGATCCACGCGGCTGATTCGGAGCAAATCGACACGTTTTTTCAGTACCGACGAGAACACCATGCCTACGACAAAGATGGGAATTCGGTGTACCTGGCGGATTCCGAATGGATGTTGCAGCGCCTTCAATCCGAAAACACTGGATTGGAGTTCAGGTTCTCGGCCGAGGTGATGGTGCAGGACGGGGAAGACAGCCCCAACGGAGAAGAAGGCTAAATCCCCTCCAAGCACCCTTCAAGTCCCGCCCAGAAAAACCCTGAGGCGGGTGGTTTGAGCCATTCCACGAAGACGACGAAGGGCCCTTTCCCGGATTTGACGAATTCGTTCCCTGGACAATTGAAAGCGATTGGATATTTCGTCCGTTTCCAGCGCGGGCCGACCCCCTATTCCGAAGGAAAACCGAAGAATTTCAGCTTCGCGATTCGAAAGTCCTCCCAAGACATCGTCCACATCCCGGGCCAGGGATTCCCTTTCCAAAACCCAGCCGGGTTGATGATGCCGGTTCGTGTCCTCCAATCGTTCCGACCAGGTTGATTCGTCGTCGCCGTTGCCTGAGGGGGCGTCCTGAGAGGTGGGGCGCAGGGCCCATGCCAAATGAGCATCCACCTCCTCGGGGCTCAGACCCAGTTGTTCGGCCAATTCAACCGAATGGACCTCGCGTCCCCATTCCTGCTCCAAGCGACCCGCCAGCCGTTTGATTTGAACAATGCGGTTCATCCGACTGGTGGGCAATCGCACGGTCCGACCTTGATCGGCCAAGGTCTGCAGGATGGCTTGGCGAATCCACCAAACAGCATAGGAAATGAACTTAAAGCCTTTGGTTTCATCGTAGCGGTGAACCGCCTTGAGCAAGCCCAAATTGCCCTCGTTAATTAGGTCGTTGAGACTTAACCCGTGATTCTGGTATTGTTTGGCAACCGATACCACAAAACGAAGATTGGCGGTCACCAATAGCTCGACGGCACGACGATCACCGCTCCGTGCCCTCACAGCCAAGGCAGCTTCTTCCTGTGGGCTGAGCCGGGGTAGGCGGCCAATCTCCAGGAGATAACGCTCCAGCGATCGTTGATCGCGAGCTGTAATTTGACGAATGATTTTGAGTTGTCGCACAGACGGCAAATTGATGCCGTAGCGCTGCATTCCCAAAACCGGGAAAACTTAATTCAATAACACAAAATCAAAGGTGAGCCTAGGCGTCACCTTCGGTGCCATCCTGCTGCTCGGCACGGAATTCACCACCTTCAGGACGGGGTCCGCGCTCCGGACGAGGTTCACGGTCAGGACGGGATTCACGGTCAGGGCGGGGTTCACGGTCAGGGCGGGGTCCACGGTCAGGGCGGGGTCCACGCTCCGGCATTCCCTCCGGACGAGGCAACAAGGCCTTGGCCGATAGGCGGAACTTACCGGTCTTGGGATCAACCTCTACCAACTTGACTTGGATTTCCTGTCCTTCGGTAAAGACACCGTCCATGGTTTCGATGCGCTCCCAACGGATTTCAGAAATGTGCAAAAGGCCATCCTTGCCGGGCATGAACTCAACAAAGGCGCCAAAGGGCATAATCGACTTGACTTTGCCCGAGTAAACAGCCCCCATTTCTGGCTTGGCTGCAATACCTCGAATACGGGCGACGGCTTTGTCCATACCGGCTTTGTCGGCCGTGTAAATCTGAACAATTCCCTGTTCGCCTTTTTCCTCAATGCTGATGGTTGAGGCCGTTTCGCGTTGAATTTCTTGAATGATTTTGCCACCGGGCCCGATGATCGCCCCAATAAACTCACGGTCAATCGTGATTTGGGTAATCCTTGGAACATGAGGACGGTAGTCCTCGCGGGGTTGAGACAGGGCCTTGTTCATTTCGCCCAGGATATGGGCGCGGCCGGCCGATGCTTGGGTCAATGCCTGCAAGAGTACTTCGTAGGGCAGACCATCAATCTTGATATCCATCTGACAAGCGGTGATGCCTTTGGATGTACCGGTCAGTTTAAAGTCCATATCGCCCAGATGATCTTCATCACCCAGAATATCCGACAATACCTTGAAGCGATCCCCGTCGGTGATTAGACCCATGGCAATCCCGGAGACAGGGCCTTTGATTTGGATGCCGGCATCCATAAGGGCCAAGGTCCCTGCACATACCGTGGCCATCGAAGAGGAACCGTTGGATTCCAAGATGTCCGATACAATCCGAATGGTGTAAGGGCATTCTTCCTGAGGCGGCAAAACCTGCTTGAGAGCCCGCATAGCCAAGTTTCCGTGACCCACTTCGCGACGACCCGGTCCCCGGTTGGGGCGGGTTTCACCGGTCGAAAAAGAAGGGAAATTGTAATGAAGAAGGAAATTGTTATAGCCTGAAATAACCGCACCATCAATCATTTGCTCATCCTCTTTGGAGCCCAGCGTCACCGAAGTCAGGGATTGGGTTTCACCCCGTGTAAAGAGGGCCGAACCGTGGGTGGCGGGAAGAAAACCAGCCTCACACCAAATCGGACGGACCTCGTCCAAACGACGACCATCCAAACGACGTTCTTCGTCCAAAATCATATTGCGCATGGCGCTGTACTCCACATCATGGAAGTACTTCTTGACCAAAAACTTATCGACTTCGGCTCCTTCGCCTAGGGAGGCAATAAAGTCTTCGAGGACCTGGCGGAAACCGGCTGAACGCTCGTGCTTGGGCGCTCCTGATTTGGCTACATTGTATACTTTGTCGTAACAAAAAGATTCGACGGCATGACGAAGCTTGTCATCCGAGCGCTCATGCAAATAGGCCCTTGGTGTGGCTCCGACAGCGGCGCGCAACTCAAGCTGTACCCTGCATTGATCTTTGATGGCATTGTGAGCCACCAAAATGGCTTGAGCCAAGTCTTGTTCCGAACATTCTTTGGCTTCGCCTTCCACCATCATCACATTCTCGAGGGTAGCGGCCACCATCAAATCCATATCGGCCATTTCAAGCGCGCTGCGAGAAGGGTTGATGACAAATTCCCCGTCGATACGGGCCACCCTCACTTCGGAAATAGGACCGTTGAAAGGGACGTTGGAAACCGCAAGGGCTGCAGAAGCGGCCAAGCCAGCCAAAGCATCGGGCAGAATCTCAGCGTCGGAACTAAACAGGGATATCTGAACCTGGGTGTCGGCATGGTAATCCTCCGGAAACAAAGGACGGAGAGCCCGGTCGATCAACCGGCTAATCAAAACTTCGTAATCCGACAAACGTCCTTCGCGACGTTGAAAACTGCCCGGGATTTTGCCTGTAGAGGCAAATTTTTCTTGGTAATCCACCGTGAGGGGCATAAAGTCGACGTCTTCTTTGGCTTCTTTGGCCGAAACGACCGTGGCCAAAAGCCGGGTATCCCCCATGCTAACAAGAACAGCGCCGTCGGCTTGACGGGCCATGAGTCCGGTTTCGATGGTAATGACCCGACCGTCGGGTAAGTGAATGGATTTAAGAGTGGATTGTGGTTTCATAAAGGTTTGGTAAACGGGGTTGGGAAAGGGCAGACGTCATCATTGGATGATGTTTACCGTAAAGAGGTGGGATGCACAACTACGTATGCATCGTTAAGGACCCTTGATGGTCGCAGTTGCGGTGAACGCAAAAAGGCGGCCCCTGGGGAACCGCCTTTGAAATTACCTGCGAAGACCGAGTTTCTCGATCACCGCCCTGTAACGAGCGATGTCAATTTGCTTCAGGTAATTGAGTAAATCCCGGCGCTTTCCGACCATTTTGATGAGGGAAAGCTGGGTAGAATAGTCCTTTTTGTTTTTCTTGAGGTGCTCGGTCAGGTGAGCAATGCGAAAGGAAAACTGGGCAATCTGGCTTTCTGACGTGCCTGAATCCTGGGCGTTCTGGCCGAATTGGGTGTAGAGTTCGGTTCTTTTGGTTTTGTCTAGATACATTTTCCGCTTATTTGGGGCCGCAATTGGTTTTAAAATTTAGAATCGCAAAGATACGGCTTTGAGGGCCAATTTCCAAGTTTTGTTGACAGAGGCTAGGGACGCAGATGCGACAGAAGCCGAGCCAGGGTCTCCTTGAGGGTATGTCGCGGAACGATCAAGTCCAAGAATCCACTTTCAAGCACCGATTCGGCGCTTTGGAAACCTGGAGGCAAATCCTTCTTGATGGTTTCGCGAATCACGCGGGGTCCGGCAAAACCAATCAAGGCGCCGGGTTCGGCCAAATTCAAATCGCCCAACATCGCAAACGATGCGGTGACCCCTCCGGTGGTAGGATCGGTCATGAGGGAGATGTAGGGAATCC
The DNA here is from genome assembly GCA_049317645.1 of Bacteroidia bacterium. GTDB lineage: Bacteria > Bacteroidota > Bacteroidia > UBA7662 > UBA7662 > SYHX01. The sequence continues at coordinate 27,874 of JBMOHV010000010.1, forward strand.
CCTCCCTATCGGCCAGGGATAGTTTGGCCGATGTTTTGGCCATTTGCATCAAAGAAAAGGCGGCCTCCATCATGCGGGCGCCCCCGGATCGGGAAATCACCAAAACCGGGCAACGCAGGGCACGGGCCTTGTCCACAGCCCGGGCAATTTTCTCGCCCATCACCGTCCCCATCGACCCGCCGATAAAATCAAAATCCATGCAGGCCACCACCAAGGGAAATCCATTCAGGTTACCAACGGCGGACCGCAAAGCATCTCGGAGTCCCGTCTTGGTACGAGCATCCCGAAGGCGATCGCCGTAGTCCTTGGTATCCTTGAAGTTAAGTGGATTAAGTGAAATTAAATCTGCATCCAATTCCTCGTAAATTCCTTGATCAAAAAGGATACCGAAATAACCTTCGGATCCCAGGCGATGGTGGTAATCGCATTTGGGACATACCGATAGGTTTTCCTGTAAATCTTTGGTTAAAACCGAAGCCTTGCAGGAGGGGCATTTGAACCACAATCCATCGGGCGCTTCGCGCTTTTCGTCGGTTGCCGTGGTCACCCCGGCTGTTGATCGCTTGAACCAAGCCATGCTTTAGGCGAAATCGATGCTGGAATCCAAGTACACGTCTTGGACCTTGTTCAACAAGTCAACCCCCTCGGCCATCGGTCTCTGAAAAGCTTTACGGCCCAAAATCAAACCTGACCCGCCGGCTCGTTTGTTGATAACGGCCGTGGCAACGGCTTCGCTCAAATCGTCCGCTCCTTTGGATTCACCCCCGGAATTAATCAAACCGGCTCGACCCATGTAGCCGTTGGCTACTTGGTAACGACACAAATCAATGGGGTGATCGGTGGTCAATTGATCGTAAACCAAACGATGGGTTTTGCCATGTTTGGTGGCCAGGTATCCCCCGTTGTTGGTAGGAAGTTTTTGTTTGATGATATCGGCCTGGATGGTGACGCCCAGGTGGTTGGCCTGCGAGCTCAGGTCGGTCGATGTATGATAATCGATGCCGTCCACCTTGAAACCCGGGTTGCGGAGGTAGCACCACAAAATCGTAGCCATGCCCAGGGAATGAGCCTCCTCAAAGGCCTCGGCCACTTCGACCAACTGACGACGGGACCCCTCGGAACCAAAATAAATCGTCGCTCCAACGGCCACGGCACCCATTTCCCAGGCTTCACGAACCGAACCGAACATGATTTGATCGTACTCGTTGGGGTAGGACAAAAATTCGTTGTGGTTGATTTTGACGATGAAAGGGATTTTGTGAGCATATCGACGGGCCACCGAGCCCAAGACTCCAAAGGTGGACGCTACGGCATTGCAACCCGATTCTAGGGCCAATCGAACGATGTTTTCGGAATCGAAATAGCGGGGATTGGGAGCAAACGAAGCGCCGGCTGAATGCTCAATTCCTTGGTCAACAGGCAGAATGGACATATATCCCGTTCCTGCCAGCCGTCCATGCCCGTACAGGGTTTGAAGGCTGCGCATTACTTGAATGGAACGATTGGAAGGAGCCCATACCCGGTCCACAAAATCAGGGCCGGGAAGATGCAAATCGGCGGCGGCGATGGTCGAAGAGCGGTGGGCCAGGAGATAGTCAGCCTGGGAACCCAGAATTTGAGCAGTCTGTGACATGGAGGCGATCAGGGGATTGGTGAATGGGCGAAGATAAGACCAAGTTGACGGGGCGCAGGCCCTAAATTTGGCGCATGCACCAACATCCCACCCTGGTACGGGTCCACGATCCGGCCCTCATGGAACCTATTTTCAGCCTGCGATCCCGGGTTTTTGTGGAAGAACAAAAGGTGGATCCACTTCTGGAATTTGATGAATTTGAGGAACTTGCCCAACATTGGGCGGCCTTGGTCGATGGAAAGGTTGTGGCCTGCGCACGGTACAGGCGGACACCCCATGGTTACAAAATCGAACGGATGGCGGTCGAATCCACGCATCGACAGCAGGGCCTGGGCAGGGCCTTGCTACAAGCTGTTTTGGAAGAATTAAGGCCCATGGCCGAGCGTGATCGCTGCCCCATCTATCTGCATGCCCAGGTTCAGGCCCTTCCCTTTTATACCAACCTTGGGTTTGTGACCGATGGCGATGAATTCGAAGAAGCCGATATCGCCCATTATCGTTGCCTCTACCAAGGCCGTTGATAAGCGTTTAGAAACGATTTCAGGGGATCCCTGCCCGCAATTTGCCGTCCATGGCGCAGTGGACGAACGGTTACCTAGCGGGTCGCACGGTGCGTTTATCGACGGCTTTGTTGATGGGCGTTTGGGTGGGGTCTTGGGGCTTCCCAGCACCTTGGTCAACCCTGGGCCTCATCGCGCAATCTCTTTGCCTCCTGGCTCTATGGCTATTGGGCCCCAGCAATCTAGCCCTGGCCTATCGCTGGCGAAAAATTCACGGGGCTTTGGCCTGGCTAGGATTGGCCCTTCAGGTGGCCGGTCAACAAGGGGCGACGCCCCCCATCTTGGCCACTGAATCAACCCTAAAGCCTCCAGCGCAGTCTTGTGTTCAGGGCGGCTTGCTGTTGGTGAGGGTCTACCGCAGGGAATCCGCCAACCGATACCGAGCCGCAATTGAATATGCGCTGGATGCACCCTCCCCGATAACGAGTGTCCGCCTGGAACCTCGCCGTTCCAAAGTCCTCTTGATCTTTTCTAAAAGCGCTGATGCACGGAATTCCATGGTAGCCTGCTCTGTAGGAGACCTGTGGCTGGTGCAGCAAGGCCGCGCCGGCGCCATTCCCGGACCCCGCCGGCCAGGTGATCCGGATTTGAGATCCTATTACCATAGCCAGGGCATCGAGACTCAAATTCAAGTTCCCCATCCAGACCTGGCCCATCCTTGGGACGAGCCCCCTGCTTGGCTACCGCAGGCACCGGCGGACCCTTGGGACCGAATGGCCCTTCTGTTTGGAGGACTCCAAGAAAACTTAGCCCATCTCATGGAGAAGCGAATGAGGGACCCCATGAGTCGGGGTTTATCCCAGGCCCTGCTTTTGGGGTGGAAGGCCGGTTTGGACCGAGGCACGAAGCTCGCCTTTCAGCAATCCGGCACCGTTCACTTATTGGCGGTGTCTGGTATGCATGTTTTGATGATCCATGGTTGGGTGCTCCTTTTGTTGGGTGGGGTCCATCGTCTAATTTGCCGACTTGGAATCAACAGGGCACCCCCTCCTTGGGTACGGCTTTGGGGGACCTCGCTGCCGGTCCTGGGCTACTGTTTACTCACCGGAGGCGCCTCCTCGGCTTGGAGAGCGGGACTGGTTTTGACTTGGATGGAGGGGGCTCGAGCGATGGCCGGATCCCATAACGGGGGGCTCGCTCTCTTTCAAGCCGCCGCCTGCATGTTGGCCTTTGACCCTACCTGCTGGCAGGATCCCGGTTTCATTTTGAGTTTTGGAGCGGTCTCCGGCCTCCTGTGGCTCTACCGACCCTTGGCGGCTTTTTGGAGCCCATTCCTAACCAAAGGCCTACCCAGAACCATACTTTTAAGTTCATTATTAACAATTTGTGCTCAATTGGTTACGACGCCTATAACGCTTTATTACTTTAAGCAATTCCCCCTCTACTTTTTGCCGGCCAACCTGGTGGTGGTCCCCTTATCGGGCCCGCTTTTGGCCCTGGCCCTGGTTTGGACCGCCCTAGGGGATCTACCATTCCTGGGATCGGTCGTTCAAGCCCTCGGAACCCTGCTTTTTGGGTTAGCCCATGGTGTTACAGGTTTTTTTTCAGGCTTGCCTGGGGCTGTCTTGCATTTTCCGGGTTTTGAGGCCATAGATATGGCATGGTTCATGAGCCTCGTCCTTGCGATTATGTTCTTGGCCAACCGGGGCAGGCCCTGGGACCCTCATCGATGGCCATGGTGGCTCCTTCTCCCGGTTCTGGGGTGGCAAGTATCCTGCCAGCTGCGCCACTTCAAGGACAAATCCCAGCAAACATGGACCTATCAGCCCCCTGGCAAAGCAAGTGACCATCGCAGCAACCCATCCAAGCAGGTCTTGGCCTGGACCCATCGAAGTCCGGTGATTTTCCAGGCCGGCCTTTGGGAACCTTGGCGTTGGGAACCTCTCGCGAATCAGCCGGCTCACCGAACCCTCCTCGCTTACGGGCCTGTTCAATTGAACGTCCATGAAAGGGTGGAACTCCTCGTTTTGCACCAAGGCGCCAGAGCCTCGTGGACCGAAGCTCTATCACCTGACGTGGTGATTTTGAGCGGTTTTCATCCGGAAAACCAACGCATTGAATTGTTGCAGCAATGCATGAAGGAGGGCATTCGCTGGGTTGATTTGTGCGTAGTCCGCCTACCCAGGCCCTAGATTTGTACCTATGATCGAATACCAAATTCAAAACAGGGTGGCGACCATCACGCTGAACCGTCCCGACAAAAAAAACGCCTTGAATCCTGCCATGGTTCAGGCCTTGGACCAGGCGGTCAGCGATGCGATGGAGAACGATGAAATCCGTGCCTTGGTTCTGGCAGCGCGTGGCGATGTATTTAGCGCGGGTGCAGATTTGGAATCGCTGCAGGCCATGCAATCCTGGACCGAAGAAGAGCAAAGACAAGACTCCCAGCGCCTGGCCAACCTCTACCAACGACTTTACAGCGGCCCCAAGCCCGTGATTGCCAGGGTGCAGGGGCATGCATTGGCCGGAGGTTGTGGCTTGGTATCGGTATGCGACTGGGTCTTTACCGTACCCGAAGCGCGATTTGCCTACACCGAAGCGGCGATTGGGTTTGTACCTGCGATGGTATCCGTTTTTCTCTGCCGCAAAATGGGCGAAGGCCATGCCCGGCCCCTGCTCCTCAATGCAGCGCGCATCACGGCGGCCCAGGCTCTGGACTACGGCTTGGTGTATCGCTTGGTGGAAAGGGATGCCTTGGAGACCACCGTGGATGAATTTGTTCAACAATTAATTCAGTTAAACTCGGGTAACTCATTGGCTTTAACGAAGAAATTGCTTGCTCAAAATGCCGGAAAGACCCTGGAGCAAGCGATGGAACAGGCCATCAACATCAATGTGGAAGCCCGCCAAAGCGAACCCTGCCGTCAAGGTGTTGCGGCCTTTTTGAACAAGGAGTCCTTGCGCTGGTAAACAATTATCTTTGCGGCTGTTTAGACTTTGTCTAAACAAAAGCTTTCACCACCTTGTTACCCTCCTATGGCCAACGATAACCATCCGGACGACGCCTTGCTCACCCGTTGGGCCGAGGACGACTATGCTTTTGGTTTTGTTAGCGACATCGAACAGGACATCGACCCCAAAGGCCTGAACACCGATGTGGTTCGCCTGATTTCAGCCCGCAAGGAGGAACCGGAATGGTTGCTGGAATGGCGGTTAAAGGCCTTTGAATATTGGCAAAAATTACCGCTCCCCCGCTGGGCCCACTTGGAAATTCCCCCCATCGACTTCCAGGATATTTCGTATTACGCCGCTCCCAAAGCTGGTAAAAAACTGGAATCCCTGGACGAATTGGACCCTGAAATCAAAGCGACCTACGACAAACTGGGCATTCCACTCGAAGAACAATTGATATTGGCCGGAGTGGCGGTGGATGCTGTTTTGGACTCGGTATCGGTCGTCACCACCTACAAAGCCCGCTTGGCCGAACAGGGGATTGTTTTTTGCTCCTTTAGCGAGGCCGTCAAAACCCATCCGGATTTGGTTCGAAAATCCTTGGGCAAAGTAGTTCCTTACACTGATAATTATTACGCAGCCCTTAATTCAGCGGTTTTTTCGGACGGATCCTTTGTGTATATCCCACGCGGTGTTCGTTGCCCCATGGAATTGAGCACCTATTTTCGGATCAACGCCGCGGGCACCGGGCAGTTTGAGCGCACCCTGATTGTGGCCGAAGAAGGCGCTTATGTTTCCTATTTGGAAGGTTGTACCGCCCCCAAAAGGGACGAGAACCAATTGCATGCCGCGGTGGTCGAATTGGTTGCCATGGACGATGCCGAAATCCGCTATGCCACCGTGCAGAACTGGTACCCCGGGGATGCCCAAGGGGTGGGCGGTATATTCAATTTTGTTACCAAGCGGGGTCTTTGCAAAGGACGCCGATCCAAAATTTCCTGGACCCAGGTCGAAACGGGTTCGGCCATCACTTGGAAATACCCCAGCGTGGTCCTCCAGGGGGATGATAGTACCGGAGAATTTTACTCGGTGGCCCTGGCCGCCAAGGCCCAGCAAGCCGATACCGGAACCAAAATGATCCATATAGGCCGCAACACCACAAGCCGCATTGTGAGCAAAGGCATCAGCGCCGGTCGCGGCCAAAACACCTACCGTGGTTTGGTCAAGGTCCGTGAAGGCGCGGTCAATGCCCGTAATTATTCCCAATGCGATTCCCTGCTCATGGGCGATCGTTGCGGAGCTCATACCTACCCCTACTTTGAAATCAACTGCCCGGATGCCCAGGTAGAACACGAGGCGACCACCTCCAAGATCGAGGAGGACCTCTTGTACTACTGCCAACAACGAGGGCTCCCCACCGAAGAAGCCATTGCTCTCATCGTCAACGGTTATGCCAAGGAGGTTTTGGATAAACTGCCCATGGAATTTGCTGTTGAAGCAAGAAAACTACTGGCCATATCCCTCGAGGGCAGCGTCGGATAAATCCCATCCCCCCCCCTACGGCATGACAACCAACCCCACTCCTTTGCTTCAAATCAAAAACCTCTTTGCTTCCATACAGGGACGCCTCATTTTGCAGGGCCTCGATCTGGAAATACCTGCCGGAGAAGTGCATGCCATTATGGGGCCCAACGGCTCAGGAAAATCAACGCTCTCCCATGTTTTGGCCGGTCGGCCCGGGTACGATATCCAAGGAGAAGTTTACTTGGATGGACAGGATTTGCTGGCCTTGGAGCCCGAAGAGCGAGCCTGGCTGGGTGTTTTTTTGGCCTTTCAGTACCCCGTTGAAATTCCCGGGGTCAGCAATACCAATTTTATGCGCTCGGCGGTCAACAAGGTGCGGAGTATGCGGGGCTTGGACCCGCTGGAAGCCGGAGATTTTTTGAAAATGATGCGCCAAAAAGCGGCCCTGGTTCAGTTGGATGCCTCGTATCTGTCTCGTCCGGTGAACTTGGGATTCTCGGGCGGCGAAAAAAAACGCAACGAAATTTTTCAATTGGCTATGCTGGAACCCCGTTTGGCGATTCTGGATGAAACCGACTCCGGCTTGGATATTGATGCCCTCCGGGTCGTTGCCGAAGGGGTGAACAGTTTGCGGAACGACCAAAATAGTTTTTTGATTATCACCCATTACCAGCGCCTGCTGGACTATATCCGACCCGATTATGTCCACGTTCTCATGGACGGCCGAATCGTTCGTAGCGGGGATTATACCTTGGCCTTGGAGCTGGAAGCCAAAGGCTACGATTGGTTGCGCAACGAAGTGAATGCCAACGCATGAGCCGGGAATCCAACGAAACCAGTTACGCTCAGTTTATTCTTAACGGCGGTTGGCCGGATTCGGACGTAGAGGCTTGGAAGTACACGGATTTGAAGACTTGGTTAGGGTCTGCGGAAGGTTTGGCCCAAGAAATCCCCAAAACGACCACCCCTTCCGCCACCGGGTATTCCTGGCCCTCGGACTTGCAGCCCTTGACCGGACCTGCCTTGGATCTGTTGGGTTCAGACCCCTTCGGAGCGGCTTCTTGGTCCCTGCACCGAGATGGCCTGGACCTGGAATTACCAGCGGGCTGTCAACCATCGGAGCCCTTGTTGCTCTCTTGTTTGGAGAGACCAACGCTCGGCCTACACGGCTTTAATCACCGACTGCGTTTGGGCGCTGGGTCCAGGCTAAGGGTCCTGCAAGAGATCGCCCCACCCCAAAGCGGCCTTAACGAAGCAAACCAATTACCCTTGCCCCTGGCTTACTTGCTGACGCTGCAAGTGGAATTGGGCGCGGGTGCAGAATTGGAATTGATCCGCTGGATCCGTTCCGAAACCTCCACAGGCATCCTTTGTCAAACCGATGCGGTTCAGGCCGAGGGGAGCAAACTTCATGTTTACACCGTTGCCCACGGTAGCGGACTCATTCGTAACAATATCCACGTTCAACAACAGGGCGATGATGCCTACACGGCTCTCTACGGCCTGACCCTGGCAACCGCCGGAGGACATGCCGACCAGTACAGTCGCATCCAACATGCAGCCCTGCGCGGCCAAAGCCATCAACACTACAAAGCCGTAGCAGCCCCTTCATCCTCCACCGTTTTTAACGGTGTACTGCGTGTTGAGCAGGATGCCCAAGAAACCAACGCCTTCCAAAAAAGCAGCAACCTCATGCTGGATCAGCCCGGTTCGGGGCTACCCAGCGGCAAGGTCTATGCCAAACCTGAATTGCAAATCTTGGCGGACAATGTCCGTTGTTCGCACGGAGCCACCATGGGGCGATTGCAAGAGGATGCCGTATTTTACCTTCGAAGCCGGGGGGTTCCCCAAGACGAAGCACGACGGATTCTGACGATGGCCTTTGCCCTGGAAATCGTGGACCTGGTTCCGGACGAAGTCTTACGCCAACAAATGCGAAACACCCTGGAGGCGTTGCCCTCCTTTTGAAGCCATGCAAACTCCCGATCCGCTGTTGATCGAACAACATGTCCGAAAGGACTTTCCATCGCTGGAACTGCAGGTGCACGGGCGTCCGCTGGTCTACCTCGATAACGCCGCCAGCACTTTCAAGCCCCTCCCCGTATTGGACGCCGAGCGTTCTTTTTACATCGAAAAATACGCCAATGTCCACCGGGGGGTCCACCACCTCAGCCAGGAAGCGACCCGTTGTTACGAAGAGGCCCGCGCCAAGGTGGCGGCTTTTTTGGGTGCCCCCGAATCCGATAACATCGTATTTACCAAAGGCTGCACCGAAGCGATCAACTTGGTCGCCCAATCCTGGGGGCGTCGTCTGGAACCCGGTGATGAGGTCTTGGTGACCGCCATGGAACACCACGCCAATTTGGTGCCTTGGCAAATGATATGTGCCCAGCAAGGTGCGATTCTGCGCATCGTACCGATCGATGAAAGGGGTCAAACGGATCTTGAAGCCTTGGAATCCATGTTGAATCCCCGCTCCAAGATGCTGGCTTTTTGTTCCATCAGCAATGTTCTGGGCAGCCACAATCCGGTTCAAACCATGATTCGCATGGCCAAAGCCGTTGGTTGCACCGTCTTGGTCGATGCCGCCCAAGCGGTGGCCCACGGCCCCATCCGAGTTGCGGAACTTGATGTTGATTTTTTGTGTTTTTCGGCGCATAAAATGTACGGCCCCACCGGTATCGGCATTCTTTACGGCCGTCGTGAACTCCTCCACAGCATGCCTCCCTGGCAAGGGGGCGGGGATATGATTCGCGAAGTAGATTATCAAGTGACCAGCTACGCCGAACCACCGTTGCGTTTTGAGGCAGGAACGCCCCCCATCGCGCAGGCGATTGGCTTAGGCGCTGCCGTTGATTACCTCCAATCATGGGGCTGGGAAATCATCATGGACCGAGAAAAAGCTCTTTACCAGCACCTTCAGGATGTCTTGGATTCCATTCCGGACCTACGCAAAATTGGAGAAGCCACGGATCGCAGTTCAGCGCAGAGTTTTTTGTTAGGCCAGGCCCACCCTTACGATGTGGGTTTGCTTCTGGATAGCATGGGAATTGCCGTCCGAACCGGTCATCACTGCGCCCAACCCCTGATGAAACGATGGAACCTACCCGGTACGGTTCGGGCCTCGGTTTGCTTTTATAACACCTTTAACGAATTGGATTACCTGGGGCAATCCCTGCTCAAAACCCAACGCATGCTTGGCCATGGATAAAAACCAATTGTCACCCCTCCGGGAGATTCCCCCATCGCCGGCTCTGTTGCAAGAACAACTCGCAGCGGACTTCGCCTTGCTCGAAAATTGGGAGGATCGATACCAGTACTTATTGGAATTGGCCAAAGAATGCCCGCCCTTGGACGAGGCCTTCAAAAACGATGCTCTGCTGATCAAAGGTTGTCAATCCAGGGTCTGGTTGCGGGCCACTTCATCGCCCGATGGCCGCCTGGAATTTGCCGCCGATTCGGATGCTTTGTTAGTCAAAGGCATCATGACCCTTTTGCTCAAGGTATTTCAGCACCAGAAACCCACCGATATCCTGGGGACCACCTTTGACCTGCACCAAAAAACAGGCCTTCAGCACCACCTCTCTCCCAACCGGGCCAACGGTCTGGCCGGGATGTTGGACCGCATTCGGCAACTTGCCTTGTTGTACCGCCCTGTCGAAGGAATGGCGCCCGAAAAAAGCGTCAATCAAGCGCCTGCTTTGCCCGCTACCCCAACCTCTGGCCAGGAACCGACCTTTGTCGAAACCCAGGACGCTGTTCTTAACATTATTCGTACCATTTACGACCCCGAAATACCGGTCAATATCTACGATCTAGGGTTGATCTATAACATCGAGGTCCGCAACGGCGGCCAGGTCAAAGTCACCATGACCCTGACCTCGCCCTCGTGCCCGGTGGCCGGTACCCTGCCTGGGGAAGTGGCGGATAAGATCCGTGGAGTTCACGGGGTGAGCGTTGTGGATGTTGAATTGACCTTTGATCCACCGTGGTCCCAGGACTTGATGAGCGAAGAAGCCAAGCTGGAATTGGGATTCCTCTAAGAGTCCCCGAATCTTGGATCGTGGAAGGTGGATCGTGGAAGGTGGATCGTG
>JBMOHV010000011.1:0-38066 GCA_049317645.1 Bacteroidia bacterium
TGGCGTTGCAATTCCCTGCTCTCGGAGGTTTACCGAGAATTTGTGGCCGAGGTTATAACACGCCCCAACAGTGGGCAGTTTCCTCCCTTTTTGGAGAACCAGAAACCCCCGTACTTTTCGTCCAATTCGCGTTTCTTCAGGGAATTTTATGTCGAAGACACCCTTTCCCAGACTTTCCTGGCGGGGGATGATGTCCCTTTTGGTCTGCCACCTGGCACCGATAATTACCTGAGCATCGGCATTCAAAGTCCTTACCTGAATGCTGCGGCAGCTTCGGGGAGTGGAACGCCCCGGCCAGGGGTTTGCTCAACAGCTTCAGCTTTGCCATTTCTGGCAGGCCGAACCGATGTTCCCACTCCTCAGATATTGTCCAACAACTTGTTTACCGGCTACGGCTACGCCCAGATTAATTCAACGCTTTTGCGATTTGGTTGGATATCGCGTTGCGATTCGGTTTTTATTAATCAATGTTACAATCACGCCAGGGTTTTCCCCTTCTTGGTGACAGCCGGGGATTATACGCCCCCCTTGTTGGGCAAGCAGTCCAGGATTTTTAGTGTTCGATTGCGGAATCTTCCGGCCCTTCCGGCGCCTACTTTTTACGGGGTTTCGGTGGGTGACGAAAACGACCGTGTTCGCTTGTATTTCCGTAATCGGATTGACACCAGCACCATCGATCCATTGGACAGCCTTAACAATGCCTTGGATACGCGGGGCTTAACACCTGCGCAGCTCAAAGTCAGGTCCGTTAACCGTCGCTTGAGTTCCTTTAACAGCTATCAAGTCTACCGGTCTATTTTGCCGACCGGTCCTTGGGTCTTGGTGGGGAGCGTTACCGATCCTTTTGCCGATTTTTTTGAGGACAACGATCCCAACCTACGATTGGATGCCCGGGATTATTACTACAAAATATGGACCCTCAGTGGTTGCGATATCAATTTGCGTTACGACGAAAGTGTTGTTATCAAAACTTTTGGCGGAAACCATACCAATGACAAAGCCAACCTGCGTGGGATTCTTGTTTGGGATACCATGGGGATCGCCAATACCCAGTTTCTAACCGATTCATCTTACATGCAACGTCGCTACCCGGCGCTTGCAACCTGGGATTCCCTCAAAATAGTCGAGGGCCCACGGATTGATAGTACGTTGCCTTTTCTTTTTTGCAACGACAGCTTGCATTACCGCTTGGGCGTTTACGACAACGGTACCGGGATTCCTGGGATGATTTATTGGAGCCGTTGGATTTTGGCCAAATACATATTGCCTGATTCGATGCGACTCAAATACGTTTCGGTGGATACAGCCGGCCTTGGTGACAGGGTTCAAATAGCTTGGTACCCGGATGTGGATACGCTTCGGGATTTTGTTGAGTTTCGTTTTTCTCCGATCGCCCCGGGGCAGCTTCCTCTATTGACGGTTCCCAACCGGGATCCAGGAACGTTGGAATTGGATTCATTCTATCAGGGGAATGTGGGACTCAGCGCATCGGACCCCAATTTTCAGGCGATTCTCCTGAGTTCCGTGGATACCTGCCTCAATGTAGGGGGCGGATCGGTTCCTCACCGGGTGGTGAATGTGGAAGCGGTTGCTGAGCCTTGCCTCAACCGAATTTTGCTAGGTTGGCGGGAATACGAGGGCTGGGATGATTTGTTGTACTACTTGGTTTATCGCCAGGATCCAGGCCAGGGTTATGTTTTGAGAGACACTGTTTTGGGTTCTTCGTATTCGGATATCGATCCCACGTTGACTTTGGGCAATGTTTACCGCTACTTGGTGGTGGCCTGCAATGCCCGGGGTTTCCGCTCGCATTCCAACCTGGACACGGCTTTGTACGATATTCCTGAGCCCGTTTTCTCCTATATTGAATCGGCTTCGGTGGATTCGATTTCGTTTAATTCGGTTTGGGTTCGCTTCAACATTCCTGACGATGCATCGGTAGGAAAATTGGAACTGATGCGCAAGGACGGTCCGGATGCTTCGTTCCGTTTGATTGATACCATGGGCAATCCCAGTTTCTTGACGGGGGCTGTGGGCACCTATCGTTCGTACCTCTACAACGATACCTCGGCCCGTACTCCTGACAAAGTCCAATACACGTACCGAGTGATTGTTTACGATGGCTGTTATTTGTTATCCGATACTTCCCAGGATTTTACCTGCCTGTACCTGGTCCCCGGTGATCGCGCCAATTACCTGAACCTCTTGAAATGGAATTCCTTTGATTCGTTGTTATCGTTCAACGGCGAGGTGGATAGCTTTATCGTCTATCGCAATGCCAGTGGCAGTACAACGCCATTTTTTGGCCTACCCCGTAAGGAGCCAGGGGCCCTGCCCCCTTGGAAGCCATTTCATGAATACGGGGATGCGGTGGATAATATTCCAAGCTCGGATGGTTTGTTTGACTATTTCATTGTGGCCGTAGAGAAGGATAACCAGTGGGAGTTCAAAGGCCGTGCCATTTCCAACAAGATTACCATCCGTCAAGAACCCCGCGCATTCTTCCCGACCGCCGTTTTGGGTGGATCAACGGGAGGAAACGGGGAATTTAAGCCTTCCTTTAATTATCGAATTTCCGGGGATAGTTTGTACTATTTCAAAATCATGAGCCGTTGGGGCAAAGTGATCCTTGAAACCCGGAATGTGGATTTGGGTTGGAAAGGCTACATTGGTGATATTCAAGATGAATCCGCCGAGAAAGCCCAGCAGGACACCTATATCTATGAACTGCGTTTCACCGGTGCGGATGGCAAAACCTACAACTTCAAGGGCAATTTAACCTTGCTCTGGAAGGATTGAGGCGACCTCTTTGAGCTGGCTGTACCAGACGCTCCCGTATTTGCGTTCCAGGGCCACCCGAAGGAATTCATACATGCGTGTGCCCCCGTTGTTACGGGTATCGCAGGCGGGTTGACAGATATCCCAGCGATCGTAGTTAAGAGCTTCTCCTCCGCCTCGTAGGGGGCTAATCCGAACGGGGTAGAGGTGGCAGGAGATGGGTTTGCGAAAAGTGGTTTGTCCATCCTTCCAGGCTTGTTCGATCCCGCATTGCCAGTGACCTTGGTCATCCTTTTTGGCAAAGACGCAGGCTCGGCCCTCCAGGGTTTGGGTGACGGGTTCTCCGTCAGGTGCCCTTTCGTAGAAGCCAAGGCGTTCAATGGTATCCACGGCCTTGGTGGGCAGGTAGGGCTTGATTCGGTCCAGGTCTTGTTGAATCAAGGCGAGTTCGGATTCCTCCAGGGGGGCGCCCAGGTCTCCTTCTTCGCAACAAGCGCCTTTGCAATGCAAGATGGAGCAGGCAAAGGGTTCGCGCAGGATTTCCTCGGATACCAGGACTCCGTCAATTTCGTAAATCATATTGGAAAGGTTCTGCGTTCAAAAGGCCTCGTTGACCTCAAAGTAAAGACCGCTTTGGCCATCAATGGTACGAGCCCAATCAATCCGCAACAGGGTGCGGGCCTTGGGGTTGGGGGTCCATCGCAGTCCAGCACCGTAGGACCAGCGGGGTTGGTTTTGGCTCATGGCCGACCAAGAGGGACCGACCATACCCCATCCGTTGTAAAGGTTCCATCCAAAATGGGCACCCCATTGGCCTCGCCATTCGTTTTCGACACCCCACAGGCAAAGGTCTCGGTACGCGCCTCGGAAATGGCCTCGTAACAAATTATCACCGCCAAGGGCCGGCATCTCCCGAAAGGAAACCCCGCTACCGGCCGATTGCATGACCAGCCTCCAGGCCCAAACGGCATCCAACCTGCCTCGTGTGCGCAGCGGTTGATAGCCCCGTAGGTCCAGGTTCCAAAACAAATAGGCCGGGTTAAAGATGCTATCGTTTGGAATCAGCATTCGTTGTTTCCAGGCCTCTGCTTCCGGTGTCAGGGCCCGTCCCAAGGATGCATGCCAGCGGATGGATCCTTCAAAGAACACGCCTCGTCGCGCGTTGATGACATGGGGTCGGGTATCGTAAATCCATCGCATACCCAGGCCCAAGGTACGGTGTCCCCAATACCCCGGAACCTTGAAGACTTGGCTATCGGGGCTTGGTGCATCCCACCGCACCTGGTCCATGGTATTGAATCGTAACACAGGACCAACAAAGTGCCGCCCCGAGCCCAGGCGTCGGTTGTAGGTCATTTGAAAGTTGGCGGTATGGAAGCGGTACGGGGTCGATTCGAGGGGATCGATGCCGGGACCTGTGCCATAAAACCGATCCCAAAAACGGCGCCAACCCAGGTTCCACTGCCAAAGAGAACGATCGTTGGGGGTGGCGTAGGTGCCTGAATGGCTCAATATCCATTGCTTTTTGGCGGTATAAGCGCCTGCTATGCTCCATTGTGAACCTCGGCCTTTGGTTTTTTCGTTGTTATGGCCAGGGCCAAAAAACAGACCCACCCCAACCAAAAAGCCGGTTTCCGGGGAGCGCCCCATGACCGGGGAGGGCAGAACCGGCGATTTCCTCAAAAGGTCCATCCAATACCCCAAGCGATTTTGCAAGCTGTCTCGGTTCGGAGGTCCATGCGGCGGGATGGAATCACGGTTGAAGGAAGCGTCGTTGGAGGAGGGGGTGTTGGAGGAGGGGGTGTTGGAGGGACTGCCTTTTGATGCATAACCCGTAGCCGAGGCCCGCATAGGTTCCAAGGTCAGGAGCACGGCCCCCATCATCAGGGGCCTGACTCGAAGCACCAACCGAAACATTCGACCAACCCAAGCCATTATCGTCCTATCTGCCGGGTTTACCAAGAGTCTTCTTGGTCTGCAATCCAGGATTGTTCAACGCGCCAATGGACGCCTGACTCATTTTTGGACGGCGATTGGAGGACCAGCAGTTGGCAGGTGCGAAGGGGTGGTTGGGGTTGCCCCAGCAACCAATCCGCCCAATCGCTCAGTCCATTGTTATGACCTACGACCAAAAGATTCGAGGAGTCGTCCAGCAGCAGTCGCTCGGACTCCAATCGTTCTGCGTCAGCCAGGTACAGCCAATCCGGTCTCTGAGGATGGTATAACCCGTCCCAGGCGGTTTTTGATAAGGCATGTTGTTGCCAGCCTTCCAAGGTTTGCCGGGTCCTAAGGGCTGGACTGCACCAAATCGTCCACGAAACTGCGGGGTCCACGGCCAAGGGACCGGGGAGGTATTGTGCCAGGTGGATGGTCTGGCGATGACCCCTCTCCTGCAGGGGTCTGTCGCGGTCCGGGACATCCCACCTTGCCTTTTGGGCCTTGGCATGACGGAGCAAAATCAGCTTCATGGGCTACGTTGAAAGGTAGCACCTAAATCTTAACTTTGGGTATGAAATTGGCCGATATACCCGGGCAGGAGGGGGTTAAAGCCCTCTTGAGGCAGGGTTTGGAAAGCGGCCGCATACCCCACGCCCAACTCTTTGCTGGACCGCCTGGCTCAGGAAAATTGCCTTTGGCCCTGGCTTATGCCCAGTGGCTGATGTGCCACCAACCTGGGGAAAACGATTCCTGCGGAGAATGTGCCTCTTGCCGCAAAGTTGACAAGCTGATCCATCCAGACCTTCATTGGGTTTTTCCGGTCATTTCCCGGCAAGGGGAAAGCGAAAAGCCCGGTTCCGAACAATGGATGCGTGAATTCCGACAGGCCTTTACTCAAAACCCCCACCTGGAGTACAACGATTGGCGGGAGGCGATGCAGGCCGACCAAAAACAGCTGAACATATCCCGCCACGAATGTTATGCCATTCTTTCCAAACTGGGACTGTCGGCCTTTGAGGGGCGATACAAAGTGGTGTTGTTGTGGCTAGCCGAATACCTGGGCGATGCCGGGAATCTTTTGCTCAAGATGTTGGAGGAACCGCCGGATCGAACCGTTTTTTTGTTGGTGAGTTCCCAGCCTGAACAAATTTTACCGACGATTTTGTCCAGAACACGAACCCTGAGGGTTCCCCCGTTGGATGCCGATGCCATCAAGTCGTACCTTTTGGAAGCGGGATACCCGGCCGAGCGAGTTGCCGAGGTGGCCCTTTTCGCCGATGGCAACCTGCACAAGGCCCTGCAGGCCATGAACGAAGAACCCTACGAACACGGTCGCCGTTTCATGACCCTGTTGCGATTGGCGTATGGTTCCAAATCAACGGAGGTGCAACGTTGGGTGAACGAGGCCGGCGATACAGGGCGGGAGGCCCTCAAAGGTTTGATGGATTACGGGCTCTTGTTGTTGCGCCAGTGCTATCTCTACAGGCATCTCCAAAGCCAGAACAACGGTTGGTCGGCCGAAGAAAACGATTTTGTGGTCAAATTTTCGCCGTTTATTTCGGCCCCCAGCCTCGCAGCCATGCAGGAAGCACTTGAAACGGCGGCGTACAGATTGGAGCGCAACGGACATCAGCGCCTCGTAATGCACAATCTCTTTTTCGATTTGCAGGAGGCCCTAGCAGCCGAAAGAAAGCGGCAGACGAAGGCCAGCACCCATCGTCCGCTCGCTGTAGGTTCGGTTCCCTTGTTCGGAGCCTGATGCCTTCTTTGAAGCCGGATTTTGGCCGTATCTTCGGCAAAACAGGAAATTATGGGTTGCGGTAATTGCAGTGGAGGATCATGTTCGCCCACCGGGTGCGGGAGCAAGGGGCATTGTGCCAGCGGTGGCTGCAATCGTTTTAATGCGTTTGATTGGCTCGCGGACCTGCCCGCCGAACCTCAGCATTCCACCGAACCCGAATGGGTTGAAGTGCGATTCAAAGCCAACCGCAAGGAGTACTTTGTAAATTCTTCCAAGGCAGCATTGTACCCCAACGAGTGGGTGGTGGTCGAAGCCAAGAATGGCTACGATATGGGTCAGGTCACCCTCAAAGGCGAACTGGTCCGCTTGCAAATGCGCAAGCGCAAACAAAGCATGATCGATAACGAAGTCCGCAAAATTTTTCGCAAAGCCAATGAATCCGAGCGAGAGCGGCTCCATGGACTCAGATCCAAGGAGATGGATGTCTTGAGCAGGGCTCGTGGTGTGGTGGACATGATGCGCCTCAACATGAAGTTGACCGACGTGGAATACCAGGCCGATGCGTCCAAAATTTTCCTCTATTATACCTCCGAGCAGCGGGTTGATTTCCGGGAATTGGTTCGCAAACTAGCCGAAAACCTGAGCGCCCGCGTCGAAATGCGCCAAATCAACGCCCGTCAAGAGGCGGCACGCCTGGGCGGCCTGGGTGTCTGTGGTCGTGAATTGTGTTGCAGTACTTGGTTAACCGACTTCAAACCGGTTACTTCGACGGCGGCTCGTTACCAGCAATTGTCCATCAACCAGGTTAAGTTATCCGGACAATGCGGTCGTCTCAAGTGTTGTCTGAATTACGAGTTGGATACCTATTTGGATGCCATCAAGGATATCCCCAAAGGTGTACGCTTTTTGCAGACCAAGGCCGGTTTTTTTGACTGCATCAAAACCGATATTTTCAAGAAAACCATGTGGTTTCAACTGCGTCGCCGAGAAGCCGGGGGATCCGAGAACCCTACGGTGGCCCTGCACGTTGATCAGGTTCGGGAACTATTGGATCAAATCCAAAAAGGGGCGGTACCCGAAAGCCTGAGTGGCTACGCCCCAGTTGAAGAAAAAACAACCGAGGCCGAGCCCGATTACGAGGTGAATGTTGGAGGAGGGTTGAATCGTTTTGACCGACCCAAGAACAAGAATCGCAACAAAAAACGCAGCAAGCCCGCCAGCCCTTCGGCAGCGGTCAAACCTAGCGCCTCCTGATGATTCTCCCCGCTTGGCGATTTCCTAGTGTGAGCGCTTTCGGTAGGTTGCTGGCCATCGTGCTGGCCACCACAGGATGTTCTCCATCGGCGGAGTACGATACCCAGGTCATGCTGCCCAGCGAAGGCTGGAAAGAGAAGACCGCCGCGGTCTTTCGTTTTCATAACCAAGACAGCATCACACCCTGCCGCCTGTGGCTCCAAATTCGCCACGAGGGAGATTATCCGTACCGCAATCTGCATGCGATTTGCTTGGTAACCGGTCCGGCGGGGGACTCTTCGGTTTGGAACAGTGATATCCCTTTAACGGACTCCGAAGGACGCTGGTTGGGACAAAGTACCTTGGGAGATTTGTATACAGTGGTGGTCCCTGTTCAGGATCGTCTGGTGTTACGACGGAAAGGGATTTACACCTTTCGGGTTATGCAAAACATGCGTTTGAGCCCCCTGCCTTCGGTGGTGGAAGTGGGTTGGAAAATAGCCCGCGTTGAATCTACCGATTGAGGGCGAATCGGTATTGTTCCGTACCGAATCCGCTCCCAAGAATCGCCATGTAAACTCCGCTGGGCCATTGGTCCATCATCAAGCGTTCGACGGGTTCCGTAATCTGCTTCCGATAAACTTCCCGGCCGCTTTGGTCCAAAACACGAACCATGGCCATGCCTTCCAATCCTTCGGTGGCCAGAATTAATTCACGACCCACCAGCTTCCATGCGGCTTTGTTGGGGGCTGATATCAAGGTTTGGGTGGTTGAACTCGCCGTGCTGGCTACAAAAGTCACCACCATGAGGGGCGCATTGGCCGGCAAGGTACTGAGGCGAATCCGCTGATATCCGGCGCCGGGTTGACCGTTGAGGTAAAAATGCCCATCCAAATTGGAGGTATCCCGTGGTGATAGGGTAAATTCAGCGCTGTCCACAAAGGGCGGATAGCATGAATTGAGATCGCAAATCGTATGAGTCCAAGCGCTAGGGAGTTGACTGCCGACCCGAAGCCACCGCAGTTGAACACTACTTGCGCCCTGATTGACAACGCCTCCGTAGCCAACGATTTCAAACTGGCTGGCATTTCCCGATGCTCGAATGGTATCGGCGGTTGTTAGGACAATTTGGGCTTTAACAGAGCCTCCTAGGCCTATAGCTGAAAGCCAAAACCAAAACCATAAAGAAGGGGCATAAGATGCTATGCGAGGACTGCGAGCGAAGAGGTAGGATTGCATGGTAGGGTAGGTTGCTCCAAAATTAAGGGTTTGAGCTAGGGGATGCGCCTATCAGCAGGCCTGCATCGGCAAAACTGAAATAGCGGTGCTGAGCAAAAATCAAATGGTCCAAAACCCGCACATCGAGGTAACGAGCCGCCGACTCTATTTTTTGGGTTAGGGAACGGTCTGCGTCGCTGGGTTGCAATTGGCCGGATGGATGATTGTGCATGAGGATCAGACCGCAGGCTCGATAATCCAAAACAAGACGTAGGATAATTCGGGGATCGGCCGCCGTAAAGTTGATGCCGCCTTCGCTAATTTGTTCAATGCCTAGAATACGGTTGGCTTGGTTGAGGAGGGCAATCGCAAAAATTTCGTGATTCTTGTGCAGGAATAGATTTTTGCAATGGGTAAAGACATCGGCCGAGCCCCGAATCTGAGGTTGCTCTTCGGTCTTGCTCTCCAGACAACGCTTCCCAAGTTCAAGCGCTGCCAATATTTTCACAGCCTTGGCAGGGCCGATGCCGGGTATTTGGGCGAGTTGTCGGACATGGATTTGGCCCAAATGTCCCAGGTGGTATCTGCAAAGGTCCAAAATTTTGCCAGCAAGGCCCAGCGCTGATTCTTTTCCGGTTCCGCTGCCGAGCAAAATGGCCAGAAGTTCCCGGTCCTCTAGGTTAGACCGTCCTTGGTTGATGAGTCGTTCACGCGGCCGTGAATGTTCAGGGAGGTCCCGAATGGCAGGTTGGGACCGTGTTGGAGGGCAGGTTTCCATGACCTGCAAAAAAAAGACCCGGCTCCGGGTGGAGTCGGGTCGAAGCGTTTAGCCAACGGCTAAGGACCTGTGGGCCTTAGGCGGCGAGACCGGCAACTTGACGGGCCAGCTGTGATTTCTGGCGGGCGGCTTTGTTGACGTGGATAATATGTTTTTTGGCCATTTTGTCAATCCGGGAAATCACCGATGGCAGCATTTGACGAGCCTCCTCGGCCACCGAAAGGCTTTTGAGCCTTTTGATCATGGTTTTGGTGGTCTTGAGCTGGTAGCGATTGCGCAGACGACGGACGGCGGTCTGACGGATTCTTTTGATCGCGGAGGCGTGATTGGCCATGTTGTTTGATTTTGAGAACCGCAAATTTACAAAAAAACCTTTATAATCCCTAATTTTGACCCTACAAACTCAACGTACATGAACAGAACCCGTCTTTCTCGCCTCCTTGCCATTCTTTTGCTCCTGTTGATGGGGTCTAGGGCGATGGTTTCCTGCCAGAACCCCCAAGCCAGTCAAGAGCAGGATTGGGCCTATTTCGGGGATTCCATAACGGTGGACGGGGCCATCGACGTATCTGAACTCCCCGATCGGATGAAAGGGAAAGGCATGGCCGAACTCAAATTATCCGGGACGATTCATGAATGCTGCCAAAAAAAGGGATGCTGGATGAAATTGGATATGGGGGATGGCAAAACCCTTCGGGTTGGATTCAAGGATTATGCATTTTTTGTGCCGCTGGAATCGGCCGGATCCCGCGTTGTGATGCAGGGCGTTGCCACCTACGATACGACCAGCGTTGAGGCCTTGCGACACTACGCCGAAGACGGGGGCAAGACAGCGGACGAAATTGCATCCATCACCGAACCCGAAATCGAATTGGTTTTTGAAGCCAGCGGCGTACGCCTCAAAAAATAAGGATGATCCTCAGAGCAGTTTTCGGCCTCTTCTTGGGGTGGTCTCTGGTGGCTTGTCAAAGCGGAACCCTGGATACGTCCCCCAAGAGCGGGGAGAGCCTTGCGGATTCAACCTGCGCACCTGGCATGCAGGAGCCCAAAGCAGCGCCCATGGCTGTAGCAATGCGAGCCATGGCTGACCAAGCCGAAGCCATGCGGGCCTGGATTGTCAGCGATTCATCAACCCGTCCAGCCCGTCCAGCATGGGCCACGATGCCTTTTGAGGCCCAGCGTCCGACGGATACATCGGTTCTTGTCGAGGAGTTTTTTGTGAAGGCCAAGGCCTATCACGAGGCCCATCGCCTGGTTGGGCAGCAACCGACAGCCCAGAATTTTGATGCCTTGGTCGCTCGCTGCATTGCCTGTCACCAATCGCATTGTCCTGGCCCCCTCAAGCGGATCAATCGTTTGATGATTGGGCCCTAAGGCCCGCAGTCCCTTTCGACGAATCGTTGATAAACGATTGGAACCGGTTTAACCGGTTTAGCCGGTTGATTTTTGCCGGAAATGTTGTTCTTATCCAAGCCATCGCCACGTTGGTGGGTATTCATCACGGCCGTCCTTGGTCTATGCGGGCAAGGATTCAATGCCTATTCTTGGGGTTTTGCCGCCCATCGTTATATCAACGAGTCAGCGGTTTACGCGTTGCCTTCCCCGCTACGTGAATTTTTTGAATACCATCGTCTAGTCCTCAAGGAGAGGGCGGTATCGGCCGATCAGCGCCGAGCCTGGGATCCTTTGGAGGCTCCTTGTCATTTTATGGATATGGATCGCTGGGGTGACAGCGAGCGGTTGGCCTTGCCCCTGCACTGGGACAGCGCTGTTCAATGTTATTCCGAAAAACTATTAAGAAGTCGAGGGATCTTGCCGTGGCATGCACCCCGGGTTTACCGACGCTTGGTTTGGGCTTTTGAACAGGGAAACCACCAGTTAATCCTACGAACAGCGGCTGATTTGGGTCATTACTTGGCCGATGCCCATGTTCCCCTTCATTTGTGTTCCAATTACAACGGTCAATACAGCGGGCAGCACGGGCTTCATGCTTTGCTCGAAAGCCGAATACCAGAGTACTTTGGAGACACCATGGCCCAAACATTGCGAAGGGCCGAAATCGTGAAGCGCCCTGCTCATCATCTATGGCAAATCATGAACGATGCCTATGCCCACTTGGAGCGGGTTTTTGATTGCGAGTGTCAATGCCGATCCCAGGTCCCATCGCATGAACAATACGCGCCCTTTCGACGCGGCAATCGATTGCTACGTCAGGAATCAATCCCCTTTGTTCTGTGTTATCATCGTTGTCTTGGGGGATTGATGGGGCGTCAATTGGCATCATCGGTGGCGCATGTGGCGGATTGGTGGATGAGTGCATGGGTAGAGGCGGGTCAGCCAATCCTGAGGCCCCAATGGGGTCCCGACGCAAACAACACGGAATCCTTCGACGAGGAAGACGCGGAGGATCGATGGAAGGGAGGTGGCGGCGAAGACCATGAACCCTGAGAATCCAAAGAGCAGATGGGCGGGGTCAGGGTCGGATTTCCTCCACCCGAACTCGACCTATGCCTTTGGTGGGAATTTCGATCTGAGCAGCTGCCATGGGGGAAAGGTCGATAATATGGGGGGACTGCTTGGGAAGACGATCGTTCACGACGATTTCGACAGAACACCCGTTGCGCAGGTGGGTTACTTTGACGCGGGTC
Organism: Bacteroidia bacterium; assembly: GCA_049317645.1. GTDB lineage: Bacteria > Bacteroidota > Bacteroidia > UBA7662 > UBA7662 > SYHX01. The sequence continues at coordinate 12,335 of JBMOHV010000011.1, forward strand.
CCGGGTGGTAGGGACTTGTGGGCGGCGCTAAGGGAGTTGCTACGGTGAATTTGGCCTGAACTGGTTCGTTTCCCGTCAAATCGTTGGGCATAAACCGAGGCGGTCCCTGCTTGTACCAGGGGCGTAGGATTGGGCTGTTCGGGGTAACCCAAGAGAAGTCCGACAACCATTAGGAGGGGCAACATACCCTAAGTTAGTGTAAGGCGTAGGCTTCTTGACAATTTTATCGGATTTTTACTTCATGAAATGGCCTGAAATTATGCTGGGGGTGTTGGGTCTTTATGCATTTTGGAAGGGCTACCAAAAGGGCTTGGTTGGCGTTTTGTTGGATTGGGTGGGTTTATTGCTCGCCTTGGCTTTGGTTTATGCCCTGTTCTCGGGTGGTACCGCCTTCTTGGAAAAGCTGGTGCCTCCGGCCCTGATTCACGAAGGGGGTAAGGCTCTGGCCCTGCTTTTGGTGGTGGTGGCTGTTCGGGTGGGGCTTTGGGCTTTGAGCAAGGCTTCTGGCTGGATGGCCCGCAAAATCGGGTTGGAATTGCCCTACCGAATGCTGGGCGCCTTTCTACAGGTGGGCCAGGGCTTGGTACTCTGGTCCGTTTTGGCAGCCTGGATCGCTGGTTTTGAGGGGGGCGAAGTCTGGTTTCGGAAGATGTGGCCTTGGACGGGGTGGCTTTGGTTGGAATGGGGTCGTGGACTTTTGGCTTTTTTCCCCTGAACGAAGTATGGACCGATTCTTGCTCTTGGACAACCGCGATAGTTTTACCTACAACTTGAGGGCTTGGGTTCTTAAAGCCGGCTATCAATGCCGAGTGGTGGATCATCATCAAGGCCCTGAAGCGTGGGAGGCTTGGTCTTGGGATGCCGCGATTTTGGGCCCGGGTCCAGGCACCCCCCCCAAGGCAGGCCGACTCATGTCTTTTGTGGATCGATACGCCGACGAAAAGCCTTTGTTGGGGATTTGTCTGGGCCACCAAGCCTTGGGCTTGAAGGCGGGCGCTCAACTGGTGCATGCTTCGGCGCCTGTTCACGGCAAACGAAGTTTTTTGCGTTGGGATCAGTCCATGTATGATTTGTTTCAACACAATTACAACTCAAAGTTTAGTCAATTCGAAGGCTGCCAAGTGATGCGCTATCATTCGCTGGTCTTGGATAGGGTTCCCGAAACCTACCAACTCTTGGCCAGTGCTTCGGACGATGGAACCGTTCAGGCCATGCGGCATCGAAGCAGGCCTTTGTGGGGTTATCAGTTTCATCCTGAGTCAATTACGACCGATTCTTCCCAGGCATGGCTTCAGCTATTTGTTGAAAATGCCCTTCACCCAAAGCCTCTTTCCTTGAACTCGTTTTCTTAGCATCTTTGGTACCATGACCACGACCCAACTTCTGGTTTACGCCAGGCCATCCATTAAGCACCAGCTAGCTGGTCTGCGGGCATTGCGCGATGCCGCTTCTCTCAAAGGTCTGGCTTTGCGCTGGCACCGTTCGTTGGAGCCCTTGGTACGGGAAGCGTTAAACATAGAGAACCCTGATTTCTTTGGGCGGGTTGGTAGCGGTTCCGATGTTTGGGGGGTCGAGGAACCATCGACCCTTGCCGGGGCCGCAATGGTCTTGGTATTGGGTGGTGATGGGACCATGTTGGATACGGTTCCGTTGGCGGTGGGGGCTCAATTGCCGGTCTTTGGTTTCCATTTTGGTCGCCTTGGTTTTTTGAGTTCGGCCGGAGGAACCGAAGATATTCCAAGGGCCTTGGAGGCCATTCGGAACGGAGAGATTTTGTTGGAGGAGCGTAGCCTCTTGGAATGCAAATACCCCAAGGGTCCTGGTCAATCGGGTTTGGTCTATGCGCTCAACGAAGTTGCTTTGCACCGAATGGGGGCCGGTCTCATGCGGGTTGCCTGCACCCTGGACGGCGAATTACTCAACCGCTACCAAGCCGACGGGCTTTTGGTGGCTACACCGACCGGGTCTACGGCTTATTCGATGAGTTGCGGTGGCCCCATTGTCCTCCCGCAGAGCAAGGTGTGGACGATTACCCCGGTTGCCGGGCATCAATTGGGGATTCGGCCGGTGGTCGTCGACCAGAATGTTCGGATCACCCTGCAGACCGAGGCGGAATCCAACGGCGGTCCTGCCCGGTTGATGGTGGACGGGAAGGTCCTGGATTGGGCCGAACAAGGGCAAATTGACCTGGGACTCTCCTTACGACCCCTGCGATTGGCTAGGTTCAAGGGGTTTTCGCATCTTGATAACCTCAAAACCAAACTCCTCTGGGGCCTGGACCCTCGGGGTTAATTTCTGCATTTTTTGCGGTATTTTCGCCTTTTGGCTAATTTGTTTGGTATGAACGACTGGTATTGCATTTCCCGAAGAGCCCTGCTAATAACCCTTTTGGGGTTGGGACTGGTTCCGGCACAGGGGTTGGCTCAGCTCCGAGAATTTGGAGTGAATATGTATTCGACGACCTATGTCGGCGATCTGGCCCATATCAATAATTTCATCTACAGCACCCGGGGTGGAATTGGGGCTCATTTTCGCCGTCACCTATCCAAGAGCCTCAGCCTACGGGCCGATGTGAACTTTGCAAGTTTGGCGGGTTCCGATAACAGCCCGGAGCTCAAAAACCTGGTCAACGCGGCCTACAGGGACCCGACCGGAGCCAAGTACAATCGCCTAGTCGGAGAATACTTCAGAGTAGATTCCTTCAGCCAGACCGTCACCTCGGTGCGGGAAGATGTGAATCTGCGTAACCTTTCGTTTCGAACCCGCCTGACCGAGTTCAGTGTGGTTCTGGAATACAAGTTTGGTGAATTCATGATTAATAGCAGCGTTCGACGCGCCAATTTTTATGTATTTGGCGGTTTCAATGTCTATCACTACGAATCCGAAGCCCGTTCCGCCATTGATTCTATCGGTTGGATTAAGCTCAAGGACCTCACCACCGAAGGCCAGGGTCTTTCCAATTTCTACAACACTCCGGAGTATCGTTCAACGCAATTGGGTATTCCGCTGGGTTTGGGTATTCGTTGGACGTTGAACAAATACACCCGCATGTCGGCCGAAGCCGGCTACCGAATTCTATTCACCGATTACTTGGATGATGTGTCGGGTCAATACGCCAACCCGGCGGTTATCGGTTCCGTCCACGGTTCTCAAGCTTCTGAATTCGTGGATCGTACCCGTCAATTGCATCCTTGGCTCAAACCCAATGCGCTGGGTTCTGCCCGCGGCAATACCAACGGCCGTAACGACGGGTATCTCTTTGTCGGCCTCAGTATTTCACGGGTTATATACCCTTACAATTGCCCCACGCCCTGATTATGACCCCCCTTCACCGCCGTCGGACCTGCGGTATGGCAGGATTTTTGATGCTGATGTGGGTTGTGTTCTCGAATCCCGTTTCCGCTCAGTGGGTAGACCTTGGGTTCGGGGCCGGCCTAACATCCTATCGAGGCGATATTCGGGTGCCCTTGTCCGGGCTGAAGCCTGGATTCTACGGCGCAGTTCATGCCAAATACAATTTTAGCCCGCATTGGGGGGTGAAATTGCAGGTTGGACAGGGACAGGTTTCGGCGGCGGATTCTTTGAGCGGTGATCCCAAGCAGATTCAGAGGAATCTCAGCTTTACCTCCTCCATTTTAGAGGCCCGTGTGGGGGTGGAATTTAATTTTTGGCCTTATGTCCCGGGTTCACTGAAACGTCGCAGCGCCCCGTACCTGGGTTTGGGTTTGGGTCGATTCTTTTTTGATCCGATGGCTAGGCACAAGGGTACTTTGGTGGCCTTGCAGCCCTTGGGAACGGAGGGGCAAGGGTTGGGTGACAAACCTGGCTTGGAGAATTTGGGTCTGGAGGCGGATCGTTATGCGTTGAATACCTGGATTTTCCCGATTAGCTTGGGTTATCGTCGCAATTTCAAAGGCAATCACGGCGTGGGAATCGAATGGACCTATTGCTTTACGGGCACCGATTTTTTGGATGACATTTCGGGTACCTATTTTGATGCCTCCTACCTTCGTTTGTATCGGAACACCGTTGCCGCAGACATGTCGGATCGGAGTTGGGAAAAAGGACTCTCGGCCAGAGAGCCCGGTAGCCAACGAGGGGTGAATGCGTACAACGATGCTTACAGTTCTTTAATGGTTTACTATCACTACCATATCCCATCGCGACGCTGTCGCATCAAATAAGAACCGGGATGAGCGGAATGGAAGAGCAGATTGATACCCAGCGGATTCCGGCCCATGTGGCTATTATCATGGATGGGAACGGTCGATGGGCCCAAGAGCGTGGAGAGGACAGAATTTATGGCCATCGCTACGCGGTTCAGGCGGTGCGGGAGACCTGTGAAATAGGCGCCGAATTGGGCGTTAAATATTTGACGCTTTACACCTTTTCGACCGAAAACTGGTCTCGCCCTGCGCTGGAAGTAGAGGCCCTCATGCAGTTGCTGGTAGAAACCGTGGAGTCCGAGTTGGATACGCTGATGAAAAACAAAATCGCCTTGCATTCCTTCGGGAATTTGGATCTTTTACCGGCCCGTTGCCGGGAACAGCTCCAACGGACCGAACAATTGACCGCAGGCAACCAACGAATGCAACTGAATTTGGCGATATCGTACAGCGCCCGCTCCGAAATTTTGTCGGCGGTCAAAAAAATCGCCGAAGAGGTGAAGTCCCAAAAATTAGATCCAAATCAGATCAACGAGTCCACCTTGGCTCATCGATTGCAGACCGCCCTTATGCCTGATCCGGATCTTATGATTCGCACAAGCGGTGAAAAGCGGCTCTCTAATTTTTTGTTATGGCAGTCCGCCTACACCGAACTTTATTTTACCGAAACCTGCTGGCCTGATTTTCGCAAGGCGGATTTTTTGGCTGCGATTCAAGAATACCAGCTTAGGGAACGCCGTTTTGGTAAAACCTCTGCCCAAACCACCGCCCATTCCTGATGATGAGATTTTTGTTCTTGGCAGGTCTGAGGGCTTGCCTTTTGGGTTGTTTTGCCTGCTTGCCTTGGATAACAGAAGCCCAGGTACCCGGATCCGGAGCGGCAGGAGAGGTGGTACGGAGTTATCGGATCGCCAAAGTCCGTGTGGAGGGACTGAGGCATACGGATCAGGACCTGCTCATGATGATTGCGGGATTGCGGGAGGGTCAGCGATTCACCTTGTTAGGGGAAGAAGGGGCCAAGGCCGTGCGCAATTTATGGAAGCAGGGTCTTTTTGGGAACGTCCAAATTCGGGTGGATTCGGTGGTCGAAGAACAGATTTATCTCTGCCTGGTGCTCGAAGAAAAGCCTCGGCTCTCCAAAGTTGTTTTTAACCGCAAAGTATCCAAGGCCAAGGCCGAGGAAATGACCGAATCGCTCAAATCTTTCAAGGGCAAAATTCTGACCGATGAGGTCAAAGGGAATATTAGCAGGGTCGTTCGCAAATACTACACCGACAAGGGTTACCTGGAGGTCAAAGTCGTGTTGAACACGATACCGGACACCAATCAAATCAACGCCTCCACCTTGAACGTAAGTGTTGAGCCGGGGGCCAAAGTGCGTGTTGCTTCCCTACAATTGACCGGAAACGCAGCGTTGGATGCCAAAAATGTGATGCGCATTCTCAAAACAGCCCGTCCCAGGGTCCGCTGGAACCCTTTGCGCAACGGCAAATGGGATCCCGAAAAATTCGAAGAACAAAAGACCAAACTAATCCGCCGATACCAACGCATGGGCTTCCGCGATGCGCGCATTCTGCGGGATTCGGTTTTTTCAATAGGCGATGGGCAGATGGGCGTTTTGGTAGAATTGTTTGAAGGCAAACCCTATTTCGTTCGGCGATTGGAGATCGAGGGAAATTCGGTGTACAGCGACAGCCTCTTGTTGGGACTTCTGGGCGTGAAGCAAGGGGATTTGTATAACAAAGAGTTAATCGAATCCAAGCTTCAAATGGATCCGTCGGGTCGGGATATTTCGTCGCTGTATATGGACGATGGTTACCTTTTCTTCCAGGTTAGTTCGCACGAAAGTCGGGTTGAAGGCGATAGCATTGATTTGGTGGTGCGAGTGGTGGAAGGAGCCCAGGCCACGGTGCGACGTGTGACCGTCAAAGGCAACGACAAAACCTCCGACCATGTGATCATCCGTGAATTGCGTACCCGGCCCGGTCAAAAATTTTCGCGCAGCGATGTAATGCGAACGACCCGTGAATTAAGCCAGCTGGGCTACTTTGACCCCGAACAATTGGGGGTGGTCCCCACGCCCAATCCACAGGATGGTACCGTTGATATTGAATACAAAGTCACGGAGCGTTCGAACGATCAGGTGGAGCTATCCGGCGGTTGGGGCGCCGGCCAGGTGGTGGGTTCGCTGGGCTTGGTCTTGAATAATTTTTCGACCCGCAAAATGCTCAACCCCAAAGCGTGGACACCGGTTCCCGGTGGGGATGGGCAGCGGGTTAGTGTCCGGGCCCAGTCCAACGGACGCTTTTTTTCTTCGTACAATTTATCGTTCACCGAGCCTTGGCTAGGCGGCAAAAAGCCCAATTCCTTTACGGTCAGTGCTTATGTTTCGATTCAGGTACCCAACGGCTTGCCCAGGAGCAACCCTTTGCGTCAGTCCATCACGATCAAAGGAACCAGTGTCAGTTTTGGGCAGCGGCTCAAGAAACCAGACGACTTTTTTACGGTCGTTCATAGTCTCAATTTTCAACAATTTGTGTTGGTTAACAACCAGAACACAGCCTTTTTGCCGGACGGTGTTTCCAATAATTTTTTTTTCAAAGAAACCTTATCGCGCAACAGCGTTGACCAGCCCATCTTTCCCCGCAGCGGGGCCAATCTCTCCTTGGTTGCCCAGATTGCTCCGCCCTATTCGTTGCTAGGTCGCAAGCTCCGTCCCGATGCCACCGCCCAGGAGCGCTACAAGTGGGTGGAATACCACAAATGGCGTTTTGACTTTCAGCAGTACACCAAGCTGGTGGGCAACCTGGTGCTAATGAGTCGGATTCAATACGGATGGCTGGGCAATTACACCCAGGAAACCGGCGAGGTACCCTTTGGACGTTTTTATGTGGGTGGCGATGGGATTATGGGTTTTGCCTTGGATGACCGGGAATTGATTGGTTTGAGAGGTTACCAAAACAATTCGTTGACCCCCCGCGATCCCCAGACCAGTCAATTGCTGGGGGCGACGGCTTTTCAGAAATACACCATGGAATTGCGATACCCCTTGTCGCTCAACCCCAGCGCAACCATCTACGCCACGACTTTTTTGGAGGCGGGGAATTCGTTTCGCAAAGTCAGGCAATTTGACCCCTTCCTCAATTACCGATCGGCCGGCGTTGGGGTGCGGGTCTTTCTGCCCATGTTTGGTCTGTTAGGTGTGGATTGGGGTTATGGAATGGACCCGGTGCCCGGGGCCGGTGAAGTCCACAAAGGCAATGTGCATATTTCCATCGGTCAGTCGTTCTAAGAGGGTGAAAAAGGTCTTGTCAGGGATTTGGGTAGCCCTTATGATCCAGTGGGTGGGAGGGCCAACGGCCCATGCTCAGCGGTACATCTATGTGGACACGGAATACATGTTGGGTCAGATGAGTGAGTACGCGGCGGCTCAAAGCGAGCTCAAGGTGCAGGTGGAGCGTTGGAATGCCGAAGCCGATGAAATGAAGCAGGAAATTGAGCGGCTTTACCGTACCATGCGGGCCGAAAGCCCCTTGCTAACGGAAACCATGCAGCAGGAGCGAATGGAAGAGATCAAAGCCCGGGAGGAAAGGCTGTTGGCCTGGCAAAAAGAGCAGTTTGGTGAAGAGGGAGCCCTCGTCAAAAGGCAGCAGGACCTGATTCGCCCCTTGCAGGACAAAATCTACGCGGCGGTCCAGAAATATGCCCGTGATAAAAGCTACGACCTTATATTTGACAGAGCCGCCGGAAACCAACTGCTATTTGTCAGCCCCAAGTTGGACAAAAGCAACGAGATTCTGGCAGCGATGGGCGTTGTTCGAAAGAGTCCGACGGCCAAGGCCCAACCTAAACCAACCAATAACACCAAAACCCCGCCCAAAGCCACCCAGCCTCCTGTTCCGGCCGTCGGCTCCCAGCGAATGCCTTAACCCCCATCCAACCAAATCCTTAAGAGCCCCATGAAGACCCTTTTTTGCCCCCCATCTCGCCTCCTTTTCCTCGGCCTTGTTATGGCCTTGGCTTCAGGTTTTGTTCAACCGGCTTTGGCTCAGGGCCCTCGTTTGGGTCATATCAATTCCGGTGAGTTGGTATCCTTGATGCCAGAAACCAAAAAAGCAGAGGACAGCCTCAAGCGCTTTGCCGAAGGAATGGAAACCCAGGTCCAGGCGATGCTCAGCGAGCTCAAAGTGAAATACGCCGATTTTCAATCCAAGAGCAAGGAGTGGAGTGAATCATTGCGCGAATACAAGACCAAAGAAATTCAGGACCTCCAGTCCAATATCGATAATTTTCAACAACGCGCTCAACAGGATATCGCCAAGCGCAAAGAAGATTTGCTGGGGCCGGTGATTCAAAAGGCCGAAGAGGCCATCAAATCCATTGCCAAAGAAGGAAATTACGATTATATTTTTGATACGAGCAGTGGTAATTTTCTCTATACCAAGGATTCCGATAATTTGCTGGAAACCGCCAAAAAGAAATTGAAATTGCCTTGATTCTGGGCTGATTTGCCCTCTCTCGTTGACCCCTGTACCCCTAGACATGAAACGATTCGGAACCCTAGCGCTGTGCGCGGCTTTCAGCTTGATGTTCATGGGTACCTGGCTGCCGACCCAGGCCCAGGATACCCCCAAGGCAACCGCCAAAGCCACCGCCAAAGCCACCGACAAAACCAAGAAAACCCCGGGTTTTATTCAGAAACTTGCCGACGAGGGCGATACCTTGGGGTCTGCCAAAAAAGTAGTCAATGCAGCACGCTTGGAAGGGGACCGTGCCTACAAAGCCGAGAACTACTTTTTTGCCATCGAGCATTACAAGAATGCCCTGCGCTTTGACAAAAAGGACAAGGAAGTGCCGTTCCTGATTGCCGAATGTTATCGAATGGCCAACGAAATCAAGAACGCCGATCCATGGTATGCGAAGGCGCTCAAAATGGGTTATGCCAACGAGGCCATTCATATACAGTACGGTACCATCTTGAGGGCCTTGGAGCGTTATCCAGAGGCCATTGATCAGTACGAGGCCTATTTGCGATTGCGCCCCGAGGAGCCGTACATCAAGTGGCTCATTGAATCTTGTCGTCTGGCTCAGACTTGGCTCGAAAAACCAGCACGGTATACGGTTGAAAATATCAAACGATTTAATACCAAGAACTCGGAGTTTGGAATCGCCCCGATGAAGACCAATGCGATTCTGCTCAGTTCGACCCGGCCCGATGCCATGGGAACCAAATTGTACGGCCGTTTGGGCGAAGACTTTAGCGATTTGTTCGAGAGTTATGTGGATGGTCAGGGCAAGTGGACCAAACTGCGTCCGGTTCCAGGTTTGATTAACACGACGGGGAACGAGGGTACGCCCAGTCTGACCACCGATGGGAACACCATGTATTTTACGCGGTGCAATGTCAAGAAGGGCGTTTGCCGCCTATTCAAAACCACCCGGGAAATCACCGGCTGGTCCGAGCCGGAACCCATCAGCATTTTTGGAGATACGATCGATGTGGGTCATCCCTCCATTTCGGTGAACGAAGACAAATTGTATTTTGTTGCTAACAATGCCGAAGGGGGTTACGGGGGACGGGATGTTTGGTTTATGAACCGCACCCAGGACGATACCTGGGAAGAGCCCGTGAATTTGGGTTCGACCGTCAATACCGAGCGGGACGAGATGTTCCCCTTCATCCATGCCTCCGATACGATTTTGTTTTTTGCATCCGACGGACACCCGGGCATGGGGGGCTTGGATATTTTTCGTAGCAGTGGGGGTGGATCCGATTGGGAGCAGGCCCAAAACATGCGGAATCCCATCAATTCAGGGGCCGATGATTTTGGATTCACGGCCAACCCCAAACTTCGGAACGGATTTTTGGTCTCGAGCCGATTGGAAGGCCGTGGGAGCGATGATATTTATTTATGGAACCTTGTCCCTTACCGCCTCAGCCTCAAGGGCCAAGTCATCGACGATACAACCCGCAAGCCTCTACCGGGCGCGGTGGTTCGTCTCTTACTGGAAGACAGCACTTACTACGAAACAGAGACCGATTCCCAGGGCGCCTATGCGTTCAAAATCCGGGAAGATGTACGATATGTGTTAGAGGCCAGTGTTTCCCGTTCCAAAATCCCGGCAGGTCTCCACGCAGGTCCAGCGCAGCGCTTGCTGTACTATCCCACGGATACCTCCTTTGACACCTACCAAACGCGGGACGATATCGATTGGGTCATCGACCTGCCCATGAAGTTGGTTCCCACCGAGGAATTCCTTCTTACGGATATTCTCTACGATTACGACAGTTCTCGATTGCGCCCTGTATCCATGGTGGCCTTGGACTCGTTGGTTCGCTTTCTTAACAAATCCCCCAATATTTCGATTGCGATTAATTCCCATACCGATTCTAGGGGTTCCGATGGATACAATCGCAAATTATCGCAGCGCCGCGCTCAGTCGGTGGTGGATTATCTGCGTTCCCAGGGCATTGATTCAACCCGCCTCAAAGCCATCGGCTACGGGGAAACCCGTTTGCTGAATCGTTGCAAAGACAAAGTACGTTGCACGGAACAGGAACATCAGGTCAATCGCCGAACCACGTTTAGTATCACTTCCATTGATTTGGATCGGGTTATTGTCAAGTACCGTCGGGTTACCGGTGAAGAAACCGAAAGCACGGAAGAAACGCTGTACACGGCTATCTCCGAAAAACCACGCCCGGTCCGCCCCGCTGCCAGGCCATGATCGAAGCAGGGGAAGGCAGCTCAAGGTATTTAGCCCGGGGTGCATCGGCCACCAAGGACGATGTTCATCGGGCCATTGCCGGCCTCGAAAAAGGATTGTTTCCTTCGGCTTTCTGCAAGGTCTTACCGGATGTTTTGGGCGGTGACCCCGATTTCTGCAATTTGATTCATGCAGATGGTGCCGGGACCAAGTCGGCTCTGGCTTATTTGTATTGGAAAGAAACAGGGAACACCGACGTATGGAAAGGGATTGCCCGGGATTCGGTGGTGATGAACTTGGATGACTTGTGTTGCGCCGGGGCAACGGGTCCCTTTTTGCTTTCGTCCACTTTGGGGCGTAACAAGCATCGGATTCCCGGGGAGGTTCTGTCGGCCTTGATTCAAGGGACCGCCGAATACTTGGAGGAATTGGAGCGTTGGGGCGTGTTGGTGCATTCAGGTGGCGGTGAAACGGCCGATTTAGGCGATTTGATTCAAACCGTGGTGGTCGATTCAACGATGACTGCCCGGATGCCAAGATCCGGTGTTCTCTCGAATGATCGTATTGCAGTCGGAGATGCCGTGGTGGGTTTTGCATCGCACGGGGTCTGTTCCTACGAAGCAGTGCCCAATTCCGGAATAGGATCCAATGGATTGACCTCGGCCCGGCACGATCTACTGGACCAACGCTACCGGGAATTGTATCCGGAAACCATGGACCCACGGGTCCCCAAAGAATTATGTTATAGCGGCCAATTGCTCCTCACCGACGATTTGAACACCCTCTTGGAGCGTGAACTCGGTTTGGCGCCGACCCAAGAAAGGGAGGGGTTGGATTTTGGGCGTTGGTTTCTATCGCCCACCCGGACCTATGCTCCTTTGATTCAAGCCTTGATTCAAGACCTGGGGGTCTCGCGTCTACACGGTATGATCCACTGCAGCGGCGGGGGTCAGACCAAGGTGATGCATTTTGTGGGGAACGCCACGGTGATCAAGGACAACGTACTGCCGCTTCCACCCTTGTTTGATTTGATTCAGCGCCAAAGCGGAACTTCCTGGGAAGAGATGTACCGGGTTTTCAATATGGGTCATCGTTTGGAGGTGTACCTGCCCATGGAGCTTGCGGAAACTGCTCTCCATTGGGGTCGACATTTTGGGATCCAATGCGATGTGATTGGACGGGTGGTGGATGGTCCTGGGGGGCTTCAAATCAAAGGCCCCGAAGGTTGGTTAACCTACCCAACTCACTTGGCGTAAGCAACGGCCCGCTTTTCGCGGATGACGGTTACTTTGATTTGGCCAGGGTATTGCATTTCGTTTTGGATTCGCTGCGATAATTCCACCGACATCAGTTCGGATTGTTCGTCCGAAATTTTGTCGGCCTCTACAACGACCCGAAGTTCACGCCCCGCCTGGATGGCAAAGGCCTTCTCGACTCCTTTGAAGGATTGAGCCATGTTTTCGAGTTCCTTGAGGCGCTTGATATAGCCCTCCACTACTTCGCGGCGGGCACCGGGTCTGGATCCCGAAATCGCATCACAAGCTTGGACAATAGCCGAAATCGCATCGGTCATCTCGATTTCATCGTGGTGGGCACCAATGGCATTGCAAATCACGGGGTGTTCTTTGCATTTTTCGGCCAACTGCATCCCTAGCAAGGCATGGGGTAGATCGGGTTGATCGTCCGGAACCTTGCCGATATCGTGAAGCAGGCCGGCCCGCTTGGCCAGTTTGGGGTTGAGACCCAATTCCGATGCCATGGTGGCACAGAGATTGGCGACTTCTCGGCTGTGTTGCAACAAATTTTGACCGTAGGAAGAGCGGTACCGCATTTTGCCAACCAAACGAACCAAATCGGCGTGCAATCCGTGGATTCCCAGATCGATGCAGGTTCTTTCACCGATTTCGACGATTTCGTCCTCGATTTGTTTTTTGGTTTTGGTAACCACCTCCTCAATGCGGGCCGGGTGAATTCGGCCATCGCTCACCAGACGGTGAAGGGCGAGACGGGCAATTTCGCGACGCAATGGATCAAAGCAGGACAAGATGATGGCTTCCGGGGTATCGTCCACCAAAAACTCCACACCGGTTGCCGCTTCAAGAGCTCGGATGTTTCGACCTTCGCGGCCAATGATTTGACCTTTGATTTCGTCGTTTTTGATTTGGAATACCGAGATCGAGTTTTCGATGGAATGTTCGGTCGCGCTGCGCTGGATGGTTTCGATCACCACTTTTTTGGCCTGTTTGTGGGCATTCAGCTTGGCTTCTTCCACCAGGTCTTTGATGGAGGCGGAGGCACGGCTACGGGCCTCGTCCATGAGGGATTCCATGAGTTGCTGGCGGGCCTGTTCGGCGCTGAGGCCGGCAACCTTTTCAAGAGCCTGTACCGTGCGCAAATGAGCCTTGGAAAGTTCCTGTTCTTGTTGTTCCAGGTTCTGGCTCAAACGGTCCAATTGCTGTTTCTTTTGGTCCAGTTCGTTCTCTTTGCGGGATGCTTGTTCCAGCTTTTGGTTGAGGGTCTGTTCTTTTTGTTTGTGTTGCTGCTCTTTGGTGGTGAGGCCCTGCTCTCTGGTTTGGATCGATTGGTTTTTGCGCTGGACTTCGGCTTCGTGGTCTGATTTGAGCTGGATGAAGCGCTCTTTGGCCTGAAGTTCTTTTTCTTTTCGGAAGGCTTCGGCTTTGGATTCTGCTTCGAAGAGAATTCGTTTGGCTTCTTTTTCGGCTTCTTCTTTTTCGCGGCCGGCTTTAACGGCAAAAACGAATTTGCCAAGGCCCAATCCGGCGGCGCCGGCGAGCAGTATACTGAGGATGAGTTGGATGTTCATGGGCGTTGTGGGTTAACGCCCAACTGGTCAGATGGCCTGTTCCTTGCTCGTACTTCGCGTTTGCAACATCCTGTTCAGGCTGTATTCAAGGGCCTCCAATTGTTCGCTGACTTCCAGTGCGGTGGCTTCGTCCATGATTCCTTGATCCTTGCCGCTGGCGGCCGGGCTTTGTTGGGCTTGGAGGAGGCTGTGAGCCAAAAAATAGGCGGTCATTCCCAATAAATCGAAGCGATCTGCTCCGGGATGTTGGGTTTTGTACTGGGTGAGGCGTTCGTTGAGTAGAGATTCCGCTTGGCGTAATCGTTCCAGCTCCGCGGCCGGGGCCTGGAGGGGGTAGGTTCGGTTCCCTATCTGGATTTGGATTTCGCTGGGTTGCATTGGAAGGGTGAGGGTCAGGCTATTCTTGCAGTTGGGCAAGGCATAGGTCTATTTCTCGGATAAATTGGTTCATCTTGAGTTTGGCCTGATGACGGGTTTGGTCGTTTCCAGTCAGAACTCGTTGCAACTGCAAGGTTCGGAATTCCTCCTTGAGTGCTTCAAGCTCGCTCTTTTGGGTTCGAAGACTGTTTTCCAGACGCTTGTTTTTGGACTGTAGTTGGGTGTTTTCGGCAAGAACGCGCTCTAATCGGTTCTCGGCAAAATCAGCCTGCCTGCGCAGGCCCTCCAGTTTGGACAACAATTCTCCGGCTTTCATCCTAACGACGCAATCGGGCTCCTAAAGATTCCTCAAAGTTAATCAGCATTTTTTGAATTGTCCCCTCCACCTCCTGGTCGGTCAGGGTTTGTTCGGGATGCCTAAAAACCAATGCGATGGCGTAAGAGACATGGTCGGCCGGAAGCCCCTGTCCCCTATACAGATCAAACAAATAGAGGGATTCCAGGTAAGGACCGCCGTTCTGGCGGGCCAGGTCTTCGATGGCCTGGTAAGGGACCGAGGAAGGAACCACCAAGGCCAAATCCCGGCGAACCGATGGAAAGCGTGGGATATCCCGGTAGGTCGGCGCCTGGCTGCCGGGGGCTTGAACCCAGTTGGTCCAATTAAGAATGCAGGCAAAGACCGGTTGGCGGATCCCGTAGAGGTCCAGCAGATGGGTGGGGATGGGCTGAACGGCGGCCGTATCCAAGGGCTTGGTTGAACCCAAGAAGGCCATTAAGTCCTGCACATGCCCTTGCAAATAGGGGCCATCCACCAGAGAGGCTGCCCTGTACCAAGTTTCGGGGAATTGTTGCCCGGTGACCATGAGGCAGAGTTCCTCCTTTTCGGTTTCGGGTCGTCCCTGCTCGTCCAATGCATAGGTTCGGCCAAATTCGTAACATTGTACGTCGTTTTGGCGACGATTCAAATTGTAGGCCAGATGCTTGAGCCCGCTGAGGAGGAGGGAGGGGCGGAGGAGGGGAATTTGTTCGTTCACGGGCCCAAGAACCCGGACTCCTCGGCTTAAATCCGATTCGACCGCCTGGAATTCAGCGGGTGAAACAAAGGAAAGACCCACAAATTCATGAAAACCGCGGGCGCTGAGCCACTGGGATATTTTTTCTTGGGTGCCAGGTTGCGCTGAAGGTGCCGGGTAAAGGTTGCGGTAACGATGTTGATCGGGAATGGGGATGCGGTCGTAACCCCAGACCCTCAGAACCTCTTCGACCATGTCCACGGCCCTTCGAACATCCCTACGGTAATAAGGAGGTCGAACCATCCACGCAGAGCCATCGTCCTGGTTCTGTGCGTTGGTTGGGATGGGCTGAAGCTCAAAATCCAGGGCCTTGAGAATGCGCTCGGTTTCGTCGACAGGCACCGGGCACCCGGCGATTTGTTGAATCTTGCGCGCGCTCAAGAGGACCGGTTGGGGGTCCGCGAGAGGAACCGTCAAAAGCTGCATGGGGTGGGGAAGACCTCCCCCTGACGTATCCAGAATCAAGGCCGCCGCCCATTCCAGGGCCAAGGGCACCAATTCAGGATCGGTGCCTCGCTCAAATCGGTAGGAGGCTTCGCTGCGGAGCCCCAAGAAGCGCGCCGAGGCTCGGATGGTTGAAGGGTCAAAGCAGGCACATTCCAAATAGATATCGGTGGTTTCGGGATGGATCGAATCCCCCGCGCCCCCCATCACACCGGCCAAGCCTACGGCCTTCACGCCGTCTTCGATGACCAGGTTGACCGGGCTAAGTAGGTATTCTTTGTTATCCAGCAAGCGCAGGCGCTCGCCTTGTTGGGCCCTGCGGACCCCTAGGCGGTCTCCTTCCAGAAAAGAGCGATCGTAGGCGTGCAGTGGCTGACCCAATTCAAATTGAACCCAATTGGTGATATCGACGACATTGTTGATGGGCTTGTGACCCAATGCGAGCAAGGCCTTTTGGAGCCATTCCGGAGAAGGGGCGATACGCACCCCTTCAATCGCCAAGCCGGCCAACCGAGGGCAATCGCTGCTTTGTTCCACCCCAAGATGCATGGGCATATAACGGGCCGGTGAGCTACGATAAGCCGGTAGGGGATGGCCTTCAAGGTCCAACGGCGAATTCTTCCGGCAAAAACCGGCCAGGGGTATCAGAGGCAAGGCCAAGGCCGCGCCCAAATCCCGTGCTACCCCGTAATGACTGAGGGCGTCCATGCGGTTCGGGGTCAGTCCCAGGGTCCACACCCAATCCATCTCCACCGGAAGGACATCGATGAGAGGGGTGCCGGGTACCGCTTCCCGGGGCAAGACCAACAAACCATCGTGATCCGGACCCAGGCCCAGCTCATCTTCGGCGCATAACATCCCTTGGCTTTGTTCGCCTCGAATCTTGGCCATGCGGATGGTGAGTGGTTCGCCATTCAAAGGGAACAGGGTGGTTCCCACCGGGGCCACAACCACTTTGAGTCCCGCCTCAACATTGGGAGCCCCGCAGACAATTTTTAGAAGTTCGGGTTGACCCACATTCACCTGTGTTACGCGCAATCGGTCCGCACCACTGTGTGGAACACATTCCACCACTTCGCCAACTACCAGCCCCTGCAATTGTTCGGGACGGCGGCCGATGATCAGCTCGTCTTCGACTTCGAGGCCCAAAGCTGTTAGGGTCGCTGCAACGCGATCCGGTTGCGGATAAGCGGAGGAATCGGGATCTAGGTCAAAATACCGGCAAAGCCAACGGTAGGATACCTTCATGGAGATTTTTCTAAGGTTTTTTGACTACTTTGAGGATGGGAGAGATCCCGTCACGGCTCAAGAGGCGCGCATAATAAAGCCCTACGGGCAGTTCCGCTGTTTCAATTTCCCAGCGATTGCTGCCTGGATTTGCCTGCAGGCTACGGGTCAAGGCTACCCGGCCATCGGCGGTGGAGAGTTCAAGGATAAGTTCACCCGCTTGATCAATGCGGTGTTCCAATACCAGGTTTTGACGAAATGGGTTGGGGAAAAGACGGGTACGAAGGGAGGTTTCCATTGGAACCCCCGCGCCAAAAGCATTCACGAAGGTTTGGATTTGGTCCACTGCGGCTTCTACGGTGCTGGCCGGGGCTTGGTCGTTGGCGATAAAACGAAGTTGAACCGTCGCGTTGGGTGTCACATAATCGCTGACCCGGAACACATTGCGGCGCCATTGACGATCGCTGCGATTGGTGCGTTCCACCAATTTCCAGGTGGTCGTTCCGTTGTTGATGTAGACTTCCCAAAAATCTGAACCGGCGTTATCGCCCATATCGTTGGTGAACCAGCGATGATAAGCCAGAACGGGGTTATTCATGGCACTAAGGTCCATGTTGGGGGTCCGCAAGGTGGTTCGGCCTCCATCCACATCTTCGGTATCGGGATCATCACCGGGGAGGGCATTGCCGGTAAAGGCACAGCGGGCTCCGCCGGGGGTGGCATTGGTTCCGGCTTGGACAATCGTTGAAGGATTCCCGGGCGTAACATAGGAAGGGACCGGCACACCCAGTTCCCAACGACCCGTGGTGGCGTTGTCGGTGGACCAGCCGATCAGCCAGCTGCTGTCTTGGGCCGGGTTTTCGAGGTCCATATTGGTCAAGTTTTGGAAACCTACCAAATAGTTAAACCACAAACCAGGGTTGGAGCTCAGGTCGGCAAAGGCCGGATAAGACCCTCCCGATGTTCCGGTCAGGTCGGTGAGGCCTACATAATAACGGACAATGGTGCCGCGGGGTTGACCGGGGATGGTACCGGTATACGAACTGCCGGCGCCTTGGGTTAACAAAACCGTATCGCTACTGCTCAGGGGGTTGTTGTTGAGTCGGTAGATGAGCCGGGCGCTGCTGACCAAGTTGTTAAAAGGCGGTGTAATGTTCAGGGTCAAGTTGATGGCCGAGGGTGTCAGCGCAGGGACATCCGGAAGGGGGGTGTACTGAAAACTCACATTGGCCAGCATCCGTATCCCGTGAAAGGCAAAGGCTTGGATAATCGCCGTCATGTTCGGGGTTCCGTTGGATAAGTTGTTATCGTTGTCGTCGGCCTGAAGGGCATCAACCAAAATATCGGTATAAACCACGCCTTCGGTTCCGTTGGTGCCGTTGGCCAGCCCGTACATGGACTCGCTAAAGATGGCCATCATCCCGGCATTGCTATTCATGTTACGAGCCGTTCTCCACCAAGCCCCGCAGATGATTTCGCCATCGGCATGCACCTGCCCCACCAAGTTTTGGGGGTAGATTTTGGGGTTGATATCGTAACGACGAACGATGAGGTTGGGATTGGTGATATTGAAACCAACACCCAAAACCGGGGTATCGGTCAAAGTGATGGCGTAGACATCGGAATAGCCTTCACCCACAGCTCCGTTTTGAAAAGGAGTCCCCAAGGCATTGTAGAAATAGTTGGTGATGGCATGCCCGTATTCGTGGTAAACAACATCGGCGACCACGGCCAGGGTATTGCAGCCGGCGGCCTGGGTGTAGAAGTTGATGCTGTTACCGTTGAAAAACGCATTGCAATTGCCGTCGGTTCTTTCGACTTTGGTGGTAAGGGGAATGTCCAAGGCCGTAAAATTGGGAAGATAGCTCTTCATGTAATCGTGGACCCGGGTGGTATGGTAATAGGCGCTCAGGTGAGGCACCTGGTTCCAGAGTGTTGTGGAACTGCCCCGCCCAAAGTACTGAACCGTATCTCGTTGCGCGTCAATCAGAAGGCTGAAGGTAGGCGTTGTGGTTCCGTTGTTTCCTTGAACCACTTTGGAGAAACGGCCTTCGAGCGGAAAAGTCCCGGTGGCAGGTAAACCAGGAAGCCCCAAATCGTAGGTACCGCTCGCGGTGGTGTAATAGGTGTTACCGCCTACCGTGAATTTAAGGTGCGGCAGTGGTCTGGCTGAATCCAAGGCGGCAAACGGATGCCTGGGGTAAACCCGACCGACCATGGTGAGATTGCCATTGGAGGAAGGACCGTGGGCGAATTCAACGATTTGGTCTTGGCGCATCCAAACAACTCCGCTAAGGGCGTCGACATGACTGGTATAGCGAAAGGGCCGGCCCCCTTGAGGTTGCCCTTCGACGGTAACCGTATAGACCCGATGGTAACGTATTTCACCGGGTTGGTATCCGGGAATGGGCAATATCTTTATACCAGGTTCGACCTCGGTGACGGTCGGGATGCTCCAAGATTCGGAAGCCTTGCGGGCGGCCAATTCAGGGCTTATGGTTGGGCCATCCTCCAAATAGATACGGGGATGCAATTCGGAAGCAAGCCAAACCAGGCCCCCTTGCGGGCTGCTTTTGAAACCCAGACGACCCCCAATCACCTGCATGCCTCGGTGCCACTGTTCCAGCCAGCGATACTGGTATTTGGAGGAGGCATAGGCAGGGCCGGGACGGAGTTCGCTCAACGGCAGGTCAAAACCGGCGGTCTCCTTTTGCAAAAAAGTCAGGCAGGCCTGTAGATTCTCTGGGCTGGATGGGTCCGTGGATCCACTCCAGCCGGGCAGGTTGATCGCCGGACCAAACATGCGATGCGGTTGCCCGGTATGTTCATCAAAAAGCACATTCCAAAGGGGATGCCTGCGATAGAAATTCTGCCAAGCTGCTTTGCTTCGATGGACGGCCTGTCGGTCGGCATCGTAAGGAAGAGGGGAAGGCAATCGAATTTCGAAAGGATCCTTGGTGGTTTCGGAGGTGGCCCATGCCGGAAGGGCCCCCAGAAAGAAAGCAGAGGCTAGGCAGGCAAAACCAAGGACTTGACGAAAAAGTGGGCAATTGGAGGCCATGAAGTTGGATTTTTGGATTGTCAATGATACGCACTAAAATGTCCAAAAGGAAGCCAAAAACGAAGGAAGGGAGGCCCTGTGGCTGACATATTGGCACAAAAAACGCCCAAAAAGACGAGCGAACGGGCTTGGCAGGATATTTGCGGTCTCAACGTAGACCAGCTCCCTCCTTAAAATATCATTAAATGTCTGATAAAGAAGATTTTAACCAAGATAATCACCCATCCAGCCCCGAAGACGGCGCCGAGTCAACCCAGGATTCAGCCGAAAATGGAACCGCAGGCCGCTCCCTAGAGGCCGAGTTGGAGGAGGCTCGTCAGAAATATTTATACCTTTTGTCGGAGTTTGAAACCTACAAGAGGCGGATGGCCAAGGAGCGATTGGAATTGTTCCGCAACGCAGGCAAAGACCTTGTCGTGGAATTGCTCCCGGTCCTGGATGATTTTGAGCGCGGTTTGGAGGTGATGGGCAAGTCATCGGATGTGGTATCCATTCGCGAAGGCGTTGACTTGGTTTACCAAAAGTTCAAAAGTATCCTCACCCAAAAAGGCCTGCAACCCATTGAGGCGGTAGGTTCGGATTTTGATGTCGAAAAACACGAAGCCATTTCCCAAATGCCGGCCCCATCCCCCGAACAAGCCAACAAGGTCTTGGCCGAAGTCGAGAAGGGATACATGCTGAACGAGCAGGTCCTGCGTTTTTCCAAGGTCATTGTCGGTAGCTGATTCTCCAAACGAAGAATGCGTTCGTGTAGAAACTAACATTTTTTTCAAAAATCCGATTCCTAATTATCCTGTGTTATGGCCAAGAGAGACTATTACGAAGTGTTGGGGGTAGGCCGTCAGGCCGGTGAAGACGAAATCAAAAAAGCCTATCGCAAGGCGGCTTTGCAATACCATCCCGACAAAAACCCAGGGGATGCCCAGGCCGAAGAGAAATTCAAGGAAGCGGCCGAGGCCTACGAAATCTTGAGCAATGCCGACAAGCGTACTCGTTACGATCGTTTTGGCCATCAGGGAGTTGATCAAAGCATGGGCGGCGGCGGTGGCGGTGGATTCTCCATGGAGGATATCTTCTCGCAATTTGGGGATGTCTTCAGCGATGGTTCGCCCTTCGAGGGCTTTTTTGGGGGCGGTGGCCGAGGCGGGCGTCGGGCCAACCGAGGTGCTAATTTGCGAATTCGGGTCAAATTGACCTTGGAAGAAATTGCCAAAGGGGTTGAGAAAAAAGTTAAAGTCACCAAGGCGGTTCCTGCCGAGGGGGTGACCTACAAAGCCTGCGCGACCTGCAACGGTAGTGGTCAGATTCAGCGGGTCACCAACACGATATTGGGCCAGATGCGCACCGCCAGCACCTGCCCCCACTGCGAAGGCAGCGGGCAGATGGTGGATCGTCGTCCACCCGGGGTGGATCCAGATGGTTTGCAACGCAAGGAAGAAGTGATTTCGGTTCAAATTCCGGCCGGGGTGGTGGAGGGCATGCAGCTGAGCGTATCGGGCAAAGGGAATGCCGGGCGAAACGGCGGGCAGCCCGGTGATTTGATCGTCTTGGTGGAGGAAGAAGCGCACCCGCATTTCAAACGGGACGGCAATCATATTTTGTACGATCTCCCGGTATCGGTGGTGCAGGCAGCTTTGGGAGACCAGATCGAGGTGCCTACCCTGGACGGCCGGGCGCGCATTCGGTTGGAGCCCGGGACTCAGCCCGGCAAATTGTTGCGCCTCAAAGGCAAGGGCCTGCCGGCAGTGAACGCCTACGGTCGCGGTGATTTGATCATTTTTGTCAATGTTTTTGTTCCAACCAAGCTTTCCAAGGACGAAAAAGAAACCCTGGAGAAGTTGGCCCCCTCGGAGAATTTCAAGCCCACCAATGCCGACAATTCAGGAAAATCTTCGTTTTTTGACCGGATGAGAGATTTTTTCCAGCACGAATAGCCGTATCTTTGCGGTAGCTTATCCAGAAGGACGGAGGGAACGGCCCTACGATGTCCTGGCAACCGCAAACGACACGCTGCTGTCGATTGGTCCGGTGCCAAATCCGTTGTCTCAGAAAACAACTTGAGGCAGCCGATAAGCAGGAGTGATTGTCTAGAAAGGGACAATGACCACTGCAGCCCGCATCCTGCGGATAAGCCACACGAAAGTTTGGCTTTTTTTATGCAAAAAAAATTAGAACAAGCGCTCGCCCAACGCATCTTGGTGCTGGACGGAGCCATGGGAACCCAAATTCAGTTGCGCAAACTGTCGGAGGCGGATTATCGCGGGACACGGTTCGCGGATTGGCCCCGCGATGTGCAGGGTAACAACGAATTGCTCAGTCTCACGAGGCCGGATATTATTAGCCAAATCCACCGGGATTATTTGGAGGCTGGAGCCGATATTCTCGAGACCAATACCTTCAATGCCCAACGCATTTCCATGGCCGATTACGGCATGGAAGAATTGAGTTACGAACTGAACGTCGCCTCGGCCCGTCTGGCAAAGGAACAGGCTGATTTGGTAACGGCCTTGAACCCCAACAAGCCACGGTTTGTGGCCGGTGCCATCGGCCCTACCAACAAGACAGCGAGTATCAGCCCGGATGTGAATAACCCGGGGTACCGTTCGGTGTATTTCGCGGAATTGGTGGAGGCGTATACCGAGCAGATTCGCGGCTTGGTGGACGGTGGGGTGGATCTACTCTTGGTCGAAACCATTTTTGACACCCTCAACGCCAAGGCCGCCCTCTACGCGATCGATCATTTTTTCAAAGACCGCGGTCAGGACCCCCTGCCGATCATGGTGAGCGGTACCATTACGGATAACAGCGGAAGGACCTTGTCCGGTCAGACGGTGGAAGCGTTTTTTTATTCCTTGTCCCACCTGCCATTGCTAAGCATTGGCTTGAACTGCGCATTGGGTGCCCGTCAAATGCGGCCTCATCTTCAGGCCCTTTCGGCGTGTTCGCATTACGGGGTTTCGGCCCATCCCAACGCGGGTTTGCCCAATGCTTTTGGGGCCTACGACGAGGATGCCGAAACTATGCGCTTGCAAATCCGAGAATTCCTGGAAGAGTCCTTGGTGAATATCATCGGGGGTTGTTGCGGAACCGGACCCGAACATATCCGGGCGATAGCCGAAGAGGCCGCTCGTTTTGCGCCCAGGCCCCTTCCCAAATCGCAACATCGCTTGAGTCTCTCGGGCTTGGAGCCCTTGGTGGTCCGAGAGGATAGCAATTTTGTGAATATCGGAGAGCGAACCAATGTGACAGGATCCCGGGCCTTTGCCCGTTTGATTCGAGAAGACCGCTACGAAGATGCGGTGGAAGTGGCCCGCCAACAGGTCGAAAACGGGGCTCAGATGATCGATGTCAATTTTGACGAAGGCATGATTGACTCGGTGGAGGCCATGGTGAGGTTTTTGAATTTGATTGCGGCCGAGCCCGATATCGCCCGAGTACCCGTCATGATCGATTCATCGCGCTGGGAAGTTTTGGAGGCCGGTCTGGCCTGTGTTCAGGGCAAGGCGGTGGTCAATTCGATTTCGCTCAAAGAAGGGGAGGAGATTTTCCTCGACCATGCCCGCACGGTCCGTTCCTACGGGGCTGCGGTGGTGGTCATGGCCTTTGACGAGCAGGGCCAGGCCGATTCTTTGGAGCGTCGCATCGCCATTTGCCAAAGGGCCTACGATCTACTCACCCAGAAGGTGGGCTTTCCGCCCGAAGACATCGTTTTTGACCCCAATATTCTGACCGTTGCGACCGGCATCGAAGAACACCAGAACTACGCCGTGGATTTCATTCAAGCAACGGCTTGGATCAAAGCCCATTTGCCCTATGCCAAGGTCAGCGGTGGGGTTTCCAACATTTCTTTTTCGTTCCGAGGGAACGACAAAGTCCGCGAGGCCATGCATTCCGCTTTCCTCTACCATGCCATACGGGCCGGTATGGATATGGGCATTGTGAACGCCGGTCAGATTGAGGTCTATGATCAAATCGAGTCGGTCCTTTTGGAGCATGTCGAAGATGTGTTACTCAATCGAAGGCCCGATTCCACCGAGAGGTTGGTGGCCTTGGCTGAATCGTACAAAGGTAGCCAGGCCAAGCAGGGTCAAACCAAAGACCTATCATGGCGTGAAAAACCTGTACGAGAACGACTTACCTACTCTTTGGTCAAAGGCCTGGACGAATTTATCACCGAAGATGTCGAAGAGGCCCGCCTGGAATTTGAGAAGCCGCTTCACCTGATTGAAGGCCCTTTGATGGACGGGATGAACGTCGTAGGAGATTTGTTTGGGGAAGGCAAAATGTTTTTGCCGCAGGTGGTCAAAAGCGCCCGTGTTATGAAAAAAGCGGTGGCCGTTTTGTTGCCGTACCTCGAAGCCGAGAAGGAGCGCGCAGCTGCTGCCGGTGAATCGGGTGAGGCATCCAACAAAGGACGCATCCTGATGGCAACCGTTAAGGGCGATGTGCACGATATCGGCAAAAACATTGTCGGGGTCGTTCTTCAATGCAATAATTACGAAGTGGTGGATTTGGGGGTGATGGTTTCCACCGACCGTATTCTGGAAGCCGCCTTGGAAAACAAGGTAGATATCATCGGATTGTCGGGGTTGATTACCCCTTCCTTGGACGAAATGGTGGGGGTTGCCCGCGAGATGGAACGAAGAGGTCTGCAGATTCCTTTGCTGATTGGGGGGGCTACCACCTCCAAGGCCCATACCGCGGTCAAAATTGCCCCGGTTTACAGCGGAACGGTGGTCCATGTCCTGGATGCCAGCCGCTCGGTACCGGTGGTGTCCACCCTGTTGAGTCCAGAACAACGCACGGAATTTGCGGTTCGCAACAAACAAGACCAAAAAACCATGCGCGATGGCTACCTGAACCGGGCCGCTGTCAAAAACATGTTGAGTCTGGAACAGGCCCGATCCAAACGCTGGACCACCGATTGGAAGACGTACCGCTCGGTACAACCCGCCCAACCCGGCGTGCACGATGAACAGCAATGGTCCCTGAGCGAATTGGTGGATTATATAGATTGGACCCCTTTCTTTCAGGCTTGGGAATTGCACGGTCGTTTTCCGGATTTGCTCAAGGATGAAGTGGTGGGCGAAGCCGCCACCAAATTGTACGAGGATGCTCAGCGAATGCTTGCTGAGTTAGTCGATGGTAACAAACTAACAGCCAAGGCAGTATGGGGTTTGTTTCCGGCCTATGCAACTCCCGATGATCGCATTGTTATGGACAATCGATGGGAGTATCCGATGTTACGTCAACAGTCGGCCAAGGCCGGGGATTTGCCCAATTTTTGTTTGAGTGATTTTGTGGCTCCCCAAAGCAGTGGGACGCCGGACTGGGCCGGGGCCTTCGCGGTGGGGATTTTTGGAACTGAAGACTTGGCCCTCGCCTATCAGAAGGACTACGATGATTTTTCGGCCATCATGGTCAAAGCCTTGGCCGATCGCTTGGCCGAGGCCCTGGCCGAGGCCCTGCATGCCAAGGTGCGTCAAGAAGATTGGGGTTACGCCCCCATCGAGCAGCTTAGCAATGCGGATTTGATAGCCGAAAAATACATAGGCGTACGGCCTGCTCCCGGTTATCCCGCCTGTCCGGATCATTTGGACAAGCCGACCTTGTGGGCCATGTTGGAGGTCGAACAACGCCTGGGGATGCAATTAACCGAAAGCCTTGCCATGACCCCTGCATCCGCTGTCTCTGGTTTTTATTTGGGACATCCCGGTGCTCGCTATTTTGGGGTGGGCAAGATTGGTCAAGATCAATTGGAGGACCATGCCAAGCGCAGGAACATTCCCTTGGAGGAGGCCCGTCGTTGGTTGGCCCCTGTTTTGTTGGACGCTTAAAGAATGTTGGACGC
>JBMOHV010000012.1:0-35050 GCA_049317645.1 Bacteroidia bacterium
TGTTGTAAACATGCATGTTGTAATTTAGAGACCTAAACCTACCCTACCCCCCCATGACTCATTCATTGTTGCAAGGCAAAAGAGGCATCATCTTTGGCGCCCTCGATCAGCAGTCCATCGCTTGGAAAGTCGCCGAAAAGGCTCACTCGGAAGGAGCACGCTTTGTTCTCACCAACGCACCCATTGCATTGCGCATGGGCCAAATCCACGAACTCGCCGAGCGCTGCGGCTCTACAGTCATCGCCGCGGATGCAACGGTGGATGCCGACCTCGAAGCCTTGTTCACGCAGGCTGTTGAATTCCTGGGCGGGCCCATCGATTTTGTCTTGCATTCCATCGGGATGTCCCCCAATGTCCGCAAAGGCAAGGCCTATACCGATCTCAATTACGAATTCTATCACAAAACCCTGGACATATCGGCCATGTCTTTTCACCGAACCATGCGGGCCGCTATGACGACCAACTCTTTGTCCAAAGGCGCCTCCATCCTGGCCCTGTCTTATATCGCCGCTCAACGGGTTTTCCCGGATTACAACGATATGGCCGATGCCAAAGCCCTGCTGGAATCCATCGCCCGCAGTTTTGGGTACCACCTGGGCAAATCCCACGGCGTGCGTGTCAACACCATTTCCCAAAGCCCCACCCGCACAACAGCTGGGTCGGGTGTCAAAGGGTTTGACGATTTCTTGGATTATGCGGAGCGCATGTCTCCTTTGGGAAATGCGTCCGCCGAATCCTGCGCCGATTATTGCGTTGTCATGTTTTCGGATTTGACCCGCATGGTGACCATGCAGAATCTTTTTCATGACGGAGGATTCTCTTTCACCGGGGTCAGCCAAGAAGTTCTGCAAGCCCAGTAACAACACGGGAATTCTCCAAAACACCTTTGGTTTTGAGCAATCGATCCTGCCTGCTTTACCTCCTCTTGGCCATCACGCTCACAGCGGGGGTTTTGTACGGAATCACCCGCATGATTGGGTCCCGCCTTGAAAGGATGGCACCCGGTTTGGATGCATCCATGGAACGATTTGAAGCCTCCCTAGGCGAACCCCTTTGGATTGAAATTCAAAGCCAAAACCCTCCCATTCAAGATGAAAAGGCCCAGCGGGCCCTGAACCGCTTGTTGCATAGACTCTGTGCCCCCAACGGGATCGACACCGCAGGCTTGCATAGACACCTGGTCCAAAACCCGGAGGTCAATGCCTTTGCGATGCCCGGCCGACGCTTGGTCATCCAAAGCGGCCTCATCCAAAAAGCCAAGAACCCGGACGAAGTTGCGGGGGTTCTAGCCCACGAAATCGCCCATGCGGAACAAGGTCATATTCGACGCAAAATCTTGAAGGAAGCAGGCCTCAGCCTGCTCATGGCCTGGATCAGCGGGGGATTGGGCGGGGGACCAACCGGCATCCATGAACTGGCGAGGGTTCTAAGCTCTACCGCCTTTGACCGAACCTACGAAGCCGAGGCCGATCGCGTTGCCGTTCGCTATCTTCAGACGGCCCGTATTGATCCCGAGGGCCTGGCCGTTTTCATGGACCGTTTGGCCGCCAACGAAAAAGAAAATCCCACCCCGCCCGAATGGCTCAGCACCCATCCGGCCTCCCCCAAGCGGGCCGTGACCATTCGTCATCAGGCCGCCCAAAATCCCAACACCGCCTACCAACCCTCCCTGAACGAGTCGGATTGGCAAGCCCTCCAAAAAGCAACCAGTCAACCTTAAAACCAACCCTCCATGCAGCACCACTCCCGCATCCTCGCCTCTTTGTTCATTCTATCGATCACCATCGGAATGCAGGCCTGCACCCCGGCTGTGTTGCGTCGCACCTCCATCGAAGGCCTTAGCTACAAAGGAACCGACATCTACTACCAGAATGAACTCTGCGCCCGCATGACGGCCCTGGAAATTGCATACGATCATGGCAAAATTGTCCGCGAATGCACCTTTGTGATTGTGGATCAAAAATTCGACGCCTACGCCCTGGGAATCATTAAATTGATGCGCGAAAAGAAACCCGAATGGGAGGTCGAAGTGGAACTCAAAAGTCCTGAGCTCCCGTAGAGTAATAAGCGAAACCGGCTAGCGTAAAAAGCGAAACCGGCTGGAGCGGGAGACGAGATTCGAACTCGCGACCCCGACCTTGGGAAGGTCGTGCTCTACCAACTGAGCTACTCCCGCTTTTTGTCTCAACAAGGATTCTTTCGCGTTGAATCCTCCTTCAAAGGTAAACCAGAACCCCTCCCCTATCACTCCTGCATTCCCTTCCCGGCCATGACTTTGGGCCGGGCGTCAAGGCTTCAAAGGCCTGAGCAAAGTCCGGATGGGTCTGCATGTACGTTTGCAATTCCAGAGGACCATCCGGCATTCCTTCAGCCAAGCACCGTCCAAGAAAGACAAAACACAGGCGTCTTTCAACGCGCTCAGCATCCCCAAATTCCGACCATTCTGCGTGTAGCAGGGAACCCCCCCATTTGCATTCCTCCACCAGCCCTGTTTCCAGAATCCAGGACCTGAGGAGCGCTAAATCAGTGTAAATTAGAACAATGAAAGTCCTTGTCACCGGTGCCAACGGCCTCTTGGGGAACAACCTCGTGAGGGAACTCCTTTCCCGAAACTATCAGGTTTCGGTCCTCTTGCAAAATGCCCAAAGCCCTGCTCCTGGTTTGAACCAATTGCCTATCCAACGATTTTACGGGGATCTTTTGGACCCTCTTGCGTTGGAAGCAGCCGTGCAAGGTCAAGAGAGGGTCATTCATGCTGCCGCATCCACCCAGGTTTATCCACCCCGATGCTCCACCATCCTTGAGAACAATGTTCAAGGCACCGAAAATATCGTACAGGCCTGTCTAATGGCAGGCGTTGAACGACTTGTCCACATCGGCACCGCAAATTCTTTTGGCCCCGGTACCCCATCCCTTCCGGGGAACGAAGACAGCCCCTATCAAGGAGATTTGGGTCTGGATTATATTGGCTCCAAGTACATGGCCCAAGAAAAGGTCCTGGATGCGGTAAAAAACCGCGGTCTTCGTGCCCTTGTCCTGAACCCCACCTTTATGATAGGCCCGTACGATACCAAGCCCAGTTCAGGCGCCTTGATTTTGGCTTTGTACCAACGAAAAATCCCCGGGTACAGTTCAGGGTCCAAATGCTACATCGCCGTCAAGGACGTTGCAGTGGCTGCCGCAAATGCCCTCCATCAAGGACGAGATGGGGAATGTTATATCCTGGGCAACCACAACCTCACCCACCGGGAAGCCTTTGAGATCATCGGCCGGGCCTTGGGGGTTCCAAGTCCGATCCTGCCCCTGCCCGATGTTTTGGTCCAAACCATGGGAGCCTTGGGTTCCATTCTGGCTAAATGGACCGACCGTCCACCCAATTTAACCCGGGAAATTACCCGTATTTCGTGCGATCATCATTGTTATAACAGCCAAAAAGCTCAACGCGAGCTCGGCCTCCCATGCACCGATTTGGAAGAGGCGGTTCGAGAATGCCTGCATTGGTTTCAACAAAACGGGTATACCCAAAAAAAATAATGCCTACCTCCAACCATGCTTTTCGAGACCGGGTGGTTGTTATCACCGGTTCTGCTCAAGGTATCGGCTACGCCGTTGCTGAAATGTTAGCCAGCCGCGGAGCCTATCTCATTCTCAATGCCCGGCGTTCCGAAAAAGTCGCCCAAGCCAAAGCCAAGCTCCTAAGCATCACCCCACACGTTGACGGCTTGGCCGGGGATGTTAGCGACGAGGCCTTTACCCAAGAACTAGTCCGTTTTGCGATTGAGCGCTTTGGACGACTGGATATCCTCATTAACAATGCAGGGGTAGCGGCCGGAGGTTTGTTCAAAGACACCCAGGGGCACGCCTTTCGCAAAGTCATCGAAATCAATCTTTTGGGGAGTGTTTACCCCACCCTGGCAGCCTTGCCTGAACTTGCCAAAACCCAGGGGAGTATCTTGTTTATCGGATCGGTGGCAGGCTTTGCCGGTTTACCCCGCTTTGCCGCCTATTCTTCCTCCAAAAGGGCCTTGGTCAACCTGGCCGAAAGTCTGCGAACGGAATGTTGGGACGAAGGGATCTTTGTAGGCATCCATTACCCCGGTTTTACCGAAAACGAGGTGGACAAAACCACTTTGGATCCCATGGGAAAGGAAGTGGTGCTTCAAAAAAGGCCTGGGGTTCGAGCCCTGAGCCGGGAGCAAACGGCCACCAAGATTCTCTATCAGCTGGAAAAACGGCGATTTCGAATGTACTCTTCGAGGT
Source organism: Bacteroidia bacterium (assembly GCA_049317645.1). Taxonomy (GTDB): domain Bacteria; phylum Bacteroidota; class Bacteroidia; order UBA7662; family UBA7662; genus SYHX01. The sequence continues at coordinate 4,261 of JBMOHV010000012.1, forward strand.
CTGCGATGGCCGTTGATGTTTTTTATCGCTGGTTTCCTGGTCTTTTTATGCGTTTAATCGTCTTGTTTCGTGCCAGGATTATGGCTATGCAATAAAGGTGATCCAGCTCCCTTGGTTCGATTTATGGGCGAAAGTCGCGAACCGGCCTAACACAGCCCTGATCCATTTTGAAATTGTAATATTCCAATCCATTCCCAAAATGCAGGCCCCAATAGGACTCAGCGGTATTGGGGACAGCAGACCAATACCATTTCTTTTGGAAATCACCTTGTTTTTTTCGGTGAAGTTGCAACCGCATGGCCTGCAGCTCTTCGCGCACAGGCAAACGCCAACCTTCCCCCATCGAGTCACAGGCCGATTGGGCCTCCTCAAAATTAAACAGTCCAGGTAAATCCTTGTTAGCCACCTCCAACCAAGGACGACCCTGGTCGTTTTGGACGACGAAATACCCGGATGGAGACAAAACGGATGTTTTAGGATTTTGACAGCTTATTTCCAACCCTAACATCCAAAGAAAGACAAAAATTCTACGCATAATTGATACGGAATTTGTACCAAAACGAAGATAGAACCGAAGGGCCAAAAAAAAAAAGGATTTACGAAGCTAATCTTCGTAAACCCTTGGTAATCACGTGGAGGATATCGGATTCGAACCGATGACCCCCTGCTTGCAAAGCAGGTGCTCTAACCAGCTGAGCTAATCCCCCCGGTCCAAAATCCGGCGAATGATCTGGTAGTCCCGAGCAGATTTGAACTGCTGACCCCTACATTATCAGTGTAGTGCTCTGACCAACTGAGCTACGGGACTGTTTGGTGCAAGGCGGGAAAGCATGCCGGGTCGTACCCAGAGCGGGACTTGAACCCGCACGACCTCAACGGTCACAGGATTTTAAGTCCTGCGTGTCTACCGATTTCACCACCTGGGCTACTGAGCGGGAAACGAGACTCGAACTCGCGACCCCGACCTTGGCAAGGTCGTGCTCTACCAACTGAGCTATTCCCGCAATTTCAGAAGAAAAAGAACCAATCCTCTGTACTGGTCGGTTGGGTGTTTAGGAACCGATTTTGGCCAAAGGAGTGCAAATATAGCACCAAGCAGGGATTTTACCACTCCATCACCAAACGCAGGTTCAAAACCCGGCCGCTCAGATAATTGGGGACATTTTGTTGATAACCTTGGGTATCGTAGAGCCAGGTATAGGACACGGTGTTGTTGACCTGCAAGAGGTTAAAGACCTCCAGATTCAGCCAGGCCGCTCGAAAGGTACGGGCCACTCGTCCCCCCCATACAGGCTTTTGGGCGGTTCCACCCCACAAGATTCGGCTAAAACCGATATCCACCCGGCGATACGAAGGCATCCGCAAGGTATCCCGGAGCCGAGCATTGTCCGGGGGTCCGTAGGGCAAGCGCGATCCAAAAACCAGGTTCAGGTTCACTTTGTAATCCGGATAAGTTGGCAGGTAATCCTGAAACATCAAGGCCAATTGAACGCGCTGATCGGTAGGCCGCGGTATCCAACCCACATCGGGATTGCGCTCGCTGGTTTTCATCCAGGACAGGGTCGCCCAGGATTGCATGGACGAAACAAATTCCCCGTGGACACGCAGGTCCACGCCGGCGGCGTACCCGTTGACCGGGGTTTCGGCCAGGTACCGCACCCGGATATTGTCAATTTCGTAGGGAATCAGCCGTCGGAGATCCTTGTAATAAGCCTCCATCACCCATTGAAAGGGTCGATCCCAGGCCTTGAAGCGGTGATCGGCCGTCAAAACAACATGCGTGGCTCGCTGCGCCAAGACCTGCGGGTTGATACGGCCGTCCGGAAAACGGGCATCCCGGTAAAAGGCCGGCTGCGCATAGCGACCCACGGCCAATCGAAAAGCCCAATCCTTGACCCAAGAAGGCTTCCAAGAGAGGTTGATTCGAGGACTCCAAACCGTTTCACGGTTCCAGGACCAAGACTGCACCCGCAGACCCAGATTCAAGCGCCAGTGGCCCTTTTCATCCAATCGGATTTGGTCTTGAACATAGGCCGACCAACGCCGGCTTCGCATGGCCTGATCCGCGCTCACAAACCTAAAAACTTGAACGGCCGAATCGTTTTCGCGTTGAGAAGGCAGGGAGAATCCCAAGGAATCGACCAAGGTATATTCCCAAAGGACTTCTTGAATGTTCTCTTCCTGAACCTTCAGGCCCCAAGATGCCAGGTGTTGGCCGCCCAGGCTTTGCCATTGCCCGCGGTGCTCCAAGGCCCCCACCCCAATCCACAAACGATTCCGCGCATATTGTTGAAACGCCCCTACCCCCCTTGTGAACAAAACATTCCCAAAATTTTCGGAACCAAGGTTGGCATCCAGTTGGTTCAGGAGCCAGGCCGATTCCACATCGATTCGCTCTTGTTCATTGCCCGAATAATAGCTGGCCGACTGGGTCAAGATCATCCGAGCATGGGGACGGTACACCAAACTGGTCCCGTGGGTTGCATTGGCAAAGCGCATCGCTTCCTCCCCATCAAAAAACACCCGCAGTTGCAAAGCGTTCTTGACGGTGCCAAAGACGGTTTCACGGTTGGAGGGAATGACGGCCAAAATGTTTTGCCCCGCATGGCTTAGCCAATTCCATTGCCAGCGGGCATTGGGCCGGTACGAAACCAAGGCCTGGAGATCGGTGGATACAGGGCGGTATTCACCGCGGGTGTCCAAACTTTGCAACAACGAATTGAGGGTCCGGTAACGCAATCCGCCCTGCCAGGACCATCGACCCTCGTTGCCCATCAAGCCTTCGGCCGCCAACGATACCCCGGTTAAACCCGCTTGAACGGTACCCGTTGCGTAGCGGGGTTGCCGATACGTCACATCCAGAACCGAACTCATCTTGTCCCCGTAGCGGGCCTCGAAACCACCCGCCGAAAAATGAATATGCTCCACCAAATCCGGGTGGATTAAGCTCAGCCCCTCTTGTTGACCGCTGCGCATCAACACCGGCCGGTACAATTCGATCCCGTTGAGGTAGGTCAGATTTTCGTCGTAATTCCCGCCTCGAACCTGGTATTGCGAAGAAAATTCTTGCTGGGACCTGGCCCCGAAAGCCTGGAGAATGGTTTCAAAATTCCCGCTGGGGTTGGCCAAACGCCGACTGACCAAGGGGTTAATTTTGGCCAAACCGGGGGCACGCTCCCGATCGGCTTCGATGAGTACCCCCTGCCCCAAATCCACCACCGACGGCTCCAATTGCCAACGCATGGGGAGATTTTCGTCGGGGCGCAACGAAAGGTTTCGTTGCTGGGTTTTGTAGCCCAAAAAACGAACCTCCAAGTTCAAGGGCGTTAAGGCCGGAACCCGCAACACAAAGCGACCCTTGGAATCGGCGCTGGTGCCCAAGGCTGTTCCCAAAACGCCCACGGTCGCCCCGGGCAATGCTTTGTTATCTCGATCCACCACTTGACCCCTCAGGGTCGCACTATCTCCCACAAGTTGTTGGGTCACCGCAGCAAGTGACGGCCTTGAAAACAAAAACAAAACGCTGCTGAACAGCAAACACAGGATCCCCTTCCCCAAGGTTGATCTTTTCAACCCCAGAGGGCTTTGAACGATCGCACGGCAGCAGCCGGATCTGGCTGGCCAAAAACCGAATTTCCGGCGACCAAAACATCGGCCCCGGCCTCCGCCAAGGCACCAGCATTGTGCAAATCCACACCACCGTCTATTTCGATCCGAAAGCCTAGACCTTGAAGCTGTCGGTACCTGGCCAGGGAGGCCAACTTTTGCATGGTGGACGGGATAAACGACTGCCCCCCAAAGCCAGGATTCACCGACATGAGGCAAACCAAGTCCAAATCACCCAAAACAGGAAGCAGGGCCTCAACGGGGGTATGGGGATTGATGGCCACCCCTGCGGAGAGCCCTCTTGCTTTGATTTGGTGAATGTTACGATGCAAATGAATGCAAGCCTCCAAGTGAATGGTCAGGGTCTGAGCCCCCGCATCCGCAAAGGAATCCACGTAACGACCCGGATCTTCGATCATCAAATGAACATCCAAAGGCAACGAAGTGACGGCACGAATCGCCCGTACCACCGGTTGGCCAAAACTGATATTCGGCACAAAATTCCCGTCCATCACATCCAAATGCAACCAATCGGCACCTGCCTCCTCCACCTTTTGGATCTGCTCGGCCAAACGGCCAAAATCAGCGGATAAAACCGAAGGGGCGAGGATTTTCATGGGCATGAGAGGTCGATCAATAAAGGAAGAACGAGACCAAAAAGGACCTTTAACGGAAAGCCGAGATCCCGGTGAGATCCATGCCGGTGATGAGCAGGTGAATATCGTGGGTTCCTTCGTAGGTCACCACCGATTCCAGGTTCATCATGTGGCGCATGATCGGGTACTCGCCGGTGATGCCCATGCCGCCATGGATTTGCCGGGCCTCCCGGGCAATGTTCAATGCAATCTCCACGCTGTTCCGCTTGGCCATTGAAATTTGAGCCGTCGTGGCTCGGTCCTCGTTTTTGAGAACCCCCAAGCGCCAGCAGAGCAATTGGCCTTTGGTGATTTCGGTGAGCATCTCGGCCAGTTTCTTTTGGATTAACTGAAAGGATGCGATGGGTTTATCAAACTGAATCCGCTGCAAGGCGTATTGCTTGGCTGAATCGTAACAATCCATGGCGGCGCCCAAAGCACCCCAGGCGATGCCGAAACGAGCCGAATCCAAACAACCCAAGGGGCCTTTGAGGCCGCTTATGTTGGGTAGAAGATTCTCCTTCGGGACTTTGACATTGGAAAAGACCAATTCGCCGGTGGCCGAGGCGCGCAGCGACCATTTGTTATGGGTTTCGGGGGTGGTGAATCCTTCCATACCACGCTCCACGATTAGGCCGCGAATTTTGCCGGCCTCGTCCTTGGCCCAAACCACGGCGATATCCGCAAAGGGGGCGTTGGAAATCCACATTTTGGCGCCGTTCAGGAGGTAATGATCCCCTTTGTCCACAAAATTCGTGGTCATCCCGCCGGGGTTGGACCCGTGGTCGGGTTCGGTCAAGCCAAAACAGCCCATCCATTCGCCGGTGGCCAATTTGGGAAGGTATTTGCGGCGTTGATCTTCGGAACCGAATTTGTAGATGGGGTACATCACCAAAGAACCCTGAACCGAAGCCGTGGAACGAATACCGGAATCGCAGCGTTCCAATTCTTGCATGATGATGCCGTAACTGATTTGATCCATGCCCCCGCAGCCGTATTCAGCAGGCAAGGAAGGGCCAAATGCTCCGATGGCGCCCAGTTGAGGGATGATATGTTTGGGGAACTCGGCCCGCTGGGCATAGTCCTCGATGATGGGACTCAATTCCTTTTTGACGTATTGACGGACGCTGTCGCGGATCAGGCGGTGCTCATCGGTTAACAATTCGTCCATGAGGTAATGATCCGGGTGCTGGTAGGTGTCGGTGCGCATGATTAGGGGGAGGGTGGTTGGACCAAAAGATTCTTTTCAGTTGGGAATTCGCTGCAAATTTAAGACCTTCGGGCTTCAATCCTGAGTGTATGGCGGAGATTGCCCTGTTAGGTATCGAATTCAACGGCTTCCACGGCCTGTACCCCGACGAAAAAGTGACTGGCAATCGATTTGTCCTGGACCTGATCGCCCGTCGAACGGCCCCATCAAATCAAAATGGCCTCTTGGCACAGCCGACTCTTCTGGGCAAGGCCTGGCCGGACTATGCCCGCATGCAGGCCTTGGCCGAAACGGTTTACAGCCAACCGCGCGATCTTTTGGAAGAGGTGGTGAGCGATATATTGAGGGTATTCAAGGCCGAATGGCCGGAATGGACCTTTGAAGTGGGCCTTACCAAAACCAACCCCCCGATCCAACTGCCCCAAGGCAGCTCGACCTTGCGCATCCCTGCATCCCGGGTGACCCTGCGGTGCAGCGATCTCTAGGGGCCCTTTATCTTTGGCCTGTCACCCCAGAACCCCAACGCCCTATGGCTATTCAAACTGCAGAGCGCTCTTCGGCGCAGGATGCTTCCGAGAACCCCATCTACCAACGGCATATGGCCGCCTACCTCGCGGCTGTACCGTACATGAAGGGTTCGGTTCTTGAATTGGGCTGCGGTGAAGGGTACGGAATGGCTCTCTTGGCCAAACACTGCGATCAATACCTGGGCGTGGACAAACACCCCGTACCCAACCTGCACATACCGCCCCAAGCCCGCGTTATGCAAGCCACCTTTCCCCCGTTGGGAGGTATCAACTCCAACCAGTTTGACGCCGTGGTCACTTTTCAGGTCATTGAGCACTTGGAGGATGATCTGGCCTTTTTGAAGGAAATTCATCGTGTTCTAAAACCAGGCGGGGTGCTTTTGCTGACCACCCCCAACCGCCTCATGTCTTTGACCCGCAATCCTTGGCATGTTCGGGAATACGATCCGACCTCCATGAAGCAATTGCTGGAATCGGTTTTTGGCCGGGTGGACCTTCAAGGCGTTTTTGGGAATTCCGTTGTTATGGAATACTACGAACAAAACAAAACCTCGGTGCAAAAGCTGACTCGCTGGGATTTCCTGAATCTGCAGCACCGATTGCCTCGCCGCTGGTTGCAAGTTCCTTATGATTTAGCCAATCGCCTCAACAGACGCAATTTGCGCCAAGCGAATACAGGCCTCGTAAGCCGGATCCGTTCCGAGGATTACCCGATTGCCCCCTTAAACGACCGCGCCCTGGATTATTTTGCTCTATGTTACAAATAGGAAAACCTGCAGGCGTTCGGGGTCGTTGGGCCTTGCCTACGCTTTTGGTTCTGGTTTTCCTTTTGAATGCTTGTCGAGATAACACATCCCTTCCCTTGCCTCAAGACCCCCTGCCGCCTTACCCCGCCTATGGCACACCGTTTGGAGGGGTTCCCGATACCAGGGATATGGTCATGTACGAAGTCAATTTGCGCGCCTTTAGTTCGGCCGGCACGATTCAAGGGGTGATTGATCGCCTGGATTCTATCAAATTACTAGGTGTCAATGTGTTATGGCTGATGCCTTTGCATCCCGTCGGCGTGCTCAAAGGCATCAATTCACCGTATTGTGTTCGGGATTTCAAGGCGGTGGGGGCGGAATACGGAACCTTGGAGGATTTACGCAGCCTCACCAATGCGGCCCATGCTCGGGGTATGGCGGTCCTGATGGACTGGGTCGCCAATCATACGGCCTGGGATCACCCCTGGATGGCCAACGATGGGTGGTACACCCAAAACAACCAAGGCCAAGTAGTGCACCCCCCCGGAACCAATTGGCTGGATGTAGCGGACTTGAATTATTCCAACCAATCCATGCGCGATGCCATGCTGGACGCCATGCTCTATTGGATCTACCAAGCCAATATCGACGGTTTCCGTTGCGATTATGCGGACGGGGTGCCCTTTGATTTTTGGGAAACAGCCTGGGCACGCCTGCGGTCCATCCCCGGCCGACGCCTGATTCTCTTTGCCGAAGGCAGTCGCTCCGATCATTTCCAGGCCGACTTTGATCTCAACTTTGGCTGGTCCACTTACAACGCACTCAAGCAAGTTTGGCAGGGCCAAAATCCTTCGGTTTATCTCAACGCTCGACTGAACCAGTCCCAAAACAGCCCACCGACCAAAGCCTGGCTGCAATTCACCACCAACCACGATGAATCGGCCTGGGACGCCACCCCCGTGGTCTTGTTCGGAGGCCTGAACGGGGCCCTCGCCGCCTCTTCGGTGTCGCTGATGGGCGGTGGGCCTCAGCTCCTGTACGGAAGCCAGGAGGTCGGTATCGCGCAGAATCTTCCTTTTTTTAGCCGGGTACCCATTCCTTGGAACCAAAATCAGCCTATGCAAACGGCTTATCGCCGGCTGATGGCTTGGTACCAAGCCCACCCTTCGGTTCGCTACGGAAGCACGCTGTCCTACCCCCACCCGGATCTGGTTTGCCTCCAGAAGCAAGTCGGATTGGATACCACGTTGGCCATCATCAATGTGAGGAACCGCGCGGTCACCTACAACGTACCACCTGCGTTGCGTACTGGACCCTGGACCTGCGCCCTGGCCGGCCCCCTCAACAGCCCCGCCCCAAGTGGACCGGAACTTTTGCCAGCCAACATTACATTGCAACCCTACGAAGGTCGATTTTTTGAACGCTAAGTCGGGCATGCCTTTGCTATCGAGGTCCGGCCGCTTGCGGCGCCGAGTTTGGTTTTCCCTCATCGTGTTGGGACTGTTGTTAGGGATGGGACTTCTGGGTTGGTTCAGTCTGCGGCAACGCTTGTTGGATTATGCTTGGAAACAAGCCATCCAACGTTCCGAAAATCTAGGCTATCAATTAACATCGAAGCGACTGGAATTCAGTGGATTTGCGACCCTACAAATCCATGATTTGGCGGTGACTTATCAACAGAAGCCCTTGGTCATCGTGGCGGAGATGACAGCCAAGCCGGCCTTGTTACGACTTCTGGCTGGAGAAATTCGTATGCAAGCCCTGCACCTAAAAGGGCTTCGGCTGCACACCGTACAAACGGAGTCCGTCTGTAACATTTGTCCTCTCCTAAAGCCAACCCAAGATTCCATGGTATCGGAAACCAACCCAAAATCCCCGATCAACCAAAGGATTTACGACTTTGCAACCCTGGTATTGGATCGCCTACCCCCTGATTTTCAAATCAAAGACTCGTATGTATCGTACCGGAACGACACCTTAATGACCAGCTTGGGTCTGCCCTTTTTGACGTATCAAAGCAACCAAATCAACGGTCGATTGAAGGTTCGAGAGAATCAGGAGAGCGGTGCTGTGCGACTCCAAGGGACATTGGACCGAAGCAGCATCACCGGGACCCTGCGGTTAACTCCCTTGGGTCAGGCAACATTTTTTGTGCCTTGGGTCCAGCGGAAACTAGGGCTGACGTTGGGGTTGGGCGAGAGTATTCTGACAATCAAGGAATTTGTTATGGAAAAGGGTGTCTTGAGTTGGGATGCCCATGGAAGAGCTACCGGAATCCAAGTCCAGCATCCACGGCTTTCGGCCGATGCCGTCCATCTGCCTCTTTTGTCAGGCCGTTTCAAAGGACGAGCCGGGGCCGACTTCGTGGAAGTGGATAGCGGCACGGTTTTTCGGATGAACCGCCTGCCGGTTCGGGTCTATGCCCTGGCCAATCGGGGACCTGACGCTCGATGGGATTTGCGTTTGACCACCGCTTGGAGCCCCGCAACCGTTTTTCTGGCCAGCCTGCCGCAGGGCCTCTTTGACAAAACCCGCGGAATGCAAGCACGAGGTCGGCTACGCTTCCGCTTTTCACTGCAACTCGAGGACCAAGCCCCGCAACAATGCCGACTTCGCAGTGCCTTGGATCAAAAAGGCTTCCAAATCATCCGTATGGGATCCACCGATTTACGTCGAATGAACGGTCCCTTTGAACATACCGTCATGCGCAATGGACAGCCCCAACGAAGCATCACCGTAGGCCCTGGCAACCCCTCCTACACCCCTTTGGATCGCATCCCTTTGGCCATGCAACAGGCTGTTATGACGGGAGAAGACGGGGATTTCTATCAACACAAAGGCTTTTATCCCGAAGCATTTCGCCGCAGCCTTGCCCAGAACTACCGACAAGGCAAATTTGCCCGCGGGGGCAGCACCATCACCATGCAGCTCGTCAAAAATGTCTTCTTGCATCCACGCAAAACCATCGCTCGCAAATCCGAAGAGTTCTTGTTGACTTGGCTGATCGAAAATCAACGGCTAACCACCAAAACCCGCATGATGGAGGTCTACCTGAATGTGATTGAATTTGGCGAAAATGTCTGGGGGATTGGGGAAGCATCGCGTCATTATTTTGATAAATCCCCTTCGGAACTTGACCCCATTCAATGTGTTTTTCTGGCGGGTCTGGTACCGCGACCCCGGGTTCTTCAACATTTGTTAGAGCCCGATGGCAAGGTGTCGCCTCGCAACGGGATTTATTCCGCCATCAGGGATCGTTTTTGTCGTCGAGGTTGGTTGCCGGTCGAAGACTCCGCCCGTCGAGATGTGGGGCTGCGCCCCTCGGTTTATCGCCATCTGGCGGTCCCGGATAGCACGCTGCGCCTCCATCCCCTGGACTGGGACGAAGAAGACCTGGAATAAACCTAGGCTTGGGACTTGCGACCCAACCGCGTTTGTTGTTCGGCCAACCAATGCAAGGCCTCGAGCGGGGTCAAATCGTTGATATTCAATTGACGCAAGGCGGTAGCCAAATTATGTTCGGCCGGATCACCGGGTTCAAACAATTGCAATTGTAGGGGGCGGGTCGAACGGGAACCTGCGCTTGGGGTATCCGGATCTGAACCCGGGATATCCCGACCGGCTTCGAGGCCTGCCAAGACCGTCCGAGCCATGTCCAAGACAGCGGGTGGTACGCCGGCCATGCGGGCGACATGCAATCCAAAACTATGGGAGGAGCCTCCGGGCCGAAGAATTCGAAGAAATTGCAAATGATCCCCTTCACCGGCCACCGACACATGGTAATTGGCCATGCGTGGATAGAGGGAGGCCATCCGATTGAGTTCATGGTAATGGGTTGCAAAAAGGGTCTGAGGCCGTAGCCGGGGATGCTCGTGCAAATAGGCTGCTACAGCCCAAGCCAGGCTGATCCCGTCGTAGGTGGATGTGCCACGACCAATTTCATCCAATAACAAAAGACTTTCGCCCGTCATATGATGCAAAATGGTTGCCATCTCTTGCATTTCGACCATGAACGTGGATTCACCGGCCGCCAAATTATCCGAGGCCCCAACCCGTGTGAACAACTTATCCACCAAGCCGATTTCGGCCGATTGGGCGGCCACGTAGCAGCCGACCTGTGCCATCACCACCATCAACCCCGTTTGCCGTAACAATGCGGACTTGCCCGCCATGTTGGGCCCGGTAATCATCCAAATTTGTTCCTTTTCGGGATGCAGGTCAAGGTCGTTGGGGACATAAGGCTGCGATGCCGGCAAGAGGCGCTCCAGAACAGGATGACGCAAAGCCTGAACACGGATACCCGCATGTGGACGAAGTTGGGGTCGGTGGTAATCCCGCTGAAGAGCCAGATTCCCAAAGCCCAAAAGAACATCCAACGAAGCAAGGAGGGAAGCCGTCTGCTGCAAGCGGGGCACCTCCTTGGATGCCTGATGTTGGAGCTCGATATAAAGCGACGATTCCAATTCCTGCATACGATGGTCCGCCGTCAAGTACCTTTCTTCGAAGGCCTTCAATTCGGGCGTAATGTACCGTTCGGCATTGACCAAGGTTTGCTTTCGGATCCAATTCAAAGGAACCTTGTCTTTGTGGGCGTGGGTTACTTCCAAATAAAACCCAAAGACCTGGTTGTAATTGATTTTGAGGGAGGGAATGCGGGTTCTTTGGATCTCGTCCTGAACCATTTGTTGCATGGTGCCCTTGGCGTCTTCTTTTAAGGAGCGAAGCTCATCCAATTCAGGATGATAGCCCTCCCGGATGACCCCCCCTTTGGAAAGAAGAGCAGGAGCGTTATCGCTCAAGGTGTTATGAATACGATCCTTCAAGTCCTCGCAGAGATCCATTCCCTGCAACCAGGGCTGCCAGGGGGCCGACGCATCCCCGGACTTGAGCAGGTCGCAGATCGCAGAAGCCGCCTCGAGGGAACGAGCTACCTGAACCATTTCACGGGGTCCACAGCGCAAAACCCCGACCCGGGCCGCCATACGCTCCAAGTCCCCGACCCCTTCCAAGACCCTGCGGAGCTCCTCGCAAATCACTGGATGCGCTACCAGGTAATCCACCACCCGCAATCGTTCTTCGATTGCCTCGAGGGAGCGCAATGGGAAGGCCAACCAACGCCGAAGCAGTCGTTGCCCCATCGGCGTAACAGCGTCATCCAGGCACGTTGCCAAAGACATCCCCCCGCTTTGTTGGGGTTCCAGTAATTCCAACGTCTTGAGGGTAAAGGGATCCATCCACAGGGACTCCCCGGGGTCCAACCTGGATAAACCCACCAAAGGCAAGGGGCCATCTCGACGGGTTTCGTTCAGGTAATGGAGAACGGCTCCGGCCGCCATGAGGGCGGCATCCATGCCTTCCAGTCCAAAGCCCTTGATGGAACGACTTTGAAATTGTCGTTCGATTCTTTGGCGTGCACTATCGCTTTCCCATACCCAATCCTCCAACCACTGCCAAGCCCATGCTTCACCAAACTGGGCTTTTAACGCTGTCTTTCCTTGTTTGCTGCCCAGAACTTCGCGGGGCGCATACCGTTGAAGCAGGCCGATCGCCTGATCCGGGTCCACCTGCGTTGCCTGAAAAGAACCGGTGCTGGCGTCGCAAAAGGCCAAGCCCACCAGGCCTCCAGCTGCGATATACACCGCCGCCAAATAATTGTTACGAGAATGGTCCAGCAACGAATCGCTAAAAGCAACGGCGGGAGAAACCAATTCGGTCACCTCTCTTTTGACGATTCCTTTGGCGGCCTTGGGGTCCTCGGTTTGATCACAAACCGCCACCCGCAGGCCGGATCGCACCAAACGGGGCAGGTACTGATCCAGAGAATGATGGGGGAAACCCGCTAGGGCTGTTTCGGAGGCTGCTCCGTTCGCGCGTTTGGTCAGGGTGATGCCCAGGACTTTGGAACATTGGACTGCATCTTCCCCAAAGGTCTCGTAGAAATCCCCCACCCGAAAAAGCAGAAGTGCCCCTGGGTAACGAGCCTTGATTTGGGCGTATTGCTTCATCAAGGGCGTTTCGCTAGCGGACTTGGCCGACATATCTGGAAAGGGTTATGGACGAAGATTGGATCGACTCGGGAAGGGGCCCCAGGGGGCGATGGAATCGAATGGGTGCTTGAGGAAACGGCCCCGGCTTCGTAGGTTTGGTTGATTTCGTCCAAGACCCCCAAAACGATACCGTGCGCCTCAAGACCATGCCCGAACTGAACCGACCTGACCTGGACCAGTTCAAAAATAACCCCAAAATTCCTGTCGTGGCTGTGCTATGCAACCTGCGTAGTTTGCAGAATGTCGGGAGTATTTTCCGAAGTGCCGATGCCTTTGCGCTCAAAGAACTGATTCTCTGTGGCTTCACCGGCCATCCCCCCCACCGGGATATCCACAAGTCCGCCTTGGGAGCCGAAAAAACGGTGCCCTGGAGGGGATGGGAGCATCCAGAGGAGGCCCTGATTCATTTGAGATCCGAAGGATACACCCTGGTGGCCGTCGAACAAGCCGAACCGTCGGTATTCCTAACCGAGTGGGTTTGGGACGGGAAACAACCCTTGGCATTCGTCTTTGGAAACGAGGTCGATGGCGTAGACTCGAACCTCTTAGCCCTCTGCGATGGGGCCCTTGAGATTCCCCAATGGGGTTCCAAACACAGCCTCAATGTCTCGGTATGTGCAGGGATTCTTTTTTGGGAGGCTGCACGGCGGGCCATGGGATGAGACCCGCTCCCCCCGATCAGGTTCCACAAAACGTTTGATACCCCGCATCACCGTGTTGGGGCGATTGATTCAAGTGCCTGTATCGATCGTGGCGTTGGTACGGATTCTCCATCGCGGTCCTAAGTTCATCCCACAATCCGGAGCTTCCATGCAGAACCCTTTCGTCCAGAGCCTGTTCCACCCAGTGGTTCCGGGGAATAAAGGAGGGGTTGTTATCCTGCATACGATGCAAAGCAGCGGAAGGCCCCCCATCGGATTCCCCCAATGCCCTTAACCAACCTGATAACCATGCCCCCGAGGGAAGGCTCTGAGGATTTGCACTGAAGATGGAGTCGAAATCCAGCGAAGACCCCGAATCCTTGGAGGTCCCTCCCTCCAACGTCTCCGCAAGGATTTTTTCTAATTCCAAATAGACCAAGGCATAATCAGGCTGATGGACCGATAACCACGACTGCCACTCTTCCACCAAGGCCGGAACGCGATCGTCCCCAAGACCCTTGGCAGGATCCAAGCCCAACTTTCGACAGTGCATCCTTGTCTGGGCCTCCTGGCATTGGGTTCGAAAACGATCCAAAAGCCCCCTGGCCACCGGCATCGCATTCGTCGTGTTTCCATCATCCGCTAACAAAGGCAAAAGACACGATAACAAAACACTCGCATTCCATTCCATCACCTCCACTTGGTGACCCCAAGCGTAACGACCCTGCGTATCAATGGAACTAAAGCTTCGGTTTAAATCGTAGGCATTCACAAAGGCACAGGGGCCCAGGTCCATCGTCACCCCAAGCAAACTAATGTTATCGGTATTAAGTACTCCGTGCACAAAGCCAATGCGCATCCAGTGCGCCATGAGCTCGGCTTGACGGAGAGACCAGTCCTCAAAGAAGGCCACAACCGCCTCTGGACGCCAAGAACTTGGTGTATAAAGACTCTTTTCTGGACCCAAGGATGGTTCCTTCGCCCAGCATTGGGTCGTTCTTTGAAGGACCGCCCCGGCATAGAGGGCGTAGTCATCCGGATTCAAAGCGCGGATGGCGTATTCCAATGTGCCAATTCGAACATGGTGAGGAGCAACGCGAACCAGGACACCCCCCCTTTGATCGTAATCCCTCCAGACCTTGTGAGGGGTTTCCAAAACCATCAAAGAACGGGTTGTGGGCACACCCAATCCATGCAAGGCTTCGCTAATCAGGAATTCTCGCAACATGGAACGCAAGGTCGCTTGACCATCCCCACGGCGCGCAAAGGCGGTGGGACCGCTCCCCTTGAGATGAATATCGTAACATTGGTTGGAGGCATTCTGCCATTCGCCAACGAGCAAGGCCCTTCCGTCTCCTAACATCGTAAAATGCCCGTATTGATGACCCGCATAGGCCATGGCGAAGGGATGCGGGGCCTGCTTCATCCAACGCTCAACATCGCCCCCGTCGATGATATCCGAACCCATGCCCCATTCTTCCAGGAGAAGCTTGTTAAGACAAGAAACTTTTATCCCGGACCAATCCGGCACGGGTTGATCGACCCCCAAGGGCGCGGAGGGTAGCGCCAAGCCCAAGCCCCGGTAGTCGCCGCGCCAGAAACTCAACGGTACTTGAGAGCTATCCCCAACATAAAATGCCTTGGAGCCATGAAGCGGGCCGGGTTGTCAGGGGGTAAACCGCGGGAGCGCGCATCGCGAGGATCCAAAAAGGCAGGGTCCCGCCAACTGGAAGGCACCGGGTCGCCGGGCTCCCAAGCTCTTCCGGTCACCGGATTGGGAATGATGGCGTTCAAGCGATTCATGAGATTGGTCACCTGCAATGAGAATTCCCAACGAAAATCCCCTTTGTTCCACCATTTGCGCACCGAAAAATCCATCCAGCGCTGACCCTCTCCCAAAGCGGACCACAAAGCCTCGGGACGGGGATCTCTCTCGTAGATCGGACGACCCGAAACAGGCTCCACTCCTTGAAAAGTAAACGGCGTATAGCGTCGGCCGGAACGAAGCACCCCCTCCAGGTACAAAGACCAATGGTTGAGAAAAGAGGACCCCCACAAACCCCGCTTGCGGTCCAAGGTCAGAATCACATTGCCTTTGATATCGTAAGGTGCATCCCAAGCCAAAAAAGTCTCTTTGGTATCCTGCCGATTACCGGTATTCAGGATGGAGGTCAAGGCCTCGCTCGCCGAAGAACTCTGACCACGGGCAACCATGTAAGCCGCGGATACTTGGGACTGGAACCAATTCCCAATCCGCTTGAAATAACCCAATTCCAAGCCCCGAATGCGGGCATAATCCGAATTAATTCGAAGGGTCCGCGTGACTTCCCGGCCGGTAAAATCCCGAATCTGGGTCGAGGCCGCGGTGATAAAATCGTATTTGTCTTTCCAATAGGCCGTTACCGTGAGGGCATCGTTGGGCGTTAACTGGGTCCGCAGCCCCATCTCGTAGGAAATATCCATTTCGGGGTTAAGGTCCGGATTGCCAACCCGGGCCAAGACCGATCGATCCTGGTACAATGGATTCAGGCCCTGATACATCCAGCTAGGATGCGGCATCACCATGGCATGGTTGTAATTAAAGTAAAGAACCTGGTTTTCGCGAATTGGAAAAGAAGCCGAAAGCTTGGGGAGCAGACGAGCCTTGGTTCGAAGGCCCATAACATTAAAAGTATTCTCAAGGTAATCGGCCCGGATTTCGTCCCGGATGGGGGATCGGGCATCCCCAACCGCGTTGTCAACAAAGGAGCCCGGCATCCAATATTCCAAACGCAGACCGGCTTCGGCGACCAAGCCCAGGTATTTGAGTTTGTTCGAAACAAAAAAGGCCCCCCTCTTGGGCTGAACCCTCCAAACATCGCTGTAATCACCCAAACGAAAACTTTGGGAAAAAGTCCCGTCCGCCAACGGAATAGGAGCCCCAATCCAAGGACGGATAATGTCAATCCATTGCAAATCCTGGTCTTTGAATTCTCCCCCAAAAATCAAGCGATCACCCCGCGAGTTGTAGTAATAATTACCGGAGGCCTTCACCGTGTACTCCAGAACATAATGGTCGTGCCAAAGGGTTCCGATGCCCCCGTTGTTGTAAAGACCCGGTCCCGGGTTTACAAAGACTTGGGAATCCCCGGGATTAAAATAGGTCACCGGAAAGGTGACGATGGAATTGGGATCAAACTCCGAGTCCACTTCGTCCGGGCGCCAGTCCCTTCCGTTGGCATCCGCCCGCAGTCGGACGTAAAGACGGGAGGCATTGACGGTATAGGAAAAGCGCTTGGAGGTGGTGTGATTGAGTTGCAGGCTTTCGAGGTTGGTATCGTGGGTATAGGTCAGGGCGTTATCCGGTTGCAAGGCAAATTCAAATTGATACCCGGGCAAGAAGGGTGCATCGTTCCCAATAATGCGAAGCATGTTGACATCCTGATTGATGGTCAGGGAACGCAGATAGGTTCCGCTCAATCGCAGTCCGGGATGAAAGGCGTAATCCAGCTTGAGCATGCCTGCCCAGCGATTATCCTGCATCGGTGATAGGCCGGTGGTGGGGTACAGCGACGATTTGACTTGCTGGGCGGGGGTTCGAAAATACTGATCATCAAACGTCCCCTTGAACGAGGTAAAAACACGGAGGGGTTGCTTGAAGAGCCCACGAATCGTGCCACCCAGGGTGCCCTCGTAGACCTGGTTGTTCCATACCGAATTCCAGTTGTTGTTAACGCCCAACCGATCCGAACGGGCCGTCAGGGAATAAGCCCATCGATCCCCGCCGGAACGGGTCCGGGTCCTGACAATCCCCGCTGAACCATCGCCCTGGGCCACATCACCGCCACCGGTGGCGATTTCCATTTTGTCAATGGAATTGGTACCTAAGTCGATACCAAAACCCGTACCGGCCAAGGGGTCGGTCGCCGAAACCCCGTCGATAACAAAAGCCGTTTCGTAGGTCCGACCGCCGCGTATGCTCAGACCTTCGGGATTCAGCATCACGCCTGCCTGGGTGTTCAAGACCGATTGAAGCGAACGCGATGGGGCCGCCTCGATGCTTTCCTGGCCAATCCGTTGTTCGGTCCGGGTCTGCTCCAAATCGATCAAGGGTTTGTCCCCCACCACCACCACTTCCTGGTCCATGGTGACGGCCGATCGCCGGAGGACGATGTTGAGGGTTTCGTTTTGGTTGGGACGAATTCGAATTCCTGTAAAAACCTTTTTTTCGTAACCCAGGTAGGTCACTTCCACCTGGTAGGTCCCGGTGGGGATTTTGCTCAAGAGGTATCGTCCATCCAGGTTGGAGGAACTCCCCAAGCTGCTGCCTTTGATCACCACATTGACCCCAATCAAGGGGAGTTTGTCATCGCCATCGGTGACCACACCTCCCAAGGACCCCGTGCCTTGGGCCGAGACCATCGATAGGCCGCCGAAGTAAATCCAAAGCGCCATGAAAAGCCCCCCAACAGGAGCGGCGGCTAACATGGACCTCAAGGCAAGCCAATTTCTAAGCATGGCCCAAAATAAAGCCAAGGAAGAGGAATTTGGGGCTGTTCACGTTCAAAGATCCCCCAGATTGACCGTCGTTAGTCCGTACCGAAAATCTCCGCTTAACAACTCCTTGAAACGCTGATACCGATCTTCTTCGGCCTGCAAGTCCACCCCCTCGTCCCAATGGACCCATAGGCAACGAAGTCCCCCTGCTTGAGCCAAAAAATCCCGGTAGGAGCCCTCGACCTCCGCCAGGTATTCCGGGGTGATGCTTTGCTCAAAATCCCGGCCACGGGACTGGATATTGCTCATCAAACGGGCCGGAGGGCTGCTCAAATAGACCAATAGCTGCGGTTGGGGTAGCTGCCGATTCACGATGCCAAAAAGATCCCGGAACAGACCCGCCTCTTGGGGGGCCAAGGTCTTGGATGCAAAAACCAGACTTTTGTAGAAGGTATAATCGGCGACCAAGCCCTGGTTCTTCCAATCCAACGCCTCCATCTCTTCGTGCATCTGCCGATAGCGCTCGGCCAAAAAGGCCGTTTCGGTTGAAAAAGCGTAACGCTCTGGATTTTGGTAAAAAAGGGGCAAAAAAGGATTGTCCAAAAACTTCTCGAGAAGAAGGGGCATGCCCCAATCGGCGGCGAGCCGAGTGGCCAAGGTCGTTTTGCCGGCCCCGATATTGCCTTCAATGACGATGTACTTGCGTTGGGATCCTTTCGCCATGCCTGCTGGCTTAGGCCAGGGTTTCCATTCCGCCGACGACAGGCTCCACCCGGACGGGGACCGAGGTATCCGTGCAGTTTTTGAGTAATTCTTCGACCCTTTGACCCAAAACCGGGTGAACCCAGCGGGGCCAAACTTCGTTGAGAGGCTCCAAGACAAATCGCCTTAGGTGCATGCGGGGGTGGGGCAAAACCAACGCATCGGGACCGTCTTCGGTCACCACCAGGTCTTCCATGCCCAAAAGGTCCAAATCAATGGGACGATCCGCCGTTCCGCGTTCGGCCTGCCGATCCCGCCCCATTCGCCGTTCAATTCCCAGCAAGACCCGAAGCAAGGCCTTTGGCTCCAGATCGGTGGATAGGATAACGACCCTGTTGAGGTAGGGATGGGTGCTTTGGTAACCCCAAGGTTCCGACTCCCAGACGGAGGAGGCTGCCAAGGGCGGAGCAACCACATTCTCCAGCCATTGAAGGGCCTTTTGGAGGTTGTCGTACCGGTCGCCCAGGTTGCTACCCAGCCCTATGATTGCTTTGCGATGCATGATATCGTTTACCTTTGACTTGGTCGTTTTTATTTGACTTGGCTCGCTGTATCAAGACCATCGAATCCAGGCCCTAAATAAATAACCACCCCCACTTTTGACACTTCTTCAACCTTCTTTTTTTAAATCGAATCCATGAAATCATTTTTTAGAACCGTCCTGGCCACCATGCTGGGCCTTTTCCTTTTCCAAATCCTGGGCTTCCTCATCGTGGTGGTGATCATCGCCGGCATTGCCGCCTCCGGTGGGGGCGGTTCCTCCTTCGAAGTTGAATCAGGGTCCATTCTTCACTTGCGCCTTGAGAAGCCTTTGGTTGAACGCAGCAGCGAAAACCCCTTGTCCAATTTCGATTGGATGAATTTTCAATCCAACGAAGGGGTTTCGGTGCAGGAACTTTTGGTGGTCCTTCACCATGCCGCCAAGGACCCCAAGATTCAGGGGGTCTTTTTGGATCTCAACGAAGTGCAGGGGGACATGACCCAGCGCGACCAGGTCCGCGAAGGTCTTGAACGCTTCAAGCGCAGTGGCAAATGGGTCATCGCCCACGCCGAATCCTATAGCCAGGGCACTTTGCTTTTGGCTTCCATGGCCAAACCCCTCTGCATGGTGCCCACCGGAATGGCGATGCTGAACGGCTTGGCCACCGAGCCTGTTTTTCTCAAAGGGATGTTTGAGAAATTGGATATGGAAATCGAATTAATTCGTGTTGGCAAATTCAAAGGCGCCGGTGAAATGTTGGTGCGCGAGAACCTTTCCGATGAAAATCGTTTCCAACAAAACGCTTTGATTCAAGGGGTTTATGCCGAGATGCTCAACCACCTTGGCAAGAACAGAGCCATGCATCCGGATACTTTGCGGCGGATGGCTGCCGATGCCATCGTGCGCAATGCTGCCTCAGCCGTCAAGGCGGGCCTCGTGGACAGCTTAATGTACCGGGACCAAGTCTTGACCTGGATGCAGCGCCGCACCAAGGCCAAATCCATCGACAAACTGCGCTTGGTAACGGCCGATGAATACTTCAGCAGTTTGGACGAAAAGGATCAAAAAACCCTGCCAGGCGCCGCCCCTGCCACCAAAGAAACCAAAGACAAAATCGCCATCATCTATGCCGAAGGCGATATCGTGAGCGGTGAGGGCGGGGATGGACAAATGGGTGGCGACCGGATCAGCGAAGCCCTTCGCAAAGCCCGCCTCGACAAGAAAACCAAAGCGGTGGTTCTGCGTGTTAATTCTCCAGGCGGCTCGGCCTTGGCTTCGGATATCATTTGGCGGGAGACCCAACTGATTCGCCAAGCCGGCATCCCCTTGGTGGTCTCCATGGGAGGGGTTGCCGCATCGGGTGGTTATTATATCGCTGCCGCGGCCGATAGCATTTTTGCCTCACCCAACACCATTACCGGTTCGATTGGGGTCTTTGGATTGGTCCCCTATGTCGGCGATTTCATGAAAAACAAATTGGGGATTACGGTGGATCGGGTCACCACCGGCCCCTACGCTGACATCATGAGTTTGTCCCGCCGCATGCGGCCCGATGAAAGGGTCCTCATCCAAGAAGGCGTGGATCAGGTCTACCAAGAATTTGTGGGCGTGGTCTCCAAGGGGCGTGGCCTCAGCCCCGATTCGGTCCATAGCTTGGCCCAAGGTCGGGTTTATACCGGCAGGCAAGCCATGGCCCTCGGGTTGGTGGATCGAATGGGCGGTCTCAACGATGCCTTGGCCTGTGCGGCCCGCATGGCCAAATTGTCCTCCTACCGCCTGCGGGAATTACCCGAAGTCAAAGACCCGTTCGAAGAATTCATCGGACAACTATCGGGGGCCTACGCCGAACACCAAAGTCGCAGCGAATGGGGGCCTTTGTACCGGCCCTTCCAACACGTGCGGCCCTGGATCCAAAACCGCGGTATTCAAGCGCGTTTGGAATTCGTTCCTCAACCCCTGCCCTAAGGCATTGACGGACCCCAACGAATTGGTTCATCGCCTTCGAACCCGGGGCGGCGCGCTTTGCCTGCTTCGGCTAAGTTCCATCGGTGATGTGGTGCTCTGCACCCCGGTTATACGTTGGTTGCAGCAGGAGTTCCCCTTGGTCCGTTTGCATTTTGTTACCAAAAAAGGGATGGAGCCTTTGCTAGAGGCCAACATCCGACTCCATGCTATCCATCTATGGGACAAGAACGAGGAGGATTTGCTCCAAGAATTGGCCGAACAGTCCTTTGATGCCTGGATTGACCTCCATAACAATTGGCGCACCTTGCGCTGGTACCTGCGTTTGCGCATCAAGGGCCCGCCCCTGCCCCGTTGGGCCTTGGCCAAAAACAACCTGGGCAAGTGGTGGTTGGTCCAGACCAAAAAGCGACCCCTGCAGACCGTTCATACGGTCCAGAAATACCAAAAAATGCTGGAGCCGTGGGGTGTGCGCGACGATGGTTTGGGGCTGGAACTCCCCTTGACCCCCCGCCCCGGACCGTCCCTGCACGAAAGCCTGGGATGGGCACCCGGTCAGCCGATCATGGCCCTGGCTCTGGGCGCCCAGCATCCCACCAAATGCTTGACGGAGGATCAGCTCTTGTCGCTGTGCCGAACCCTGCCCGGTCCCCTTCTGCTCATGGGAGGGCCCACCGACCGGGAACGAGCCGAACGACTGCAGGCTCAGGCCGGGCGATCGGACCTGGCCCATCGCTGCGGGGAATGGGGACTTCAGGAATCGGCCTGGGCCTTGTCCCAATGCGCTTGCCTGCTGACCCCGGATACCGGCTTGATGCACATGGCATCGGCGCTGGGCATCAAAACCCTGGTTGTCTGGGGAAATACCGTACCGGAATTCGGCATGTATCCTTGGCTTGCTCAACCCGCGCCCAGCGCTCTCCGATGGGTGGGCAACGCGTTGACAGGTAGCCAAGCCTCGGTTTCGGTCTTGAAGAACCTGCCTTATGCGGGACCTGAATATTTTGAAACCGTCACACCCTGCAGGCCTTGCAGCAAACTAGGGCATCCCCAATGCCCACGGGGTCATTTTGAATGCATGCGTTCCCAAGACCTGGACCTTTTGACCCAAAGGGCCCGCTTGGCCCTTCCACCCAACGCTTCCATCCAAGACTTCCACCCAACGCTATGAACCCTCATCATTTTCCCTCGGCAACCGAACTCATCCGTAACGAGGATGGCTCGGTCTACCACCTGGGCCTTCACCCGGACGATCTAGCAGACCGTATTCTACTGGTCGGTGATCCGGACCGGGTTCAAGAGGTTTCGATGCATTGGGACCGCGTCGAATTGGTGCGCTCACGCCGAGAATTTGTGACCCATACCGGGTGGATGGGTTCCCAGAGGCTCACGGTCTGCAGCACAGGCATTGGCACCGACAATGTGGATATTGTTATGCATGAATTGGACGCCCTCCGGCGCTTGGATTGGAGCAGCGGTCGTCCCTTGGAAAAGGCCCGTCCTTTGAGCCTGGTTCGGATTGGAACGGCCGGCTGCCTTCAAGAAGATATCGAAGAAGGCCAAATCATGCTCAGTTCGGCCGCCCTTGCATTCGATGGCTTGCTGGCCCATTACCGGGTCCCGTTGCGCGCCGATGAAGAAGAGCTGGCTCAAGCCGCTGCCGAAGCCCTGTACGGACCCCGCCCACCTGCTCTACCCAGCGCCTTTTCGGCCGACCCCCTATGGCTCCATACCATGGAAAAAGCCGGGCTCTCATCCGGGATTAACTGGACCTGTGCCGGGTTTTATGGACCCCAAGGACGCAACCTCCACGGATGGAGCGCCTATCCGGATTTGCTAGCCAAAGCGGCGGGCTTTCGGGCCGATTTTGGGGGGCGCCGTCAAGGCATCACGCATCTTGAAATGGAAACGGCGGGGCTCTACGGTTTGAGCCGCCTCATGGGCCACCGGGCTGTTTCGGTAAGCGCCCTCCTAGCCCACCGCTTGCATCAGCGCTTTTGTCAGGAGCCCAAAAAGGTCATGCAAGCTTGCATCCAACAAGTTCTCCAAATCCTGGAGAATCATCCGGAACCTGTCTCCTAACGACGGGCCTCCCCGGTCCGTTTGCCCAGGAGATGGTCGGTGCGGTTGGCTTCCATAACACGGTAATGTTCGCCGTCTTTTTGGAGAACATAGAGGCAGAGATTGGAATGATCAAAATCATCCATCGCCGAATACGGCTGGCCGGTCAACATGCATAACAATAGCCGAAGGGCCCTGCCATGCAAGCAGACCAAAATCTTCTGGTGGGCACTTTGGTGGAACTCCTCCACAACGGGTTTCATACGTCTTGCCACTTGGTTGGGCGATTCCCCACCGGGCGGTGCGGCATCCACCTGCCCGTTCCGCCAGTCCTGCACCAATTGGCGGTAGACCCCGTCAAACTCGTCGAAGCGCCGTCCCTCAAAATCCCCCCAATGGAATTCATTCAATCCCTCCCTGGCCAAAAGGGGGGTTTGCTGGTATTGGGGATCCTCCAAAAATGGATGGAGGGTTTGACGGCTTCGTTGCAACAACGAGCAGTAGAACATGTCAAATCCCTCGTTGGCATAGGCGTCGTAAAACAAAGCTGCCTGTAGCCGACCGGTCTCGTTCAGCGATGTATCGTGACCACTTCCCTGAACCAGGTCGTTGAGGTTAAAATCGGTTTGCCCGTGCCGCAGTAAATAAATCAAATTTGCCATAACATTTAAAAAAATTAGTGTATTCCGTCGGTCCTCTTTAGCCTTCCGTAGCGGCCCATTCCTTCCATGCCTGGTGCGTCTGTTCAAAATCCGAAGGCAAGTCCGAATCAAAAAACATGGCTGCGCCCGTTTCCGGGTGCACAAAACCCAACGTCTTGGCATGCAAGGCCATGCGAGGCATATCCTGCAAACATTTGGTTACAAAACTACGGTACGAACCCCGCTGAGGCCCGCGGACGATGCCGTCCCCCCCGTAGGTTGCATCGTTAAAAATCGGAAAACCATGCATGGAGGTGTGAACCCGGATTTGATGGGTTCGGCCCGTTTCCAAGTTAAATTCCATGAGGCTTACGGGGCCCATATTTTCGATTCGACGGTAATGGGTCACCGCCGCCTTGCCGCTTCGGTGGTCGGCGTACCCTTTCATCCGCTGACGATCGGCCGGATCCCGGTCGATGGAAGCTCGAAAGGTCCCGCTGGCCTCGGGACAGCCCCAAACCAAGGCTTGATAGGTACGCTGGATGCTGTGATCAAAAAATTGCCGGGCCAAATGGGTCATGGCGCTTTCTTTTTTGGCCACCACCAAAAGACCCGAGGTATCCTTGTCGATGCGATGAACCAGACCCGGCCTTAGACTCCCATCGCTGAGCGGATGGTTATCGACCGGTAGGTCGTTCAAGAGGTAGGCCAAGGCATTGACCAGGGTGCCCTGATGATGACCGTGCCCTGGATGTACCACCATGCCGGGCGGCTTGTGAACCACCAGCAGGGCTTCGTCTTCGTAAACAATATCCAGGGGAATGTTCTCGGCGATCAAACCTTTGACCCGGGGTGGATGCGCCAAGACCAGCTGAACCGTATCCAAGGGCTTGACCTTGTAGCTGGCCTTGACGGCCAAACCATTCACCAGCAGCGAACCGGCCTTGATAGCGTTTTGAATGCGGTTGCGTGAAATGTGTGCGGTGCGCAAGTCCAAATAACGATCGATGCGAAGGGGGGTCTGGCCCCGATCCACCACCAATCGGTAATGCTCGTAGAGGTCGTCCTGGTCCTCGTCCGGGAGGGAGGCCTTATCCGTTTCCAGGTCTTGGGTCATGGGACGAAATTAGACCCTGGGGGCCTGTCCAGGTCCAGGTTACGCGAAGAGCACCCTCCAAATCAAGACCAGCAACCCAAGGGGACCAAACCGGTTCATCCAGGTAACACAAAACCGGCCAATCCACTCGAAGGGGCTGGGGCACCCCCAGGCGGGCCAGGGCCTCCAAGAGAGACTCGGAACGCGGGCCCGAATCCCCGGAGCGGACGGGTCTCCATATCCACTTGGTCGGATCGAAGGTGGAGGGGTTCTCGAAGGTCCACTGCAATCGATGCCAACCCCGGAGCAATTCCTGCTTTAATTGGGCATCCGGGCCGCTTAACACAGGCACAGGATCCCATGCAAGGGGTGTTCTCTCAAAAAAATACAAGGACTTGCGGCAACGATAAACCATGCCTTGACCACAGGCTAATTTTTTGCCGGGTAACAAATCCCATGCACCACGCAAGGCTTCCGCCTGGGATCGGTTGGCGCCCAGCGTATACCAGGCCCGGTCCGCTAACACCGAATGCATGGGATGCGCTCGACCACCCTGGTCCATGGACAAAAAAGACCCGTAGGGAGAATCCAAAACCCTTAAAATTCCCAACTCGTTTGGTTGCGTCTCCCATGCGCGCAGTCCTTCTTCCAGTCGACCCATGTCCTTGGCTTCCCGTCCTAGGGCCTCGACCCATGACGGGAATCGTTCGCTAATCAACGGAGCCAAATGCATTCGTACAAAATTCCGATCGTAGGTATCCGATGCATTGCTTTGATCCTCGCGGTAACAAAGGCGATGGCTTTCGATGTAGGAATGAATTTGGGCCCGTCGGACTTGCGACCAAGGCCTCCACAAATCGGGGGTATCGACCAAACCCGCCAATCGAGCCAAACCCCTTCCCTTCAACAAGGCCATCAAAACGGTTTCTGCTTGGTCTTCAGCATGATGAGCCGTCACCACCAAGGCATTGCTCAAGCGATTGGTTCGCAATTCTTCCAGGCGACGGTAACGAAGTAGTCGGGCCGCTTGTTGTAGGTTTTCTCCTTTGGATTTTAGGTTTTGAGACCAAGAAACCGGTAGGTAATCGACCACCGCTTCCAAACCGTGCGTGGCCGCCAAATCCTCCACAAAGCGAGCATCGGCCTGAGAATCTTCACCGCGTAATTGATAACAACAATGGTACAAAGCGGGGCGAATGCCGGCGCCTAGAAAGGCATGCAACAAAGCCACCGAATCGCGCCCACCGCTGATGCTAAGCAAAACCGGCCGGGTTAAGGGCCATTCCCCACGGAGGACCAACTGGTCCAGAAGGACCTGGCTGAGGGCTTCCACGAGGCCGGGATTGAGGCGCTTAGGAAGCCCGCATGCCGTCCAAGACACCCATGACCTCGCGCACGGCTTTGGCTGAATCGTTGACCAAGGCCATTTCGGCTTCGTTCAGATGCAATTCGATGATGGATTCAATGCCATGACGACCCAATTTGACCGGAGCCCCCATGTACAAGTTATTCAAACCGTATTGGCCGGTTAGCCAGGCACAGACCGGGAAAATCCGCTTTTGATCCCGCACAATGGCTTCGACCATTTGGGCAGCGGCAGCACCGGGGGCATACCAGGCGG
Organism: Bacteroidia bacterium; assembly: GCA_049317645.1. Classification (GTDB taxonomy): domain Bacteria; phylum Bacteroidota; class Bacteroidia; order UBA7662; family UBA7662; genus SYHX01. The sequence continues at coordinate 30,773 of JBMOHV010000012.1, forward strand.
AGGTACCCAGAAGATTGACGATTTCTCCGCCGCCTTTTTTGGTGCGGTCAATAATGGCCTCCAATCGGGCAGGCTCGATTAGTTCGGTAACCGGGATGCCACCGACCGTGGTATAGCGAGGAAGGGGAACCATGGTGTCGCCATGACCTCCCATCAGGACGGCCTGAATGTCTTTGGGGGAGCAATCCAGGGCTTCGGCCAAGAAAGCCCGGTAGCGGGCGGTGTCCAAAATACCGGCCATGCCAAAAACCCGCGATGAATCTATGCCGGCGGCCAAATAGGCGCAATAGGTCATGACATCCAAGGGATTGGATACCACCACCAGGATGGCCTCCGGGGAATAATGCATGATTTGTTCCGTCACCGAACGGACAATGCCCGCGTTGGTTGAAATCAAATCATCGCGGCTCATGCCCGGCTTGCGGGGCAGACCCGAAGTGATGACCACCACCTGGCTGCCGGCTGTTTTGGAATAATCGTTGGTTGAACCAATGGTCCGGGTATCGTAGAGGTGGATCGGGGCGGTTTGCCAAATATCCAGGGCCTTGCCCTCGGCAAAGTTCTCTCGAATATCAAGAAGGACGACTTCGTTGGCCAACTCGCGGTGGGCAATGGCATCGGCACAAGTGGCACCTACATTTCCGGCTCCGACAACGGTAATTTTCATGGGTTTGGGGGGTTGGTTGAACGATGGCAAAATTAAAGCAAAACCCTGTTTTTTTAATGTAAAACAAGGCCTTGACGCAATTTTACCCCTATTTTTGCTTAATAGGGTTAACCTTTCCAGAAACCATGAAAAACATCTCTCGAAACATCCTTCGCGCTGCCTTGGGCCTACCACTTCAAGGCCTGTTATTAAACGCCTTGGTCTTGGCTTGCGTCCCCTTTGTATTGGGCGGTCAGGCCGCCCTGGCTCAGTCCACGGTAGGGGATGGTTACTGCGGTACCGGATCCGCTCCAGCCTCTACATTGCGATGGATCGAAGGACTGCATACTTCGGGGGTTTTGAACGAATTGGCCACCGAACAAGTCCAAAGCACGGTCTTTCTCCCCATCAAGGCTCATTTTATTGGCAACGATGCGGGTGCTGGTCGCTATACCCTGGAACAGTTATCGCGCAATCTTTGCGAGCTCAACAACCACTATCGGAACACCGGGATTCAGTTTTTCCTGCGCGGTGATATCAATTACATCAACAGTTCGGCCTGGTACAACCTCCCCAGCTTTGCAACGGCAGGCACCATCAACAACCTGCACAATGTATCGCGGGTTATCAATGTTTACTTCTGCAACCTATCGGCCATGCAGTTATGCGGCTTTGCCAATTTTCCCGGAACAGGCGAACCCATCTCCACCTTCCGTCAGGGTGCCATCTACCTGAGCATTGGTTGCAGCGGGGCTGGTAACTCGACTTTTGCCCATGAAATGGGGCATTTTCTCAGCCTACCCCATCCTTTTCAAACAACCAGCGATGCACCGGCCGCTGCCGGGGCGGAGCGGGTGACCCGCCTAGCCAACGAAGTGGCCCCCCGCCTACCGGCCAATTGCGCAACGGCCGGGGATCGCTTCTGCGATACTCCATCGGACTTTCGACCGGACCGCTGGAACTGCCCGGGCATCAATACCACCGAACGGGACATCAACAACGATTTATTCAATCCGGTTGGACGGTATTACATGAGTTACGCCGACGATGCCTGTCAGGATTCCTTTTCGGTTCAACAAAAAGCCGCCATGAAAGCCACGGTTACGGTGGCCAACGGACAAGCCGGTCCGCGATTGTACCTAACATCGCCCCCCATTGCTCCCTACGATACGATTTTGGATAGCAGACCCACCCATCTTCATCCCCTGAACAACAGCACCAACAACGTACCCAACCTCACGTTCCGTTGGAACCGCGTACCCGGTGCGACCATGTACCTGCTCCGCATCAGCCGACAATTCACGTTTATCACCTTGATCGAGGACCGTATCGTGAACGATACCACCTATCAATACACGGGCTCTTCGCTGAATCCCAATGTGGATTACTATTGGTCGGTCAAAGCCATTAATCACAAGGTCACCTGCGGTTCCTATTCAGCCTCAACCACCGGCAATTATTGGAAATTCAGAACCATGGGCGCTTCCAATATCCGGGACATGGTAACAACCGCCGATTTTCGTTTCTACCCCAACCCCGCCGGGTCGGATGGAGGCTGGATCTTCTTGGAGGAATCCTACGCCAAGGATCAACAAACCCAATTGGAATGGTTGGATATCCGCGGTCGCATCGTCCATACCCAGGTATTGGATGGGGATGGTACCCACCAAGCCCTGTTTCCTGCCGGTGGTTTGGCACCCGGGCTTTACACCGTTCGTTTGAACAATGAACGCGGCGGAGCTCGCGTTGGCCGCTGGTCGCTGCGCTAAACTTACCCTACCCTACTCCTAATCTGTGATATTCTTCCCCTAGATGATGATGAGCATCGTTCGCCGTACCACCGCACTTTTGGCACTCTTGTTCTTGGGGGCCACGGGTGTTTTGGCCCAAAACAACGGAACCTGCGGAACAGGTCCCGCTCCCGCATCAACCCTCTCGTATTTGGAAAGTTTGGCCTCTGGCTACGGGATTCAAACCGAAGACACGAGCTGGATTCGATTGCCGGTAACGGCCCATATCGTCCGTAGCAGTTCGGGATTTGGAGGAATGAGCGAAAGCGCTGTTTTTGCCACGCTATGCAACCTGAACCAGCGCTTTTTGCCCGCACGCATCTCGTTTTATTTGGTGGAGCGGGTTAAGTTTATTGATAACACAACCTATTACGAAGCGACCTCGTACCAGCCCTTAATGTCGATGATCGACCAGAACAACGTGGCCAGAACCATCAACATCTATTACACGGATTTGTCCGGCATGAGCCTTTGCGGTTTTGCTTTTTATCCTTTAACGGGGCCGGGCGGTTTCCAAAACGACGGGGCCGTTGTGATGTCCTTTGGGTGTTCGCAACCCGAAGGAACCACCTTGGCTCATGAACTAGGGCATTACCTCAACCTTCCTCATACGTTTGACGAGACCTCGTCCAACCCTGTGGATCCCATCGCCGAGAGGGTAACCCGTAATTTTAACGAAACCCCTCCGCGGCTATCGGCCAATTGTTTTACCTCCGGCGATCGTTTTTGCGATACACCTTCGGACTTTATTGACTCCCGTTGGGCCTGTCCATCTTGGAGGGTGCAGTTGGACCTTAACAACGATCTCTTTAGGCCGGACTCATCGTATTACATGAGTTATTCCAACGACAATTGCATGTCTCGCTTTAGCCCACAACAAATGGCCGCCATGCGGGCCACTGTGAATACCGTTTCGGCACCTCGCGGCTATTTGACCCTCAGTCCCCCTCCGGTTTTTGGGACCATCGTTGGTACTCCCACCAAAATCTTTCCCCAAATAACCGATACCGTTGTTCCCAACAATGCCCTGTTTCGGTGGAATGCCCTGCCCGGTGCGAACTTGTACCAAGTGCGTATTTTTCAGTTCAATGTGAATGTCTTTGACACCTTGGTCCCGGATACCTTTTACCATGCCTTGGGGAATCGACTTCGGGGCGTTCGCCAATACAGCTGGGTTGTCCGTGGTTTGAACGGCGGTAATTTGTGCTCGGCCTATTCGCCCAGAGATTCGTTCAGCACCTCTACGTACGTTTTTTCAGGCATCAACGATGTTTCCAACACCCTGCAGGCCCGGGTTTACCCGACGGTGTTCCAGGAAGGCACCCCTCTAACCCTCGATGGGATCCAAGTTGGTACGACCCTCGATTGGAACCTCAAGGATCAATTGGGACGCGTCGTCTGCAATGGCAGCCTCTGGCCCGAGGATTCCGGGGCACTTATTCACTTGCCAGGGGATTTGCCTACGGGGTCCTATCGTTTGGAATGCGCCCAAAACAGGCAACGCATGACGGTGCGCCTGTTGCGACTTCCTTAAAAATCTAAACCTCAGCCGATGCGCCACCTCTTTTCTTTCTGCACCGGATTTTTGACAATCCTGGCCTTGCTCCTTGGCTCTAGAACCCAGGCCCAGATGCCTGCCCAAGGTTTGTGCGGAACCGCCTCTCCGGACTCGGCGCATTTTTCCTACCTCGAAGCCTTGGCCCAAACCTACCAAGCTGAACGGGATTCGGGCGTTGTTACCAGAATCAACATTCCGTTCAAGGCCCATATTGTTCGCGCCCCCGGCAACAACAATTACATGCAAGTGCCTGCCCTGCTTACGACGCTGTGTGAACTCAACCA
>JBMOHV010000013.1:0-34099 GCA_049317645.1 Bacteroidia bacterium
CAGGCCAAACCATGGCCAGGCCCAGACCCAACAACCCCTGACCCTGCATTTTAATAAAATCCCTTCTTTTCATAACAATCAATGGAGCTAATTCGAAGGTCGTTCCGGCAGCACGGTGGGATCCCAACCATGCGGCGCAAAATGCAATCCTTGGCGTGCCATCCATCCGGCATGGCTGCGCAAACGATCGCGGTAATGTTCGTAGGTGCGTCCCCTGCCCACCGTTCTATTCAAAGCAGGCGACCACAAAACCTCGGCCAACGCGGTCATCCTCGGCATCACCATGTATTCAACCTTGTCCCATGAAGTCATGTATTCGGTCCATACATTGCCCTGGGCTCCTTGAATCCACCCTACGGCACCGGGCTCCAAATCAGCTGGCACCGGCTCGTAGGTATAGACGTCCTCCAAGCGATTCATCCCACCGATGGCCAAGGGTTCTTCGGGTCCATCGTGTTGGTAATGGTCGAGGTAACAAGGTTTGCCTGGACTCATGACCACTGAATGGCCGGCTCTTGCGGCGGCTTTGCCCCCTTCGGTGCCGCGCCAGCTCATGACGGCGGCTCCCTCGGGCAATCCTCCTTCCAGAATCTCGTCCCAACCGATGGCCGATTTGCCTTGGGACGCCAAATGCTGAATCATGCGGGACATGAACCACGATTGCAAGGCATGGGCATCCGGTAGATCCAATGAACGCATGCGTTGCTGACAGAGGGGGCAGGCCTCCCATCGGGTTTTGGGGCATTCATCCCCCCCTAGATGGACGACGGAATCGGGGAAAAGACGACAAACATGGTCCAGTACTTGGGTCAAAAAATCAAGGGTTGCTTCGTTGCCGGCACAAAACACGTCCTCGAAGACACCCCAATGTCCTGGGACCCCTTGGGAATCGGCCTGGCACGAAAGGGCTGGATAGGCGGCCAAAGCTGCTCTGGCATGACCTGGCATTTCGATTTCGGGGACCACACGAATTCCCAAGGAATCGGCGTATCGTACCAAGGCCCGTACCTCGGCCTCGGTATAATAGCCACCGTGCTGTTGATGGCGATACAGAAGGGAATCCTCCACATCCATCGGGCGACCCCGCAGGGTGGCCGAACGCCAGGCGGATACCTTGGTCAGGCCGGGGAATTCCGGTATTTCCAATCGCCAACCCTGGTCATCGGTCAAATGCCAATGAAAGACGTTCATTTTGTAGCGGGCCATCCAATTCAGGTATTGCTGAATTTTGTCGGGTTCCCAAAAATGCCGCGCGACATCCAGGTGCATCCCTCTCCATGCAAAACGGGGAAAATCCCAAACCATGACCGCCGGCAGGGAACCCGTGGCTCGAATGGAATCCGATTCCAACATTTGGAGTAAGGTCCGGGTTGCGTAGAAGAAACCTTTGGGTGACTGAGCCCGAAGGGTCGCCGTTCCCTCTGCAAGTACCAAAACATAGGCTTCGTCCCATTGCCAATCCGTTGTTATGCCCAGCTCCATCAGGTTCACCGCATCTTCGGGACCCAAGCTATCAACCCGTATACGCAAGGGAGGGCCGGCATTCCATGAAAAACTGAGTTGCTGTATTTCCTGCAGCCAGCTTTCGGCTTGAACCTGCCAATCGCGCGTTCGGTAATCCACCTGTAGGCCCGAACCTGGAACAGGCATCGTCGTGTTGAGGTAACGATAATGGGCGGGCAAGGGAATCCATGGATACGCGCTTGCTGTATTCCACCCCCCCAGCGCACCCAAGAAGATCAGGACCAAACTTCGACTGAGACGCTGGAACTTGTTCATGCTACGGTCGTTGTGTTTCGGGGCTTCCCCAGAACCAAAGCATAAAAAGCAAGGTAGGCAAAGCAAACCACTCCCACCCAAAAGGACCCTCGAATGCCTACCGAGGGCGTATCTGCCAAATAACCTTGCAAAACCGAGACAAAACCTCCACCCATGATCATCATGATGAGGGCCGAAGACACCTTGGTCGTAGCCGACCCAACACCCCGGAGAGATAAATCAAAAATACAGGGCCACAGGGTACTACAAAAGAGCCCCACCGCCGTCAACGCATAAACACCCACCTGAGGAGGGGCCAACATACCGACCACCAAACTCACCATTCCCAGGCCAGCATACAAAGCCAATTGACGCTCGGCCTTTCCACCGCTGATGGCATCGGCGATTACCAAAACCACCAAGGCTGGCAAGAACGCCCAATGCTCGAATGGATCGTGCCCGCCTAAGGCAGTCACCAGCATATAAACAGCAAAGGCGGCGGAAGGTAACACCAAACGCATGAGGGCCCTGGAAGCGGCGATACTCAAACCCAGGATCCCCTGCTGAACCATCGCAGCGGTACCGGTCCAGCGACCGATCATAAGGCTAGCCCAGAACAAAGCAACGTACGGGGCAAAGGATTCAACCGGAAGGTTCAGTTCGGCCCGGAGATATTCGGGTAGGTTGGAAGCAGTGGCCACCTCCACCCCTACATACAAAAAAATCGCGATCATCCCACCCCATACCTGGGGCAGAGCAAAAACACGCTTACTTTCATCCGAAAGTCCTTTGGCTGAACCGGACGGTGTCGGTCTGCCCAGGTCTTTAAAATAGAAAACCAAGGCCGCCAACGTGAACAAGGCACCCAAGACCATGTAGGGGGTTTTGACAGCTGACAAATCCATCACCGCTGACGATGCATTTGCAGTGCTACCCTCTCCACCCATCGGGCCAAAAATGGCATAGCTGACCAACAAGGGGCCCAACGTCGTTCCGAGGTTATTAATTCCCCCCGCCATGCTAAGCCTTTGGGAACCCCCTTCGGCCGGTCCCATTAATAGAACCAAGGGATTGGCGACGGTTTGTTGCAAACTGAATCCCAAACCCACGACCATTAAGCCCGCTAAGAGTAGAGGAAAAGATGCCTGGTCCGCTGCAGGAATAAACAACAAGGTTCCAAAAGCCGAAATCAACAAGCCAATCGACAAGGCCTTGGAATAACCCCAACGGCTAATCAAATCATCGTGGCCGGGACCTGACCACAAAGCAGATGCTCCCAGATACAACAGGGAACCAAGTGTATAGGCCACATAAAAAGCAAAGGAAATCATCTGGCTTTGGGCCTGCTCCAAATTCAAGGCCTGTTTGAAAACAGGAATCAGGATATCGTTGGAGGCCGCCACAAAGCCCCAAAAGAAGAAGACCCCGATCAAAGTCAGGAAGGAACGCCATGGAGTTGACAAGGCGTTTCCAGAAGCTGAGCCCACGGTTGGTCCCGATGGAGACCTTCGGGGGCCGTTCATAAGTTGAGGCATGGTTGCTAGATTTGAACGAATATAGCAACAAACGGGGCGGCGAAAGGACCCCAAACGCCGTTTACATCACTTCGTGCGTTGCGTACTCTTTGATGTAGGGATGCTTGTGCTGGATCAGTGAAGCAGAGGCCAGGGCACGGGTTACAACCCAAAGGAACAAACCAGCGTAACCCGCAAACATCCCGATCTCCATCCATCCAAAATGGGCATGTCCACCAATGGTTCCTGGCATCACACCCAGATACAAATCGAGGTATTTACCAGCAATCAAGAGAATCGCTACCGCCATCAGGTAATTGCCCTGACGCTTCGAGCCCCGCGCCATGAGCAAAAAGAAGGGTAACACAAAATTGACGGCCACGTTCACAAAAAACGGAATCTTGAAATGTTCCAATCGTTCCTGAAAATAAATCGTCTCTTCGGGAATGTTGGCGTAATAAATCAACAAAAACTGCGAAACCCAGATATAGGCCCAAAAGATGGAGAAGGCAAACATGAACTTGCCCAAATCGTGCAGGTGATTATCATTGAGGTGAGGCAAATAACCAGCTTTCTTGAGTAAGACCGCCACAATGGCCATGAACGAAAGGGCTGCAACCCAAGCGGCTGCGAAGTGATACACCCAAAAAATGGTCGAATACCAATGGGTATCAACCGACATGATATAATCCCAGGTGCTCATCGCCCAGGTAACCGCAAAGACGGGGAGAAAAATAGATGCCAGGGTTTTGATGCGGCGAATTCGTAGCAGTCCACCTTCTTGGTCCTCCAAAATGGATTGCTTGCGAATCGCCCTGTACAAAAGAATCCAAAGACCAAAAAAGACCACCATACGGGCCGCCATAAAAGGAACATTGAGATAAGGAACTTTGGCAGCAATGATGGAATCGTATTCAGGATTGGGCTGACCCCCCTCAAGAAATTCTTCGGCAATCCCGTGATGGGCCCAATGGTACAAGTGATTCCAATGCATCGATGTCGAAATCATCAAAACCGCAAACCCGGCAAAAGCCCAAGGTAGATAGGCCCCCATCGCTTCGGCAATCCGACGATATCCCAAGGACCACGCCGCATTGCTGACCGACTGTATCGAAACAAAAAGAACCCCTGCCAAGGAAAGCCCCAAGAAGAACCAATTGTTCAACAGGTAATTAGCCCAAAAACGATGCCCGTCGGTATAGAGCCCGGCAGCAATCGTAACAACACCCACCCCCATAAGGAGTCGAATGATATTGGTCAAGCGAGAGGAAGGAGCAAAGCGCTCTTCTTTGATTTCTGCGGCGTGATGAGAACCCATTTCTTTATCTAGTTAGTAACACCAAAAACAATTCAACAAAGCCCTCCCCTTTAGGAAGGCTCCTGGTAACCTCTTAATTGATTGACATAGAGGACGATTTTCCAACGATCCTCAGGACGAATTTGGGATCCCAACCCCCACATTCGATTCTTGCCCAAGGCAATGACATGATAAATATGACCGGATGGCAGACCGGGTATGCGGGAATCCTTGTAATTGGGAACCCCGGCGTAGATCTGCCCCACCTTCCCCTGACCGTTGCCTTCAGCCCCATGGCAAGGAGCACAATACACGCCGTAAAGGTATTTTCCTTCGGCGAGCAAGGTCGTATCGCGACTATCGAGGGGATTGCGGAGGACTTTGCCAGCGTAATCCACGCTATCCCTCCCAATAGGGTAATTGTGCATCAGCTCCAATACGGTGTTATCGTATCCCAGCCCGTTGCGAGCAATGGTGCCGGATGCCGGAGCCCGCATGTTTTTGCCATCGGCGTTGATGGTATTCTTGGTTACCTGTGAATAAGGCTCGTAAGGAGTGGAGACATACATCTGCGGAGCGTATTCCCACCCTGGTTCTTTCTTGTCTTCGATCAAGGCACAAGAAGCAAAAGCCCAGAGACCCAGACCCAGCCAAAAAGCATTTAGAAATGTGTTAGGTCGCATATTCAATTCGTTCATAGTTCAACTTCCTTTTCTTGGACTTCGGCACCCAATTGACGAAGGCGAGAGCCTACCGTTGCCGAGGCACCCTCCATGGGAATAGCGATACAAAAAACATCCGATGTGATGCGCGGATCCGGCATTTTGGGTTCATTGCCCGGTATAAAATCGGACGAAACCAAATAAGTAGCGACCATACCGAGGGCCGTAATCAGCACGGTTAATTCGAACGTGACCGGTACAAAATCCACCCAAGCCAAGGCCGGTTTGCCCCCGATGTTCATGGGCCAATCAACGCCCAGCATCCAGGCCTGCATGCTCAAACCCAGCGTAAACCCGACGCATCCAAAAAGAAATGCGGCCCGTGGTAGTCGACTACGCTTGTAGCCCAATGCTTCGTCCAAACCGTGGACCGGGAACGGGGTATACACCTCGTGTATCATGTTGCCCTCTTTGCGGAGTTCGTGTACCGCGTGGAGCAAGGGCTCTTCGTCGCGAAACAAGCCCAGGATGTATTTCTTGGTCATAACGTTCGTTGGCAGGGTCTGTTAGAATCGAGTATTGAATTAATGAGCGCCTTTGGTATGGGCATGGGCCTCGCGTAAATCGAGCCCCTCTTTGGCGGCCGTTTTGGCAATTTCTTCTTCGGAAGAGGTCTTGTAGATCGACTTGACCTCGGCCGCTGCAATTACCGGCAAAAACTTGGCGAAAAGGAAAAACAAGGTGAAGAACAGCCCAAGGGATCCGATGTACATGCAGATTTCCACCCAAGATGGGGAGTACATCACCCAGGACGACGGGAGGTAATCCCGGTGTAGGGAGGTAACAATGATCACAAATCGTTCAAACCACATACCGATGTTCACAAATATCGAAATGATGAAAGAGGCGGTCAGCGAACGTCGCAATTTGCGGGACCAAAACAATTGGGGGGTAATGACATTGCAAGTCATCATGGTCCAATAGGCCCACCAGTAAGGGCCGAACATACGATTGGCAAATGCATACTGTTCGTAGGGGACCGCTGAATACCAAGCGATAAAGAATTCGGTGATATAGGCCGATCCAACAATGGAGCCGGTCACCAAAATAATCTTGTTCATCACGTCGATATGGTTCAAGGTGATGTACTGCTCCAAGCGCATCGATTTGCGCATAATAATCAAGAGGGTCTGAACCATGGCAAAACCAGAGAAGACCGCACCTGCAACGAAATAAGGAGGAAAAATCGTAGTATGCCAACCTGGAATAACGGAGGTCGCAAAGTCGAAGGATACAATGGTGTGAACCGAAAGAACCAGCGGGGTCGAAAGACCGGCCAAAATCAATGACACACTCTCAAAACGCTGCCATCCCTTGGCGGATCCATTCCAGCCAAAACTCATCAAACCGTAGATTTTGCGACGAATGCCCACAGCCCGGTCGCGGATCGTGGCCAAATCAGGAATCAGTCCAACATACCAGAAAACCAACGAAACGGTGAGATAGGTTGAGATCGCAAAAACGTCCCAAAGCAGGGGTGAGTTAAAATTGGACCAAAGCGAACCGTAGGTATTGGGCAAGGGGAATACCCAATAAATCAACCAAGGCCGTCCGGCATGCAGGAGCGGGTAGGAACCCGCACAAACAACCGCAAAAATGGTCATGGCCTCGGCGGACCGGTTGACGGCCGTTCTCCATTTTTGGCGGAACAAGAGAAGAACTGCTGAAATCAGGGTGCCGGCGTGGCCGATACCCACCCACCACACGAAATTGGTGATGTCCCAACCCCAATCCACCGTCTTGTTCAAACCCCAAACCCCGACACCCGTAAAAAGCAGGTAGGTGACCGATACCAGCCAGAGGCCCAGGGCCGCCAGGGAAACGGTAAATCCGAGGTACCACCATTTGGTAGGTTTGGCCTCGATGGGTTTGATAATATCCTCGGTGATTTGGGAATAGGATGTTTTCCCAGTGATCAGAGGTCTTCGTGTAGGGGATTCGAACATAGGTTTTCTGTTAAACCGGTCGTGAAATATCGCGGGTTGGGAATATCGAAGCGTAAAAAGGAACAGCCTTAGGCCTGCAGGGGCGTCGTGTTACGGACTTTGGTTAAGAAATTGACCGAAGGCAACACATTGAGTTCTTCAACAACGCCGTAGGTACGCTCGTTGAGGAAGAGACGGGATACTTCGCTTTGGGGATCGTTCAAATCACCAAAAACGATGGCGCCGGCTGGGCAAGACTGCTGACAGGCGGTTTGGATGCTACCATCCACCGGCCGCATGCTCTTGCGCTTTCCATCCAATTTTCCGGCTTGAATCCGCTGCACACAGAAGGTGCATTTTTCCATCACACCGCGGGCTCTCACCGTTACATCCGGGTTGAGGACCATGCGACCCAGGTCGGTCTGCGCCGGGTTGTTGTAGAACTGCGGATTGTCGATGTACGAGAACCAGTTAAAGCGACGGACTTTGTAGGGGCAGTTGTTGGCGCAATACCTTGTTCCAACACAACGATTGTAAACCATCTGGTTCAAGCCCTCGGAACTGTGTACCGTTGCCAAAACCGGGCAAACCGTCTCACAGGGAGCGTTGTCGCATTGATGACACATGATGGGCTGGAAGAGTACGGAAACCTGATCCGGCTTGTTGATGGAATCGTAGTCGTTTTCGGTATTGATTCGACGCGTCTGCTCGCCCTCTCCTTGGTTGTCAAAATTGTAGTAGCGGTCAATTCGTATCCAATGCATTTCGCGGCGATTGAGTACTTCTTGTTTGCCGACAACAGGAACATTGTTCTCCACTTGACAACTAACAACGCAAGAACCGCAGCCGGTGCAGGCATTCAAATCAATGGCCATGGCCCAATGATGCCCTTCGTAGTCCCTCTTTTGCCATAGGGTGATGGCATCGCGGGAAATCCCAGGATAAACTTTCTTGGAGGAGCCGTCTTCTTGACGTACCGAAACATAGGGACGCACATTGCCAGAGGCCGGATTGGCAGCGTATTCAGCCAAGGTCGTTTCTTTGACATGCAAACGGCCTTCGATGGTGTGATGGGTTTGGGTCTGGGCAATCGCATAGGTTTCCCCTGTTTTCTCCAAGGAACGAATTTGGACGAATCCGGCAGAGCGTACAAAAGGCGCCGCATTTACGCCGACACCGGTACCGGCCTTACCTGCAAATTGCTGACCGTACCCAATAGCCAAAGCATAGGTATCGGCATAAAGTCCAGGTTGAACCAAAACCGGCATCTCCTGCTCCACCCCATCGGCCATCAGGCGGACGACATCCCCGTCTTTGAGCCCTTTGTTTTGGGCCGTGACCATGGATACCAACAAGTAATTATCCCAACAAGCCTTGGTTAGAGGATCCGGCATTTCCTGCAACCATGGAATATGAGCCAAACTACCGTCACCGATTCCCAACTTGGTGTAAGTGACCAATTCTGGGCCCTCGGCTTTGGCCTCCAATAGACGGGCGTTCTTGAGGGAAGAACAGGCTGCATTCAAGTCAACTCCTTTGGATGGGATGGAAGTCGAACCAAACGGTTTTTCATGAACCCCATCGTGGAGGACTTTGCGCCAAAATGCCGAGAAATCCGAGGCGACCCCCGAAGCTGCACCGCGAGTAATCCAAGAGTTTCTCAAAACATCGTAAATCTTGTCTTGACGACCCAGCAAACCCAACAGCAACTCGTCCCAGCTTTTGGTATTGTACAAGGGCGCAATGGCTGGCTGAATCAGGGAGTACATTCCGCGGCGAGGCTCTGCATCACCCCAGCTTTCGAGGATATGATGGGAGGGGGCGAGACCACGACAGAGCGCAAGTGTCTCGTTCCGTCGCAAACCAAAACCGTAACAACGTACAGCCTTGAGGGCCTTGGCCCAGGCCGAACCTTGGGCGCTATGGTAAACGGGGTTCACCTGTTGAACAAAAACAGCCTTGAATTGACCTGCCTTCAAATCGCTGAGCGCTTTTTCAACCAAGGCGTCTTTGCCTTGGAAGGCCTGCCAAGGAGAGGACCAATCCAGGGTTTGACCGTAATTCCCTAACATTTCATTGATGCCATTCACCAACAATTGGACGTTCGTAACACCGGATCCACTAACGACCAACGAGGCGCCACGAGCAGCCCACAATTCCTTGGCAGTCTGCGACAAAGCATTGCCTGCGCACTCAAAAGCAGGGGCCTGCACTTGGGGCCTACCGGCCAAACGAGCGACCGCATTGTAGAGATTGGCGACCACCAAGGCTTCCTGGGAAGCACGGTAGGTATAACGAGCATCGGCATTGGAACCCGTCAGAGTCAACAGTGTCTCGAATTGGATATGCCGGGACATTTCCGGCTTTTCTTTGGTAGGACGACGACGGCTGGACCATTGCTTGGTGAACTCAACGGGGGACACCCAGTTTCCTAGAAAATCAGCCCCTATTCCCACCACCAGGTTGGCCTTGTCAAATCGCAGGGCCGGTATCGCCGATTGGCCAAACTGCATTTCGTTGGCCTCAAGAATCGAAGAAACGGAGGTGCTATCCATCACCACGTGACGCAGCGAAGGAAACCGGTTCAACGTTTGTTGTAACAAACCCTTGGTCAACGGCGAAACCACCGAGGGGGTCAATAAGAGGACTGTTCCAGGAGCTGCACCGCTTAATTCTTGAACCAGTTCGCCCATCCAGTCTTCCCAAGAAACAGGGTTGCCATCCATGGAGGGCTCGCGCAGTCTTTCTTCGTCGTACAACCCCAATACCGAAGCCTGAACCCGGGCATTAATTCCACCACGATTGATGGAGGACATGTTGTTGCCTTCGATTTTGATGGGGCGACCTTCCCGGCATTTAACCAAAATCGAGGCATAATCAAGGCCGTCAAAGTAGGAGGTAGCGTACCAATTGGGCAGCGAAGGAGACAATTCCTCCGGGTGTATCACAAAGGGAATGGCCTTTTTGACAGGGGTTTGGTTGCAGGCCGCTAAAGCAGCAGCCGAGAGACCAAAACCACAATACTTCAAAAAGTCGCGACGGTTGCTCGACAAATCATTTTTGCCGGAAAAAACATCGTCCAGTGGGAGTTCTTGGGCAAATTCTTTGGAACTCTCCTGGACAAAAGCGTCGGTATTCTTGAGTTCTTCAAGGCTTCTCCAGTATTTTTTTTCCACGATAGGTGAATTTAGGTGAGGTCGTTTATCCAGGATTCTGGGGGAGGAAGGATCCGAAACAACAGATTAGTAATGGCATTTGGCACAGTCCAAGCCGCCAAGATTGGCAATGGTCAAACCTTTGTCGGCGACGGCCTGCTTGAAGGCCTCGGAATTTCCATGAACTTGTTGGTAATAGCCGTTGTCCAGGTTAACCTTGGTCTCGCGGTGGCAATTAATACACCAACCCATGGTGAGCTGACTGTGTTGGTAGACCTCCGCCATTTTTTCAATGGGTCCGTGACAGGTCTGGCATTGAATACCGGCCACTTTGTAGTGTTGGTAGTGATTGAAGTATCCGAAATCAGGCAAATTGTGAATACGCACCCATTCGATCGGGGTATTGGTTTCGTAGGCCGTTAGAATCTTCTTGATTTCAGGGGATTCCTTCTTGATTTGGTTGTGGCAATTCATGCAGACATTGACGGCCGGTATGGTGGCCGATTTGCCAATCTCTGCGCCGGTATGGCAATAGGTGCAAGCAATTTCATGGGTGCCGGCATGCAATTCATGCGAAAAGGCGATGGGCTGGGTTGGTTGATAGCCTTGCTGAATCCCCACATTGGAAGCCACGTCGACCCCCCATCCAATACCCGAAACCAAGACAAGGGTCAAACCACCACCGACCACATGCAATGGTTTGAGTCGGATTTGCAAACCAAACTGCCGGAGTTCTTCCTTGGGTAGGCGGCCCGTTGCGACCCTTTCGTCGTAGAGGAGGCGGTACTGCCTTTGGAGCAAACCAAGGAGCAAAAGAATCAAGCCAGTGGCAAACAAGACAACCCAAAGGGTCAGGGTTGTGAATCCCCCGTTGTTTTGGTCCCCTGCTCCGGTGCCGTCCCCTGCTCCACCCGAAGCTGCAGCCGCTACGGGAGCTTTGGCGCCTTCTTCTTTGATGTAGGCCAAAACCGCCAGGATCTCCTCGTCGGACCAATCGAAGGCGGTCATCGCTGATTTATTCCACTTTTCGTAAAGTTTGACAGCGTACGGGTCGCCCGATGCAATGACCGCTTGGGAGTTCCGAATCCATTTGATGAGCCAAGCCTGGTCCCGGCGTTCTTCCACCCCTTTGAGGGCGGGGCCTACCAAATCCTGATGGATTTTGTGGCAAGAAGCACAGTTGTTAGCGAATAATTCAGCTCCATTGGGTTGGGCCTCAACCAATAGAGGAACCAAGAAAAGGCCAAGAAAAACTGAGCAAAGGGCGCCGCGGCCTAAAAACAATCGTAAGCGGCTCATGGTCATGAGGGAAAGTTTAGGAGAAGGAAGGGAGTGCAAAGGCAAATTTCCACCGGGCAAAAATAAAGGTCAGAGCCCAAATTAAAGGGTTTTTGTCAAAAAAAAGCAGGGGCCAAGGGCCCTGACCTGCTTGGCTAGGCCGTCTCCCCCTGGCTTTCCATCCACTGTCTAAAACGGCTGTCTTTCTGGCTCATTAATTCAGCAGGCGTTCCGTATTCAACCACCCTTCCACCGTCCAAAAAAGCAACCCGGTCGGCATGGCGAACGGTGCTGAGCCGATGCGCCACAACCACGGTGGTCCGTCCCTCCATCAGGCGATCCAGCCCTCGTTGGACCGCCACCTCGGATTCGGTATCCAGGGCCGAAGTCGCTTCGTCCAAAAACAAGAACTTGGGGTCCCGAAGGATGGCCCGGGCAATGGCCACTCGTTGCCTTTGGCCCCCGCTGATTTGGATCCCCCTCTCCCCCACAATAGTTTGCATTCCCTGAGGAAAGGCCTGGATAAAATCCAAGGCATGGGCTTGTTCAGCCGCTTCCCGACTTTGGGATTCAGACGCTGCGGGTCGACCGTAGGCGATGTTATCGGCCAGGGTGCCTCCAAATAAACTAAGATCCTGAGGAACAACCGCTAATGATTCACGGTACGTGCGCAGATCCATCGTCCTCAAATCCCGACCATTCACCAAGATGCCCCCGGAATCCGGCGCATAGAATCCCAACAACAAATGAACCAAGGTGGATTTCCCGGCTCCGCTCGGTCCTACCACGGCCAAGCGCTCACCCTGCCGAATCCGCAGACTCACCCGGTCCAGAACCTGGACCTCCGGCCTCGAAGGATAGGCAAAGGATACCTCCTCCAAAACCAGGGCATCGGGTTCCTCTCCATCCGATCCTCGTAGGTTGGGAATGGACGCCAAGGATGCACCTTTCTCGGCCCATACCTCGTCCTCGGTGGGCTCTTTGAGCAAATCCGAAACCCGCTCGGTGGCGCCCAATGATTTTTGGAGCTGACCGTACAATTCGGCAAAACTGCCCATGGCCCCCCCCACAAAAGTGGCATAAAGCACAAAGCCTGTCAATTCCCCCACACTCATTTGTCCTTCCTGAACCATCCCCGCACCGTACCACAAAACCAAAACCACCGTACCAAACAAACCAAAAACAATAAAAGCCGCAAACGCTCCCCGGTACCAAGCCGCCTTCATGACTTCGCGAACCGTGGCCTCCAGGCCGGTCCGGTACCGAGCCCCTTGCAAGACCTCGCCGGTATAGGCCTTGACCATCGCAATGGACTGCAGGGTTTCTTCGACCACCACCTGGCTGTTGGCCAATTCATCCTGAGCCCTCCCCGCCAAGCGACGGATTTTGCGACCAAAAACCACGGCAACCAAGACCAACAACGGCAAGATCATCAACAAAAACAGAGTTAGGCTCCAAGAAGTGTACACCAACAAGGCCAGGCCACCAACCAATACCAAAACCTGCCGCAACCATTCGGTCAGGGTGGATGAAACGGCATCCTGAATTTGGGATAAATCCGAACTGAGACGGCTTTGGAGTTCCCCAACGCGATGCTTCATGTAGAAGCTCATGGGCATCCGTAACAAATGATCAAAAACGGCGGAGCGGGCATCTGCCAAAACCTTTTCGGCCACTTCGATCATGGTCCGAATGCGCACAAAGGACAGGACCGCCTGCACAGCCAGCAAGGCCCCCAAGGCCAAGGCCAAGTGCTGCATGTTCCAGGCCGATTTTCCCGGGTTCAAGGCGCTGTCCAGCATGCGCCCCATGAGCCAAGGAAAGGCCAACGAAAGCAGGGTTCCTATCATCAAAAGCAAAGCGCTCAACAACAATCGATCACGATACGGCCTCAGGTAAGGTAGAACCCACCGAACACTGCGCCACTGATCGGCCCGAATGCGCGACATTTGTTGGGGGGCATCGGTGCGATGATTGGAATTGAAGCGGGGTCTTGCCAAGGGGTCGTTAAGGGTTAAGGGAGGGTAGGTCTTCGGGCATATCCAAGGACGGGTGGAAACGGGTGGTAATCATCCAGTACAATTGGAGGGGGTGTCGGGTCCGCCAGGCCGGATCGGTCCAAGACTCTCCGTAGTGCATGTAACGTCGCAGACCCTGCTGATCCCAATCCAGGCAAATATGTTCCCGAAAACCCATCCCAATCAGCCATCCGTCTTCCAAGTCTTCGGCCCATTCTTCGTAATAGGCATCATCGTCCCCATGGAAATTCAGGACATTTTCGCCAATCAAAACAAATTTTCGAATACCCGCCGCCAAAAGTGAATCCACCAATTCGCGCTTCAACCACATCACATCGTTGCTCAAGGCATCGTTCCACTCGCCCATCAATTCAATAACAGCGAATCCAAGGATGTAATCCGCAAACAAAACTTTGACATACAGGGTTTCGGACCCAAGGCTATCCCAATCGGGATGCAACAAATGATCGTATAACAAATGATAGCCTTCAACAGGTCGCTCCTGACGAGCCAAGGGGTTCCAACGATCCAGGTCTCCTTGGTACAAAGCGGTCCAACGACCGTAGGGTTCCAATAAATGCACGGCTAATCCTTGCTGGGTTGGTTGGACCTCTGACGATAGGCTTCCACAGCCCGGTGAACCTGGCCGTATTGACGCAGGTATTCGTCGGCCTGCTCCGCACCCAACCCGGTGGCCTCCATGATCATGCGCCTTGCCCTGTCCTGCAGTTTGAGGTTGGACGGTCGAAGATGCGTCATCTTGTTGTCTTCCACCAGGCCCAACCCAATCATCACCGAGGTCGTCAGCATGTTCAGCACCAGCTTCTGGGCGGTTCCGCTTTTGAGTCGCGTTGATCCGGTCAAAAATTCAGGACCCACGGCCACCACGACCGGGTAGTCCGAACAAGTCAACAGCTCAGCCCCCGGATTGCAGGTCACACAGCCCGTGGGGATCCCCCGTTGTTGGCAGGCCTTCAAAGCTCCCAGAACATAAGGCGTTCGGCCGGAGGCAGCCAGACCCACCACCGTATCCAAGGGCCCCGCTTGGTAGGCCTCCAAATCCTTCCATCCGGCTTCCTCATCGTCTTCTGCAAATTCCACGGCCTTGCGGATGGCCCCGTCCCCCCCGGCAATCAACGCGATGACCCTGTCAAAATCCACCCCAAAAGTGGGCGGACATTCGCTGGCATCCACCACCCCCAAACGCCCGCTCGTTCCGGCACCCAGGTAAAACAAGCGCCCGCCAGCTTTCATGCCGCGGAGCACGGCCTCGGCGAGGGCCTGAATCTGGGGGAGCGCAGCGGCCACCGCCAGCGGCACCTTTTGGTCTTCACCGTTCATCCGTTCCAGGATTTCTGCCAAACCCATGTGTTCCAAGTGCCGGTGCTCGGAGGCGGATTCCGTTAGAGAGCGTCCCGTGTTGGTGGCCGCATCCGACATGTGTTGACTGCCCATCATGATTGCAAAGGTAGAATGCACAGGCACCCGGCCTGCGACGCTTACCTTTGGAAAAACAACGATTTTAACCTCCGCCCCATCGAAGCGAATCCCAACAACCGCGACCCCTTGCTCCGCCCCCCCAAATCGAGCCTCCGTCCTTCCACTTTGTTAAGCCGCTTTGGATGGCTGGCTCTTGGACTGGCCGGCGGGATTTTTCTGCAATATGGCAGGGGTCGCAGCGGTGAACAAGGCTCCAAAATGAATTGGATCCGCGATTTGGTCCAAAATCGCTATGTGGATTCCCTGGATTTTGATTCCCTTGAAGCCGTATCTGCACAAGCCTTGCTCAGCGAATTGGACCCCTTTTCGACCTATTTACCCCCCGTTGAGAAGCAGGCAGCCGATGAGGCCTTGGAAGGTAATTTTGACGGGATTGGCGTGGAGTTTAACCTGCTCAACGACAGCATCCGCGTTGTATCGGCTTTGCCGGGGGGACCCAGCGAACGCCAAGGGATTCGCTCCGGAGATCGTATTGTTCGCATCGATGCCAAACCACTACCAGTCAGGGGTTTGACCAACGAATGGGTGCTCAAGAATCTACGCGGGCCCCGCGGCAGCAAGGTTCGTCTGACCGTTTACCGCCCATCCGGAGCGCGATTATTTGATTATGTTATTGTGCGGGATCGCATTGAAATCAAAAGCGTCGATTTGGCCTGGCGCCCGGCCCCAGGAATCGCCCACATGCGGATTAACAAATTTGGAGGACAAACACATCGTGAGTTCTGCGAAGCCTTGACAAGCCTGCGCAAGGAGGGGCCTGTTGATCGGTTGCTGTTGGATCTCCGTGGCAATCCGGGAGGGTATTTGGAGTCCGCTGTTGCGATTGCCGATGAATTTTTGGGTGGACGAAAATTGATCACCTACACCATGGGCTATCAACAGCCACGCAAGGATTACTACACAACGCGCGATGGCATCCACGAAGAAGGTGAATTGGTCGTATTGATTGACCAGGGATCGGCCTCGGCGAGCGAGATCCTGGCGGGAGCCCTGCACGACCATCGCCGGGCCCGCTTGATGGGGCAGCGTTCCTACGGCAAAGCATTGGTTCAACAGCAATTTGAACGCGGGGACGGTTCTGCCATTCGCCTGACCGTTGCGAGGTACTATACCCCGCGTGGTCGCTGCATCCAGACCCCCTATCGTCCCAACCAGAGCGGGGACCTATCCACGGACAGCGGAGGTATTGCACCGGACTATTGGGCTCAACCTGGATACATGACTTGGTCCGATGCCCACATCGCCCTCATGGAATCAGGCGCCTTGGCCGAAGAAGCCCTGCGCATGGCCGAAACCGAAGAAGCCCAACGTATTAAACGCCAAGGTGCCTCCTCTTTTTTGGCCTCCTACCAGTGGCCGGAAAGCTCCGCCAAGGCCTTGGTCCAAAAACAGGTCCCCAGCGTCCAACGCCAGCCCATGGATAAGGCGGCTTGGGATGCCTTGCGCGCTTCTTTCAAGGCTCATTTGGGCCGAACCCTTTATGGTCATACCGTCTACATGCAAGTCCTCGCCCAAAGCGACCCGGTTGTTCGGCAGGCCTGCGCCTTGGATTAAATCCTTGGGTGGGTGATGATTTGGAAAACTGGCGGGGGGGGATTCAAATTTTTGGGGGGAAAAGCCATCCCGAAATAGCGGGCAAAAAAAAAGCCATCCCGAGGGATGGCTTCAAATCGTGAAGGTCCGATTACTGAGCAGGTGTAGCTGCAGCAGTGGTGTCGGTGGCAGTCGTGTCGGCAGCAGGAGCAGCCTCTTCAACTGGCATTTCTTCGGTGGTGGCCTCTTCAGCAGGAGCCTCCTCAGCGGCGTTGTTGCAAGCTACTACGAACAGGGTAGCGCTAACCATCAACATTGCAAGAAACTTGTTCATTGTATGGGGGTTTAAGTGAGGCAAAAGTACGACCCTTGATTGCTCGCTCCAAATATTTTGTCCATTATTTTTGAATGAATGTCAACTTTTCTTGAAAAACGGCGAATTCAGGGCCTGAGGATGATTTTATGGGGGCTGGTTTAGGGTCAATCCGTCCATAATAATAGACGCCCTCCCGGGCGCCCCCTTATTTCTGTCGAAAGTACAGTTGGAGAGGGACCCCGCTGAAATCGTAGCGAGCCCTGATTTTGCCCTCCAGGTAACGCTTGTAAGGCTCGCGGATGTACTGGGGCAGGTTGCAAAAGAAAACGAAGGTGGGCGTCGTTGTCTTGAGCTGGGTGATGTACTTAATCCGAATGAACTTGCCCTTGTAGGCCGGTGGTGGATAGGCGTCAATGACTTCCTGCATGTATTCGTTCAGAGGCGCGGTGGATACTTTGTGGGAGCGACGGGCTGCAACGGCCGCAATCTCCTCCAACAATTTGATCAAACGCTGCTTTTCGAGGGCAGAAATAAAGAGAACGGGCAGGTCGTTGAAGGGGGCCGTCTTGGCCAGGAGTTCATCCCGGGTGCGGTCCATGGTTTTGTGGTCCTTGGTGATCAGGTCCCACTTGTTCACCGCCAAGATGATGCCTTTTTGGTGTTTTTGGGCCAAGTGAAAGATGCTAAGGTCCTGGGCCTGCAGGCCATCGCGGGCGTCAACCAACAAAACCACGACATCGCAGTCTTCCAGGGTACGCAATGTTCGCATGACCGAATAAAATTCAATATCTTCCTCCACCCTTGCTTTGCGCCTCAACCCCGCGGTGTCCATCATAAGGAAATGATGCCCAAAGGCTTTGAGCTCCGAATGAACGACATCCCGGGTCGTTCCCGCGACTTCCGAAACGATGCTTCGCTCCTCCCCCATCAGGGCGTTTAGCAAGGTGGATTTGCCCACGTTGGGTCGGCCGACCAAGGCAACCTTGGGGATGGCTGTTTCTTCGGCCTCGGCTTGGGCGGCCGGCAATCGCTGCAACACTTCGTCCAACAATTCCCCGGTGCCCGAGCCCGTCTGCGATGAGAGGGTGAATAGCTCGCCCAGACCCAAGGAATAAAACTCGGCCGCCATGGAGAGGCGTTCCCCGTGGTCCACCTTGTTCACCACCAAAATCACCGGCCGACGAGAGCGACGCAGTTGATCCGCCAACACGTCGTCCAAGTCGGTAATCCCTGTTTGAACATCAACCATCATCAACAACAAATCCGCCTGCTCCATGGCGGCCTTGACCTGACGATTGATCGCCCGTTCCATGGCATCTTCGCTCCCTTCCACAAAGCCCCCGGTGTCGATCAACGTGAAGGTCTGACCGTTCCATTCCACCATGGCGCCGTGACGATCCCGGGTAACACCCGCCACATCGTCCACAATAGCTTTGCGAGATCCGGTCAGGCGGTTAAACAAGGTGGATTTTCCAACATTGGGTCGGCCTACAATAGCAACAATACGGCTCATGGTCTGGGTGGTTGAGTTGTTTTATTCGGCGGTGTAACCAAAGTACTTGAGCATACGCTGATCATCCCGCCAATCGTTTCGGACTTTGACATGCAAGCCCAGGTAGACAGGTCTTCCCCAAAATTTCTCCATTTGTTGCCGTGCCGCCGTTCCGACCGCTTTGAGGGCCGACCCTTTGGCACCGATAACAATGCCTTTTTGGCTGTCCCGCTCCACGTAAATGGTGCATTCAATTCGAAGAATTTTATCCGCTTCCTTGAACGATTCGGTTACAACGTGCGATGCGTAGGGGATTTCCTGGTGATACTTCAAAAAAATCTGCTCGCGGACCCATTCCGACGCCATCATGCGATCGGTCAAGTCGGTCAATTGTTCTGGATCAAAATACGGGGGATGCACCGGCAAAACTTCCAACATCCAAGAACGCAGTGCATCCACACCCTCCCCGCTGACACAAGAGGTGGTCAGGGTCGGCAATTCAGGGAAGGCCTGCTGCCACAACGCGATCTGCTGGTCCCTAAGGGCTTGATCCAGGGTATCGACTTGGTTTAGAACCAAAAGGATGGGCATGGTCGGCGGCAACAACCGAGGCAAAAACGATTCGGATCCCGGGTCGTCACGCAAATCAGCAACCCAAGCCAAGGCATCCGCATCTTCCAAGGCCGTTTCGATGCTGCGGGTCATCATTCGTTGCAAGGCATAACGGGCCTCGAGATAGCCTGGGGTATCCCCCAAGATCAATTGATAACCCTCCCCCTGTAACATGCCCAGGCAACGGGACCGGGTTGTTTGGGCTTTGGGGGTGACAATGGAAAGGGGTTCCCCTACCAAGGCGTTTAATAAACTGGATTTGCCGGCGTTGGGTTTCCCCAACAAATTGATAAAACCCGCTTTGAAATCAGGGCCAAAGGCCGGCTGCGAGTCGGTCGCTACGGGTTGGGTTGGGTCGATTGGGTTCATACGAGGTGGTCCAAGACGCCCAGGAAACCCCCAGACGCATCATCGGCCACAAATATCGTCCATAATTTGGGGAGCAAAGAAATAAATCGTATCTTCGCCGACCAATTATTGCGGGGTAGAGCAGTTGGTAGCTCGTCGGGCTCATAACCCGAAGGTCGCTGGTTCGAGTCCGGCCCCCGCTACAACCCCAAAGCCGACCTAAAGTCGGCTTTGTTCTTCCAAGGCTCAAGGTCTCGTAGTACAACGGATAGTATGTGGGTTTCCGGAACCTAAGATGCAGGTTCGATTCCTGCCGAGACCACTTTTTTTTCGTATATCAAAAAGGGCCAACCCATCCGGATTGGCCCTTGATTTTTTGGTGGAACACGCGCAATGCCCGTTGGGCCGTGCGGGTCGTGTTTTTATTGTTTTACAAAGCGGCGGTATTCGCGCTTGCCTTCCCGATCCAGGGTGAGAACATAGGTTCCCAGGGGCCAGTCTTGGACGGCAATGGATTCGCGTTGCGTTGCAGAACCCAGCTTGAAGGGCTGTGTTAGGATAATACGACCGGTCAAATCCATGATTCGCAAAACGGCGGGGCCTTGACCCGCACCCAAGACCAGGTGCAATGTTTCGCGGACCGGATTGGGATAAATTTCCAGGCTCTGCTGAGCAATGCTTGAAGACGTTGTCGTGGAGGCCTGTCGAGGGGCACCGATGCCACCGCTCGATGAGCGCAAGCTGCTGGCCACCAAGGTATCACAGCGAGTGGAGGTGCATGCCCCGGATGTATCGGTCACGGTTAAACAAACGGTATAGGACGCTGCCGATGCATAGGTGTGGCGAACTGTAGGGCCGGTGGCCGTGGTACCGTCCCCAAAACTCCAAGCGTACGTCATTCGAGCCATGGCAGGACGAACCGAGAACAAGTAACCCAAAGGTTGGGTATCGGTCGTAACAAGGTAACGGGCTTGGCAAGGTGATGGGGGTGGAACAGGTCGGGGGTTGGTAATGATCCGGGGCCGGCGGTAACCTGGAACGGAAATCCGCAACCAAGCGGTATCGGTGCAAGAAGTTCCGGTGGTAGTGCCTGGGCGGGATACCGCCAAAACAACCACATAGGAACCCGCCGAACTGTAGGTATGGGACGGATTGCGTCCGGTCGTTGTTGCACCGTTGCCAAAATTCCAGGAATATTGCGCCGTCGTATCCTGCATAACCGAGCGAAACTGCACCGTAAGAGTCGTATCAAGCCTGGCCCCAAAACGAGGATTGCAAGGAATGCTCCAAGGATTGGAAATCGGTGGACGAGGGGGCATGGGCACATTGACCACCCGGGATTCGGTGTCGGAGCAGGCTGCGCCGGCCGAAGTCGCCAAACGCGTCACGACCAAACGAACGGTGTACATGCCACCGGAGGCGTAGGTATGGGCTGGAGAGACTTGGGTTGAAAGATTGCCATCCCCAAAAGACCAGCGGTAGGTCCAAAGGGTATCCACAACGGCGGGGGCAAAACGAACGGCCAAGCCCGTATCAGGACGGAACGAAAAGGCGGCATTGCAAGGACGCAAGGGCGGTGGAGGCGGCGGATTGGGGATACGAATCCGACACTGCACCGTAAAATTGCGGGTAAACGCGTTGCTGCCGTTGTAAACCACCGAATCCAAGTAAACCTGTCCGGAACAGTCCGTGACGCGCATTCGCAATGTCCCGGAGGCACGCCCCAAAACACGCAACGAATAAAAACCATTGTTGGTGGTTGATGTAAAACCAAAAACAAAAGGTTGGGCCGCGGTATCCCAGACCATCACCTGGGCTCCAACGACCCCGAGGCCCGCGGTATCCACAATGCGACCGGTCAACATCAACTGAGAACGCATCGAAGGAGAAACTTGGGCACCTGCCCAACCTGCCCAAAGCAGGTTCAGGAGCAAAAAGAGGCGGATTTTCATCATATCTATTGGTTTTGAGCCTATTGGACTCTAAGGTAGGTCCTATGTTTAGTTCCCTGGCCTCCCATCAATAATTTTAATGTCCCCTTTAGCTCCAGGTTGGATCAACCTTTGAACTCAGCCTGAAAGACTTAGGAGACGCCTGAAAGACTTAGGAGACCTCCGAACGGTTTTTGCGACGCGCGGAACGACGCGCGGAACGACGAGCCGCCAGGAGCGGCCAGGCAAAAACGGCCAAGGTGAGCATCGAAAAGCCCATATCCGCCCAATGACCGGCTTCGGGATGGCCCAAAGCCGAACCTATCATGGGTAGATCGCCGGCCCGGACCGCAAACCAATCGCCCAAACATAATTTGAGACCCAGAATACCGATGACCAAATAGGCTGAGTGTTCCAAACGAGGGTTGCGTTCCATCAGGCCAATAAAATACTGGGCCACAAAACGCATGGCTAGGATTCCTATGAAAACGCCCAAATAGAGCAAGATCAACGCCCCCTGCTTTTGTTCCGGACTGGCCTGCATGCCGGGGTCCGCAAAAGCGACAGCCACCAACACATTATCAACCGAGAAGGCCAAGTCCATCAATTCAATGCTAAGGACCGTCCACCAAAAGCCTCGCTGTTTGCCCTGCCCCCCGTCAACCCCTTCGGTGATTCCACCGCCTTTGCTACCAAAATGCCGGTAGGCCAAATACAAGAGGTAGGCTCCGCCCAAGGGCTTGATCCACCACAGGTTCAGCATCCAACCTGCTAACAACAAACACAAACCCCTGAAGACATAAGCCCCTATCAAGCCGTATCGCAAGGCCTTGCCCCGTTGATGTTCCGGGAGCCGCATGGCCATGCTCGCCATAACAGCCGCGTTATCAACGGATACCAATGTTTCTAACAAGACCAAATTCCCCACCGTCAGCAGGGCTTTGGGCCAGGGGATCCCCCAAAAATCCATCATACAGCTGTTTAACGTTCGTTTATGCGAAGGGCCTTGCGAGTTGTCCAGCCCCCTTTGGTTCTTAACATCAATTGATACAAGCCCTCGGGCCAGAGATCGGCGCCCAAATTCCAGGACTCTGCGCCATTCGGCGCCCCACAAAGCACCGGGGAACAAGGCCCCAACACCACCCGACCTCTGGCATCGATCACGCGGATTTCATGGATTTCGGTCCAAGGCATGCAGGTCAAGGTCATTTGAAGCGTACTTCCAAAGGGATTGCCAACCCGAAGGCAGGACCCTGGGTCTTGGCCGGACAGGGCTGGATCCAAACTTGTAACAAAATACTGATACGGAGGACTCACCGTGGTCAGGCAGGAATCCGTGCCCAATTGAACGGTGTAAAAACCGCTACGAGGCGGGCGAATCGATCGGGTATTCAGGGCCGGCAACCAGGTACCGTCCACATACCACTGGTACGTGGTCCCCCGGTAATACGAAAACAAAGAATCCGGATGGTATTGCCGAATTTCGGAAGGGGCCTGGGCTAGGACCCGAATCATAAACGAATCGGTCAGCTGACAACCCAAATCATTCACGGTGTAGGTAATCCGGTGCCATCCAGGGCCGGCTTGGGCCGGAGAAAAAATCCCGAAGCTGACCCCGGGTCCTGTGAAGGTGCCCCCACCCACCGAAGCATTGGAAAGGATCGCATTGAGATCGTTGGGGCAATAAGGGCCGAGGGCCGTAAAAGAAAGCGCTTGGGGTTGCCGTACCGTTAGAGAACGATAGAGCGTATCCCGGCAACCGTTGCTGTCGACGACCGCATAACCCACCGAGTGGATGCCTGAGCCCAGATTGCGCAATTGCACCACCCCGTTCAGGACCCCATTGCCCACATAGGTTCCCCCTGCGGGACTTCCCCCGTTGAGCCGGAGGGTATCCCGATCCAAGCAAACGGGAGCAGGTGCAGGGAATCCCAAACCCGGCAAGGCCCGGACCCGAACGACGATGCTGTCCACGCCGCTGCAGCCCAACGAATCAGAATAAACATAGCGCAGGGTATGTTGTCCAACGCCTGCCGAGCCGGGTACAAAAGTTGAGCCCTGGACCCCGTTGCCGCTGAAGGTCCCCCCAACGGGCGTAGCGGACAAGGCGACCGGGCCGTTGTTGCGACACAAGGCAGCCAAAGGAGTGAACGCTACCGCAGGGGTGGCATTCACCCGGAGCCAGGCCGTGTCACTGCTCTGGCAGCTGCCTCCCAAAGCGTAGACAATGGGGTGCAATCCAGGACCGGCCAAGGCCGGGTCAAAGCGCCCCAGGCTATCCACGCCGGCACCGCTGTAGGTACCGCCTCGGGGCCAGCCCCCCGTCAAAAAACGTGGGGCTTGTTCCTCGCAGAGGCGCGTCAAGCTATCCAAGGATGCGATCAAACCACTCAAAACGCGAACGGCACCCGCTACCACCAAGGTATCGGCCCCGGCCGAATTGGAAACCACCAAGGTTACCGGATAAACTCCTGCACTGTCGTAACGAACCGGAACGGGGATTTGGTTGGTATCGCTGCTTGGAATACCACCTGCAAAGGTCCAACGCCAGCGGGTTGGACGGTTGAGGCTCTGATCCCTGAACTGAACCGTGGCACCTGGGCAAAGTGAATCCGCACTCTGGGACCAAGCCGCGGCAGGTACGATATCGGGAGGCATGCAGGCCGGGGATGTCAGCAAAGAATTACGGCGGGGTGAATTTTGTAACACCGTCCACATGCGGGATGCTTGGTTGGCCGTGAACAGGTTCATGCAGGCATCGTCGGTATAGTCCATGTAGTTCTGCACCATATCCAGACCACCGCAAGAGGCATGGGTTAACGGACAGCCGTAATTGGCCGCATCCGAGGGAGGCGTATCTGCACAATAATCGGTGGCGCTGCAGTTGCTGCCGTCGCCCCAGATGTGCCGAAGACCCAAAGCATGACCGACTTCGTGGGTGGCGGTCCGGCCCAAATTGTACTGGCCGGGGAAGGGATTGTGCGGGGGTCGCCCTACACTGGAATAAAGGAGAACACTCCCATCGGTATTGGCGTTGGTGTTTCCTGACAATCCCTGCAATCCACTACCAGACGGAAACTGAGCATAACCCAGCACCCCTCCGCTGAGGTTGGCAATCCATAGGTTGTAGTAAAGGTTGGGATTCCAACGAGTATTGGGTTTCACGGTCCCATCAAATTGGTTCGTAGACCAAGAGGCCCGTTGTTGAAATCGGTGGCGAATGATGCCGGTGGTATTCTGCCCAAGGGTATCCCGGCGGGCCAAGCAAAATTCAATGTTGGGATAGCCGGCTACGGCCGCAAAACCGGCCGGGGTATTCACCGTGTCGGCGTTGAGTCGGCGAAAATCTTCGTTCAGGATTTGAATCTGAGATAGCACCTGTTGGTCCGATATGTTCCAGACATCCGTTTCGTTTTGATAGATAATATGGACCACCACCGGGATGGTGTAAAGGGTCCCCGGTGATGAGGCACGACCCTGGACTCCCGAGGCTCCTGCCTGCTGTTGAGCCATCCATGCCTCAAATTGTGCGTCGGTCTCTGGCCACAATCCCTGGTTCCTCATCCTTTCCATCACCTCCGTGGTCGCACAGCGAACCACCGGGGTCTGGCTCTGGGCCCAAACCGATGGTCCGAACCCAGTCCCTACCAAAAGGGCCACGATGACCCCCAACCGAATGATTGAAATAAAACGCATACGTAGAAGTCCGGGCTTTGTCCGAAACGGAGGCCAATTTAGGCGTAGAGGCCCTAAACTTGCAGGGTTTTGGAAGGAATTAATGGGAAATCAATGGCGATAATCGGAACCTCGATCCAAGAAGCGGGGGCCTGGCTTCGGGACGGCTGGCCGGTAGGCATTCCCACCGAAACCGTGTACGGTCTGGCCGCCAATGCCTGCGATCGGGAGGCCTTGCTGCGGGTCTTTGAGACCAAGGGACGCCCCCTGACCGACCCCCTGATTGTCCACTTGGCCAGCCAAGAGGAACTGAATCGCTATGCGGTGGATGTACCTGATACGGCCTATGCCCTGCTGGAGGCCTTCAGCCCCGGACCCTTGACCCTTATTTTGCCCAAAGCCCCCATTCTACCCGACGAGGTTTCGGCCGGATTGAAGACCGCCGGTTTCCGAATCCCCCGACATCCCCTCACCCTGGAACTCCTTCGTTCCTTGGATTTTCCGCTGGCAGCCCCCTCGGCCAATCTCTTTGGACGGACCAGCCCCACCACCGCCGACCATGTAGCCGACCAATTGGGCGAACAAATTCCTTATATCTTGGATGGAGGTCCCTGTCGTATCGGCGTAGAGTCCACGGTACTGGACCTGAGCGGGCCTGAACCGCTGCTTCTCCGGGAAGGTGGACTCACCGCCGAATCCCTGGAGGCCTTCTTGGGTCGCCCCCTTCAACGGCCCAACCGTCTCGCACAAGCGGATCAGGCCCAACGAGCGCCCGGAACCTTGGCCCATCATTACGCGCCCTCGATACCCCTGTTTTTGTTTGAGGACGACTTGGCTCTCATGGATTGGCTTAACCATCACGAACACCTCAACCAAAGGGCCCAACCACCAGCGCTCCTGCGCTTTGATCAAGCGTTGATGGATTCCAGGGTTGCAGATTGGAATCAAGAAATTCTGAGTCCCACAGGCAATCTGGAACAAGCTGCTCATCAATTGTTTGGGGCCCTGCGACGGCTTGAAAAAAGTGCCAGTGTCATCTTGGCCCAAAAAGTTCCCAACACAGGATTGGGTGCAGCGATCAACGACCGCCTTCAAAGGGCCTCCATGAAGCAAACATAAGCGGCCCCAGGCAGACTAATCGTGCGGCTCCTTGGTGTATTTGGTCAGAACAAATACAAAACCGCCCAAGGCGATTACTGCAAAAAAAATCCATCCAATCATAGCCTCGGGGGTTTGGGGTTAAGGAGCGAAACACGAATTTACGAAGAACCTGCTTGGATTTCGTAGCCAATCACAGGGCCTATAGGGCAGGGAATCTTTAGGGGCATTGAAGGAGGAAGACGCAGGGTCTTTTGTGAAGGGACGGCCCCTCGCCTCGCTGAATGGCCTCGACCCATTCATCTACACGTCGGGTTTTGATCCATTCCCGGGGACCGCCGGTGATTTCACAGGCGACGCATAACAGAGTGTTCGGTTGGAGGCATCGAAGGGCCGATTCCAGGAGGGCATCGTTGCGGTAAGGCGTTTCGATCCAAACCTGGGTCTGGTGGGTGCGATGGGAACGTTGCTCCATATCGCGGAGTTGGCGAATGCGTTCGGAGGCCTGAATGGGCAGATAGCCATGAAACTCCATGTGTTGTCCGTTCAAACCGCTGGCCATCCAAGCCAACATCAAACTGGAAGGTCCGCTCAAAGGCTCGACCTTCCAACCCTGTCGATGCGCCTCCAGAACCAGACCGGAACCGGGATCCGCCAAAACCGGAAGGCCGGCATCCGACATCAAACCCATGGAATGTCCTGTGTGCATGGGTTCCAAAAAATCTCCGTATCGAGGTTCCCGCTGATGTTCATTCAGCAATACAAGCGTGTATCGGTTCAGGTCCACTCCTGGTAACATTCGTCGAATCATACGCCTTGCTTCGCGCTCGGATTCAACGACGAGGTGCTCCAAACTGGCTAAAATTTCGCGAACCCTGCTGCCGATGTGATCGCCTCCCCACTCGGCATCCAAAAGGGATGGCAATAAATACAAAACGGGTTCTGAGTGCGCAGATTCCCGGGCTGTGGTCTCCAAGGCTGTGGGTTCCATGACGCGCAATCGTTGATTAGCGACGACCTTTTAAACCTTCCCGAAACCGCTGCAAACGCCTAAAGTACAGAAACCTACGAATTCGGCGGGTGGCTTCACGCAAGATGTATCCAAAGAGGACAGCCGTCCCAAAACTGAAGGATGAATAAACCACCGCCACGAAGGCCATGCCGTTGTTATGAAGCATGACCTGGGAAACAAAGATGGCCAAGGACACATTTTGGAGGCCTACTTCCAAGGGAATGGTGATCCGACTCATCGGCCCCAAGCGAAAGACGACGGCCAGCAAAAGACCCAGCAGCATCCCCAGACCATTCAACAAGAGGGTGGGCGGTAACAACAGACGAACCGAAGCGACCAACGATTCAGTACCTCGGTGCTCGGCGCCTGCCACCCCCGCAAAGGCCACAATTAACATGATTGGCATCAAATACCTCAAAGGCCGATCGGCCGCCTTGGCAAAAGCCGGGTAACGGGAACGAAGCCAAAGACCCAGCCCCGTTGGGAGAAGAGTCAGCAAGGCAATATCCTTGACGGTACTCCAAAACGGAAGGGTTATATGGGCCTCTTGTTTCATGAAATACCCCAAAGATGCATCCACCAACCAAGGGATGGTGGCCACGCATAACAAAGAATTGATCGTTGTTAGGCACATGGACAGGGCTACATTGGCCTTGAGTAGATGGCTAATCAGACCGGCCGATGCGCCTCCGGGACAGGAGGCCACAATCATGAGACCGGCCGCGTAGGTCGGCGACAAGCCAAAGGCATGGGCCAGCCCAAAAGCCAGCAGCGGAAGCACCACCATTTGGGCCACAAGGCCGACCACGACGGCTTTGGGAAAACGCAAAACATTGCGAAAATTTTGCAAACTCAGGGATAAACCCATGCCACCCATGATGAGGACCAGGGTGGCCGGCAAAAAATAGGTCGAAAAAAAGGCGTGGTCCATGGGCGGAATTAGATCGGCATTAAACCACCCAAAAACTAGGCCTTGAGGCGAAGCCCAAACCGATTGAACTCATCCTGGGTCTCGATTTCCAAACGACCTACTTGTAACATTTCCAACATGGCAAGAAATGTGAAAATGGCCTGCATTTTGTCGGTAAAATCCGCAAACAATTCCTCAAAGGTGACGAATTCCCGGGCATTGAGTCGATTGGCCAGGTAATTACGCTGTGCGGCGATGGAATACGGGTACGGTGTCACCTTGTGCACCACCTTCACCCGTTCGCTTCCCCTGGCCACGGCCTGATGAAAATATTTGAGTAACTGATAGAGATCCACGTGCAGGAGATCTTGGTCAATGCCCAGACTTTCCTCCACCCGAGTCCATTCCTGTTCCTTGTTTCCCCGAGGAATCAAGGATTGACGATGCTCCTCCATGGCCTGCAACTCCTCGGTCACGGCTTTGTAGCGCTTGTACTCCAGCAATCGGGCTGCGAGGTCTGCTCTGGGATCGATTTCTTCGCCTTGTTCATCCAATTCGGGACGAGGAAGCAGCATGCGGGCTTTGATGCGAATCAACGTCGCCGCAACCAAAATGAACTCGGAAGCGAGCTCGATATTGAGCTCCGCCATTTGCTGCATATAATTCAAAAAGTCGGCGGTGATCCGTCCAATGGGGATGTCTTGAATGTCCAACTCATCCCTTTCGATAAAGAACAAGAGGAGGTCAAAGGGACCTTCGAAGCGATTTAGACGAATTTGATAGGTCTCGTTCATGGAATGGGACGAAAGATAGTTTTGAAATCAAAAACCGGGGCCGGCTAAAACAACCACTGCCTTGTCAGGATCCAGGTAGGTTTGGGCCAAACGTCGAAGGGCTGCAGGTTCCAAGTCCTGCATGGTTTGAACCGATTGACGAAGGAAGTCTTCGCCAAGCCCGTGATGCCATAGGTCCCAATAGCGGTCCATCATGGCCGGGGGACCGTCCATACCGGCCATCCACTGCCCCCGCAAATACGACAAGACCCTGTCAAATTCACTCTTGCCAACTTCCTCCTCGCGCAGCCTCTGCATTTCAAAGCGAACCTCCTCCAGGGCCAGGTCAGCGGACCCCGCCTGCAGTTCCGATTGAATGGTCATCAACGCATGGTCTCCAAAGGAACGCAAGCCCGCCCTTACCCCGTAGGTCAAACCCTTGTCCTCACGCAGATTCTGCATCAGCCTGGAACCAAAATACCCACCCAACAAAACGGTCATGATTTTGAGGGCATGGTAATCGAGATGGGTTTTGGAAGGGAAGACCAAGGTTGAACGCAAGGCGACCTGAACAGCGTCGGGCATAGGGAGGTGCATCAACGAAGGGGTCGGCTCTGGAATCACCAAGGAAAGGGTCTCCAAGAAATTTTCATTTGATGATGGCGTGTCGCCAATGGCTGTAAGTTCTGCTTGGGGCCAAGCGCCTCCCACATCTGCCAAGATGCGCTGCAAGAATCGATCCGCAGAGGGTCCGCATAGACCCAAGGCCGGAGCCTCTTGGCGGATCAACAAACGATGGGCGGCCCGTAGGTCATCGACCGTAACCGCTTCGTAATCGGCCGGAAAAGAAAGCCGCTGCTCGGGATGCCCGTAGGGGTATACCAACGAACGACTGCGACGGGAAGCGGCCACCGTGACCTTTCGGGATTCAATATTCCAATGCTGAATTTTGGATTGGGTAACACGATTCAATGCCTCCGGTTCAAAGGCCGGTTCCAGCAATGCTTCCAGGAACAAGGGCCATGCATGATCCACATAAGCATCCAGAACATACAGGGTCGCCGTGCAACGCTCTTGTTCAATTGAAAAATGCGCTTGGGCACCCCAAAAATCCATGGCACCGGTCCATTCAGAAGCCGAATGACGAGTGGTACCCTCGCTCAATAGGCGGGTCATCAAACGTCCGGATAAAAAAACCGGTTCTTCCCAGGTCCCTGTTTTCCACTGAAGTTCAATTCGTAACAAAGGTTCCCGGCCCAGGTTCAAAACAGAGGCGGAGACATGGTCGTTCCCCGCCGAGACGGGCCAAGACCAGGTTAATTCAGGCTGATCTGGGACCGAGGGTCGGCGATGAAGGTCAGGATTCATGATCAGAAGGAATATACCTCAAGACCGAGGCGTTGGAGGGCTGAAGGACGGTGAAGGCCTGCTCACGGATCATGGCCGGGGTGACCGCCCGGTAACGATCCAATTCGAGATCGTAATCTTCGGCACGGCTGAGGTACTCAAAATAACACAGATTCATCGCCATGTTGAGGCCCTGCAAGCGGGCAAAAACCAAGGAAGATTCGATTTGGTGCAGGCTTTTATCGCGCTCAAATTCGGTGATTTCTTCGTGACGCAGCCGTTCCAGGGATTCCCATACGGCGTTTTCGGCTCGGTCCACTTCCACACCCGGGGCGCAATGCCCGCTGACGACCAACAAGCCCGGATCCATATCCCCCGTCACATAGGCATTCAGGTCCGAGAACAATCCACGGTCCATGACCAAATCCCGGAACAAACGCGATGATTGCCCCCGCGATAACACATCGGTGATAAGGTCGCAAGCTTGGTAGGCCGCGTCTCCCCTGCCGGGCATGTGAAAGGCCATGTAAAGCGCAGGGGCTGGATAGGATCCGTGTTTGTCCAAACGACGGATTCCGTTCTGCACCGGCTCCTGGGGCCTAGGTTCGGCCTGGTAGCCCGAGGGGGTCCAATCCCCAAACCAGCGATGCACGGCATCCACAACGTCCTTGGCCTCGTACGGCCCGCTCACGGCCAAAATCATCCGATCGGGGGCATAAAAGCGATTTTTGAAATCCAAGACCACC
The DNA here is from genome assembly GCA_049317645.1 of Bacteroidia bacterium. Taxonomy (GTDB): domain Bacteria; phylum Bacteroidota; class Bacteroidia; order UBA7662; family UBA7662; genus SYHX01. The sequence goes on from JBMOHV010000013.1 coordinate 30,961, forward strand.
TCCAAGGTGGCTTTTTCGATATGAGCTGTTTCCTTCCCAATGGTCGCCCAGCGGTAGGGATGAACCGAGTAGGCCAGGTTCCGCAATTCTAACCAAGCATCCCCGTAGGGTTGGTTGAGGTAGCGCTGTTTGAATTCTTCGATCACCACGCTCTTTTGGGTGTCCAAGGCGTTTTGATCGATGACCGGATGGCTCATGCGATCCCTTTCCAACCATAACGCCACCTCCAACTGATGGGCCGGAAAAGTGAGGTAATAATCTGTCAAATCATTGGACGTAAACGCATTGTTCTCGGCCCCTATGGATTGCGCCACTTGGTCGTACGATGGAATGTGTTGGGAGCCCGAAAACATCAAGTGCTCAAAGAGATGGGCAAAACCGGTATGTTCCGGGTCTTCGTCCCTGGAACCCACCTTGACCATGATGTTCAAGGAGCCCATTCGGGTGTCCGGATCCGGGTGCACCAAGACTGTCAAGCCGTTGGGCAGAATCTTTTTGGTGAAGCCCGTTTTCATGGCTTTGTGGGGAGTTCCAAGCTATGCCCCATTTTGTCCCGTTTGGTTTCCAAATACCGAAGGTTGTGGGGATTGGGAGGGAGCGAAATCGGAATAAACGAAACCACTTCCAAGCCATAGCCAATTAAACCGGCGCGCTTGGTGGGGTTGTTGGTCATTAACTCCATGCGGTGAACCCCCAAATGTCGCAGAATTTGGGCACCGATCCCGTAGTCTCTTTCGTCCATCGAAAAACCCAAAGCCAGGTTGGCCTCCACCGTGTCCATGCCTTCTTCTTGAAGGCGATAGGCCTTGAGCTTGTTGATTAAGCCGATGCCGCGGCCTTCCTGGTTCATGTACAAAATCACCCCACGCCCTCTTTCCTGAATCATGCGCATGGCTTCGTGCAGTTGAGGTCCGCAATCGCATCGACAAGACCCAAAGATATCCCCGGTCATGCACGATGAATGAACCCGAACCGCGATGGCTTCGTCGGGATTCCATGCCCCTTTGACCAAGGCCAGGTGTTCTTGGGCCACCCCGTCTTGACCAAAAGCCACCAAGCGAAAATCACCGTGAACGGTGGGCAAGGCAACCTCCACAAGGCGGGTCACGAGGTTCTCGGTGCGCAGACGATAGGCAATCAAATCCTGTATGCTCACCAAAGGCAGGCCGTGCTGGTCGGCGATGCGACGCAAATCGGGTAACCGGGCCATGGTCCCGTCTTCGTTCATGATCTCGCAGATCACACCTCCGGGGGGCAGACCGGCCAATTTGGAAAAGTCAACGGAGGCCTCGGTATGACCCGCCCGACGAAGGACGCCTTCTTTGCGGGCCATGAGAGGGAAAATATGGCCCGGTCTTCCAAAATCGGAGGGAACCGATGCTGGGTCCATCAGGGCCTGGATGGTCCGGGCCCGGTCCGGGGCCGAGATGCCTGTGGAACAACCATCGCCCAGGTAATCAACCGATACCGTAAAGGGGGTCTGATGGGAGGTGGTATTGTGGGTGACCATGGGGGTCAAATCCAAATCCAGGCAACGCTCTTCGGGCAAAGGGGTGCAAATCAAACCGCGACCGTAGGTGGCCATAAAGTTGATCATCTCGGGGGTCACCAACGATGCCGCAGCGACAAAATCCCCCTCGTTCTCCCGGTCTTCATCGTCCACCACCACAATAACGCCCCCACGGGCAATCGCTTCTATAGCCTCTTCGATGGTGTTCAACATTTCAGGGAAAGGGTTTGTTTCCGCAAAAATACGGCCCTGGCTCTACCATCGCTAATTTGGGAGCGTCAAAAGAACCCTTTTCATTGAGCCTGACTACCGCCACCGACGCCGTTCCAAGCCCCTTAACCACCGGGGCTCATTGGCCTGAGCGGCGCCTTTTTGACCTGGCCTGGATTCTTTTTGTGGCCTCCATCCCCCTGTCCAAAGCCGTGGGTTCCCTGGCCGAAGCCCTGATGGCTTGTTGCTGGCTGGCTTCGTTGGGTAGAACTGGCCAAGCCGCCCAGTTTTGGGAATCCTGGAAAAAGCATCCTGTGTTATGGGGATTCCCCGCCCTTTATTTGATGTTCCTGATCGGGGGGCTGTATTCGGAGAATAGAGCGGAAACCCATTGGGAACTCAATCAAAAACATTACTTTTTGACCTTGCCTCTGATGCTGGGCACCCTAACCCCTTCCACCAAGGTCATGCGGCAGGCCTTGCTGGGATTTGGGGTGGCCAATCTCTTGGTAGCGGGGATGATTGTAAAAATTGTTGCGACCGGACAACCGTGGATGTTGGGCACCCCGGAAATTCCTTCCCCTTTGGTGCAACGCCCTCGGGCCTCCCTGTTTCTTGCCTTGGCCCTGTTGGGCCTCCTCAACGATTCCATGAATCGCTACCGGGCCGGGGAACGAGGGGCCCTGGGTTGGTGGATCCGAGGTCTTGCTTGGATCCTGCTCTTGGCGGGGCTCGTCTTGCTCAAAGGGCGCATGGGCCAGGTAGGTCTTTTGGGTGGATTAGCGTGGATGGCTTGGAAAGCCTATACCGTTGTTAGACAGCGGGTTTTGGCATTGAGCCTCCTGGCCTTGTTGAGCCTCTTGGCCTGGAATACCTTGGAATCGGTCCGACAACCGTTCTTGGAAGCCATCCATGAAATCCAAGAAAGCCAACAAGGTTATCCCCACAGTGAACCGGAATTTTCATCCATGGGAATGCGTTTTACCTATTGGAAAACCTACTTGGATTTGTGGATGCAACACCCTTGGTGGGGGGTTGGTACCGGGGATATGGTTCCGATGGGTCGCCAGCTCTTTGAAAACCATCCCTTGGAAATTCCTTACCACCGACCGCACCAACAATGGTTGGAATTGGGAGTCCAATTGGGCCTACCGGGGGTGGGACTTTTGGCGTGGGCTTGGTGGCTGTTGTGGAAGCATCGACCCCTGCGGGATCGAAGTTGGGTCGAAGCCGTGCATTTAATTTTTGCAGGAAGCATGTTTCTGGATTGCACCCTGAGCACCCAAGCGGGTATCAGTGCCTTTATGGCTTTGCTGCTGGCCTTGCACTTTCAGGGATGGGGACCTGCGGTCGGGAAATGGGAGGATCAATCCGTCGCAACCCATTCAAAGGGTCAATCCGTCGCCGCCCATTCAAAGG
>JBMOHV010000014.1:0-33918 GCA_049317645.1 Bacteroidia bacterium
CCGGACGAAGAACCATCCGCGGCCGCACCGGACGTAGCCGAGGAAGCCATTGAAAACGAACGGGAACGAACCAAGAGATAAGCCAAGACCGCTTGGACCAGGACCATCAAGCCGGTCAGTGCACCCAGCAAACGATTGAGGTACTCGGTCCAGGTTTTGAGCGCATTAAAACGCGTATCCGCGTAGCCACGCTCGGCGTAGATTTCTTGGTAATTGGACGGTAAATCGGATTCCACCAAAGGCGGAATCACTTGCCCAAAACAAAGAGGCCAATCCGGACAACCCATGCCCGATCCCGATGAACGGACAATGCCTCCGGCCAAAATCAAGAGCAGGACCACAACTAAGGTGGCTTGGTTCCAACGAACCAACCTGCGCAACCGGGCTTGGTAGAATTCGCTCATTTCATCGACTCCGCCTAGGCCCGGCGTAGTCCTACGGCGTTGAGCAAACGAGCAATAAAGACGGAAGAAGTCGCAACGGGAGCCTTCGCGGTTGCATGCGCTGATTCAACAGAACCCGCAATGGCCTCGTTGGTGGGCCGACCCCGGGCTGCCAGCGGCAAATCCTCGTCGGGCACCGTTTGGAGAATGAAATCCTGGGGAGCCCCTGGACGGCTGTAATCGTAGGGCCAGCGGTAAACGTGAGGGATTTCTCCGGGCCAGTTACCGTGCAGTCTTTCGACCGGTGTGGTCCATTCCAGGGTATTGGACTCCCATGGATTTTGGGGAGCAACGCGACCGCGGCGAATGCTGTTAAAGAAATTGTACAGGAAGATAAACTGAGCCGCCGTTGCCATAATGGCCGATACCGAAATAAAACGGTTCAAGTTCATCCATTCGGACATGAATTCAAAACCTGTGAACTGATAGTAACGGCGTGGAACCCCGTCCAATCCCATGAAGTGCATCGGGAAAAAGACCAAATAAACCGAGGCAAAGGTCAACCAAAAATGCAAGTAGCCCAATTTCTCGTCCATCATGCGGCCGTACATTTTGGGGTACCAATGGTAGACCCCGGCCAACATCCCAAACATCGCCGCCGAACCCATCACAAGGTGGAAGTGGGCCACCACAAAGTAGGTATCGTGCAGGTTGATATCCAAGGCCGCATTTCCCAGGTAAATACCGGTCAAACCCCCTGAAATAAAGAGGGATACAACCCCAATCGCAAAAAGCATCGCGGGTGTGAAACGAATGTTACCGCGCCACAAAGTCGCCAGGTAATTGAAGACCTTGACCGCCGAAGGCACCGCAATCACCAAGGTCAAAATCATGAACACATTCCCCAAGAAAGGATTCATGCCCGTGATAAACATGTGGTGTCCCCAAACGATAAAGCTCAGGAATGAAATCCCCAACAACGAACCCACCATGGCCCGGTAACCAAAAATCGGCTTGCGGGCATTGGTTGCAATGATCTCCGACGTTAGACCCAGGGCCGGCATCAAAACGATGTAAACCTCCGGGTGACCCAAAAACCAAAACAAGTGCTGAAAGAGAATCGGCGAACCGCCGGTACGGGTCAACGCCTCCCCGGCGATGTAGATTTCGCTGAGGTAAAAAGACGTCCCGAACGAACGGTCAAAAACCAAGAGAACCGCCGCCGATAACAAAACCGGAAAAGACAAAACCCCCAGGATGGCCGTGCAAAAGAAAGACCAAACGGTGAGGGGCATACGGGTCATTTTCATACCCGGGGTGCGCAAGTTCAGAATCGTGGTGATGTAGTTGAGGGCCCCCATCAACGCCGACGCAATGAACAAGACCATCGAAATCAACCACAGCGTCATCCCCAATCCCGAGCCCGGAACAGCCTGCGGCAAGGCACTGAGCGGAGGATAAATCGTCCATCCGGCCGATGCAGGTCCACTCTCCACAAAGAGGGAGGCCAGCATGATGACCGAAGACAAAAAGAACAGCCAATAACTCAGCATGTTCAGGAAAGGCGAAGCCATATCGCGGGCTCCCACTTGGTAAGGTATCAAAAGGTTGGAAAAGGTTCCGCTGAGGCCGGCCGTCAACACAAAAAAGACCATCAGGGTCCCGTGCAATGTGACCAGCGACAGGTAAAAATTCGGATCCAAGCGACCCCCTTTGCCCCACTCCCCAATGATGGACTCCAGCCAGGGGAAGGTGCGGTCCGGCCAGCCCAACTGCAAACGGAACAGCAGCGACAAACCGGCAGCAATCAACGCCATGATCATCCCTGTAATCAGGTATTGCTTGGCGATCATTTTGTGATCCTGCGAGAAAATATATTTGGTGATAAACGTGTCGTGATGCTCGTGGTGAGCTTGAGCACCGGGGCCGTGGGCCGGATCGTGGGAATGTGCTATCGTGGACATGATTATGGAATTAGATGGCTTAGCGTTGGGTCGGTAATTGAGCGGTCAGACGACCCTCGGGGCGGGTGGTCAGGCTGGAGGCGGTATCGGCCGCAGGGCTTGGGGTCCCCTCGACGGCAGGTTCTGGACGGCGGAAATAATAGCGCTGTTTGGCCAACCACTCGGCGTACTCCGCGTCGGAAACCACGTTGACCTTCATGCGCATATTAAAGTGAGCGGCTCCACATATTTTGTTGCAGGCCAGTTCGTAAACAAAATTGGAGTTGCCGGTGATTTCCCGCATTTCTTTGGTGGTCACCGTGGGGGTAAAATAGAATTGGGTGGGCATACCGGGCACCACATTCATTTGGACCCTAAAATGAGGCATATAAGCCGAGTGTATCACATCGCGGGCCCTGAGTTTCATCAGAACTGGACGATTGACAGGCAACGTGATTTCGGGAACGAGCAAATCATCTTGGCCGGCCGAATCGCTTTCTTCGATCCCCATGCTGTTGGTCGCGGAAATCAAACGAAAATCATGGCCACCCAATTTCCCATCCGCACCAGGGTAACGGGCCTGCCACCCAAATTGATAGGCAAACAATTCAAATTGCAAGGCATCCGCGGCTGGCTTGACTTGGGTGATTTCGCGCCATACTTTGGTGCCGTACAAGACCAACACCGTCAAAACAATCGCCGGTACCACCGTCCAGTAGAATTCCAATTGATGGTTGTCGGCATAAAACAAAGCCTTGCGGCCTTCGCGGTGGCGGTAGGCCAGGGCAAAGCCAAAAAGCAATAGCTGGGTAAGGACAAAGACGACGATGGTAATCCAAAAAGTCACGCTCAGCATTCCGTCCAATTCCACACCGTGGGCCGAAGCCGAAACGGGGAGGGTGAACTTCATCAGCTTGAGAAAATGCCATAACACAAAGAGCATAAAGACCACCAAAAAGACCACCATTAGGACGGCGTTGACCTTGTTCCAGTTGAAGAGGCGGACCCCGCGGGTCTTCATCGAAGCCGAGAAGGTCTTGAGCCCGGCCAGGACAACCCAAGCCAGCGCGATCAAGGCGATAATCAACTTGGGACCGTCTCCGAATCCTTCGGTGGGAGCCGCCTGGGCCAGAGCGGGCTCGGTGAGGAGGCCCAAGAGCAGGGTAAGAAAACCGGCAAAGGCGGTGATCCGCCCCCACTTGATCAGGACGGGCATGGCATTACGCTTCATGAAAAACAAGTTTAGAGTCGCAGATAACGGGGCAAAGATAGGCCCCGTCTGCTTCAAAAATGCAATTTTGCCACCGCTTTGACGTGGTTTTAAAGAGAATTCCCCGGACATTTCTTCGGGGATTTCTCGAAGCGGGAGGGGCCTTAATTTGGCCCAATGAAAAATCCACTCTTGACCCTCCTCTACGTGGCCATGGCTTGGGCCTTGGTAAGCCCTGCCGCCCAGGCTCAGAACGAAGCCCGATGGATCCGGAATCCCCGCATCAGCCCCGATGGTTCGCAGATTGCCTTTGGGTACAAAGGAGACCTCTACCTGGTGCCCGTAGCGGGTGGCACGGCCACCCCTTTGACGGTCCACGAAGCCCACGATATGATGCCTGTTTGGAGCCGCGATGGCCGCTCCATTGCTTTTGCCAGCGATCGCCACGGGAATTTTGATGTCTTTGTGATGCCCGTGAATGGGGGCCCGCCGACCCGCCTGACCCACCACAGCGCCGCGGATTACCCCCAGGATTTCAGCCCGGATTCCAAGACCGTTTATTTCACCAGCGCCCGCTGTGTCAGCAAAGAGAACATTCGTTTCTACAGCCCCCGGCTTTTTCAGAACCTGTACAGCGTCCCCGCCGATGGAGGCCGTCCCCTGCTGATTTCGGAGGCCGGGATGAGCACGGCCCGCCTCAACCAGGACGGAAGTCTTTTGGTTTTTCAGGACCGCAAAGGCTACGAAGACCTCTTGCGCAAGCACCACCGCAGTTCGGTGACCCGCGATATCTGGACCCTGGACCTCAAGAAAGGCGTTTATACCCAGGTGAGCGGTTTTGACGGCGAGGATTTGGACCCGGTTTTTGAAGGCAGCGGAGGCGACCTCCTCTACCTCAGCGAAAAATCCGGCACCCTCAATGTGGTGCGACAGTCCGCCGGGCAGGAAACCCCTTTGACGCGCTTCAAGACCCACCCGGTTCGCCACCTGAGCGTTAGCCAAAGCCGCACCCTCTGCTATACCTACAACGGGGACCTCTATGTGCAGCCCAACGGAGAACAAGGCCGGCAGGTCAAGGTCACGATTCGCCACGACGGTCGCGGCAACGCCGTCAAGAACATGGCCGTGAATACAGGGGTCACCCAATTTGCCCTTTCCCCCAACGGCAAGGAAATCGCCTTTGTGAGCCGTGGCGAAATCTTTGTGACCTCGGTCGAAGGCACCCAAACCAAGCGCATCACCAATACCCCGGCCCAGGAGCGCTCGGTCCAATGGCATCCCGAAGGCCGACGCCTGATCTACGCCACCGAGCGCGGCGACAGTTGGGACATCTACACCGCCGAAATCGTCCGCAAAGAGGAGCCCTATTTCTACGCCTCCACCCTCATCGAGGAGAAGGCTTTGGTCGCCACCTCCGCCGAAGAATTTCAACCCAAATACGCCCCCAACGGCAAGTCCGTCGCCTATATCGCCGACCGTAACATCTTGAAGGTCTGGGATATCGCCAAAAAATCCTCCAAGACCCTCCTGCCCGAAGGACGCAATTACAGCTATTCGGACGGGGATTGGGATTTTGCCTGGAGCCCGGACAGCCGTTTCCTTTTGGTGGATGACGGGGAAGGGGCTTGGTTCTCCAACAGCGTGGCCCTGATCAACGCCGAAACCGGCACCAATGTGCATCCCCTGCCCAGCGGTTACGGACAGTACCGGGTCAAGTGGGTGATGGGCGGCAAGGCGATGGCCTGGCTCAACGCCAAAAACGGCCGCAAAAGCCAGGCTTACCAAGGTAGCCGGGAAATGGACCTCTACGCCGGCTTTTGGGAACAAAGCAGTTACGACCGCTATTCGCTGAGCAAAGAAGACTTTGCATTGGTCGAAGAGCAAGAAAAAAAGGAGCAGGAAAAAAAGGACAATGACAAAAAAGACGAAAAGAAGGACGACAAAAAAGACGACAAGGCCAAGGCGGATGGCAGCCAAGCCGGGGCCGATAGCAGCAAAGCCGCGACCGACGGCAGCAAGGCCGGAACCGATAGCAGCACGGCTTTGAACCCCGTGACCGACCGACTCAAGGAGCGGGTGCGCCGCATCACCATCCACAGCAGCAGCATCGGCGATTATGTCTTTAACAAAGACGGGAGCAAGGTCTATTACCTGGCCGCCTTCGAGAAAGGCTACGACCTCTGGGTGACCGAACCACGAACCCGAGACACCAAAATTTTGGCCAAACTAGGGGCCGGCGGGGGTGGTTTGGAAATCAGCAAAGACGGCAAAAGCCTCTTTACCCTCAAGGAGGGGCGCCTGACCAAAATTGACGAGAACGGCAAGAGCGAGCCCATCGGTATAGCCGGTGAAATGGAACTGGACGCCGAAGCCGAAAGGGCCTACATCCTCGATCATGCCTACCGCCAAGTGATTCAGAAATTTTACGATCCCCAAATCCACGGCATCGATTGGAAAGGCTTTTATGCCAATTACCGAGAATTCCTGCCCCATCTTAACAACAATTACGATTTTCAGGAATTGCTTTCCGAATTCCTGGGCGAGCTCAACGCATCGCATACCGGGGGTCGCTATTCTCCTTCGAATCCCCAAGGGGATGAAACCGCCAGCCTGGGCTTGCTCTACGACGAGCGTTTCCCCGGTCCCGGTCTCAAGGTCACCGAGGTGCTGGCCGAAGGTCCCTTTAGCAAAGCTGCCTCGGCCCTCAGGCCCGGTGCTATCATCGAAAAAATCGACGGGATTGCCATCGATAACCGGACCGATTGGACGGCCCTGCTCAACCGCAAGGCCCGCAAAAACACCTTAGTGACTTTCCGTAACACGATGGATACCAATAGCATGGAGGCGGTAGTGAAACCCCTCAACCTGGGCGAAGAAACCGGGCTGATGTACGCCCGTTGGGTGCAGCGCATGAAGGACGAGGTGCATCGCCTGAGCGGTGGCACCCTGGGTTATGTGCACGTTCAAGGCATGAACGATGGTTCGTTCCGGGACGTTTTTGATGAAGTCTTGGGCGAAAATTTTGATCGCCAAGGCCTGGTGGTGGATACCCGTTTCAACGGTGGAGGCTGGCTGCACGACGACCTCAAAACCTTCCTGAGCGGAGAGCGCTACCTGGACTTTGCCCCGCAGGGGAATCGCCTCAAGGACGGGGAGCCCATGGGCCGCTGGACCAAACCCAGTTGTGTGTTGATGAGCGAAGGCAATTACAGCGATGCCTTTATCTTTCCCTATGTGTACAAGCAGGCCGGTATCGGCAAAACCATTGGCAAACCTGTACCAGGGACCGGGACCGCTGTTTGGTGGGAAACCCAAATCGACCCCACCATGGTTTTTGGGATCCCCATGGTCGCCACCATGGGTCGTGAAAACCGCCCCACCGAAAACCTGCAGTTAGAACCCGATATCAACGCCGACCTCCCCTACCGAGACTTCCTCGAAGGCCGCGATACCCAGCTCGCCAAAGCCGTCGAAGTCCTCATGTTGGAAGTCAAAGGGCGGAAATAAATTTCGTTCAGATGTCCCCTGGAGGTTGTTTCACCGAACACTAGAACACCTTATGAAGTCCGTTTGAGCGAAGATTCCATGACATTCAGAACTTCGTCGCAATCTTCACGGGTTATTGAAAGCGGTGGTAGTGCAATCATTGTATTGTAATCCCAAGATGCACACCACATAACTCCTCTTTTTAGCATCCCTAAAAGAATCCGCATATGAAGTTTTTGGTTGGACAATTTTTCATCTTGATTATTAATCATTTCACAACCTATCATTAAACCAAGGCCTCGAACTTCTCCAAATTGGTCAGGATAATGCTGTTGCAATAATTGCGTAAAGTGGGCTTTCAAATACGCCCCCTGAATCCGCGCATTATTTAAAAGGTTTTCACTATCAAGTAACTCCATGTTCTTCAAGGCGAGGGCACACGATAAAGGGGTCCAGGCAAACGTACTTGATACATCGTCAAATTGCGTAAAACGCTCAATGTACTTTTCCTGAATCATAGCGCATCCAATGGCCGCGAAACCGGAGGCTAATCCTTTTGCAAGAGTTAGACCCGATGGAACGATACCAAAATACTCCGTTGCCAGAAAATGACCAGTTCGTCCGTTACCGGTTAGGACCTCATCAAATACCAAGGAAACATCAAAGAAATTACAGATTTCTTGTAGTTTTTTAAAATAATTTTGAGGAGGTGTAATTACGCCTCCAGAACCCAGGATAGGTTCTGCAAAAAATATCTTAATATCCGGATTCTTCTCCAGCGTTTTGGTAATTTGTTCGGTGCATTCAAAGGAACAAGTCTCTGGATTCTTTTTGAATGGACATCGCAAACAATACGGCGGATCGACTTTAAATTCCTTGTATTCTTTTTTTATTGGTGGCAATCCAAATGCATCAATATCACTGATGCCAAGGGAGGCATGCGACCCGCCGTGATAGGAACGGTTGAAGGAAACCACACTCGCCGAACCATAATAGGAAGAAATGACTTTTCGTGCGATTTCGTTGGCATCACTACCACCCGTTGCCCGGAAACATTTGTAATTCATAGCAGGCATTTTTTGACAAAGCACCTCCGAAAGTTTCGCGCTTTCCTCGGTTACCATCCAAGGCGGAGAATAGCAACTTTTAATCGATTGCTCCTGAAGGGCAGCTACCATTTTGGGGTGCTGCCAACCTACATTGACCACCCCGTAACCCGCTGACATATCTATGTAATCGTTACCTTCAATATCCTTAAATCGAACACCTTGTGAGGTAGCAAACGAAGCAGGAAAAGAAAGGTCCGTGACTTGGTATTGTTTTGTTAGCTGAACAATCGTTTTGTTATTCATAATTTCTAAATAAAATCAAATGCTTGAGCGTAAACTGGAGCAGAATTCATTTTTTGCTTTTCGTTTGTGGTAAGGCCTTCTGTTCTTACCATGCATGAAACACTGGAATCAGCGACAAAATATTGGAGTATCCCTAGACTCATATTTTGCTGAATAGCCTTTTTTAGCGGACTGGTTGACCCTAACCATAACATGCCCGAATGCAGATTTTCAACCCTAAGGATATGCTCAAAAAGACGCCCAAGCTCCTTTTCGTGGCCTGTTTTTAAATAAACGGAATCAAATGCAACAAATTCAAATTTGGAAGGATTAAAAATTCGGTTGATGAATGGAAGCCTCGGTAAGACTTTCAAAATAAACATCCCTGATCGACCCGGCATTTTGCTAATTACCCAATGCACCCTGTAGTACTGACATCCCGCTACGATCTCGCCATTCTTTTTGATGACTTGATAATTATCATTCTTAAACAATGATTCAAAATGAACCATCGCATACCCTCGATAAAAATTTTGCAAAAGTTTTTTGACCGTAACCTTTTCCTCGTCTGATGAAATCTTGATTACCTCTTTGACTTTTTGGGGGAAAAACCTACTGAACCCAATGGTATTAAAGGTAAACATTGGATCATACCCGGCATTCTTAACAACATTAAAAGAGGCCTTGTTTCCTTTTTCGATATTAGCGAAGAAGATGGTCTTTTCTGAAACTTCTTCAGCAATGAGTTCCATGATCCGACTTGTATATTTCTTCGTGATTCCTTTGCCCCTAATATTTGGTGAGGCGGCGAAAAAACGGATATAATAACACGGAAATACATCATCCGTCATATTAATTTTCGTTTTGCAAAAAACTCCTGTTGCAATAATTAAATCCCCCTCAAGGATAGCTACCAAAAATGGATTAGGTATGGCATTAAAAACCTTTTCCGTATCCATGTTTTGATAAATCGCCCCTTCTGAACCCCAATGAATCTCTCTTAGAAAGGAGGTGACTTCTTTGGGTAAGCCATCAAATTTTACGATGGTGTACGATTCTTCTTGCAGGAGAATTTTATGCGAATACAAGGCTAAATCAATGGAGGTCATTGTCTTAGATATAGGATTGGTTTCGGTACCGAATATAATGATGACCAGGCATGAATCCAAATTGAGATAACCCCGATGCCTTGAAAGAGGAACGAATGCCCCGATTACTCAAAACGGCCGGCAAAGGCGATCGCATAACCCATCCGCCAGGTATGACAGGGGAGGTCCTGAAGGGCGTGTTGGTAGCGTAGGTACCAACGGCCACGGGCCTGGCCTTGGGCTTTGCTTTGATAGGAGGCTTCGGTGCGGAGGCACCAAGGCCTATCCCCCTGGTTAAAATAGCCGACGATACCCTGCGCCTGGGCTGAGAGGGACCATGGTCCTGATTTTTTTGAAAGTCCAAGTGCCCAAGTCCAGGCATCGTTCTGTCCCCCCACCGATTCCTGCCAAACCAAAAAGCCTTGTTGGGTCCACCAAGACCAGCGTGGGTAGGAACGACCGGTTCGCACTTCGAACCAATAGGCGGGCATGTTGGTATGCCGTGCGTTTTCGAGGCCTTTGCCGGCGGTGGTTTTAATTCCCCAGCCCAGGGTCACCGGGGTCTTCCTGCCCAAGAGAGCTGTGGGGACTTGCCAGCGGTTCAGGATCCAGAGTTCGGATGTGTTATGACCCCGAGGTTCCTCCCAACGGGCATTGCGCAGATCCCGTACCACGGTATCGGTGGACCACCATTCGTAGGGTCGCCAATGCACTTCCAGGGAGGCCTGTCCAGGCACCAGCGGCACGGACAGGTTAAGAACGGGATTAAAAGTGTTTTCGCGGTAGGGCGCAACCCCGCGATGCCATTCCTGGGCGACTTCGCCCTGCCATTGCCCGGTCAAAGCCACGCCGGTATGCAGCCCCCCCACCGCTTCGGGTAGAGCCAGGGCGTTGGGTCCTAAATAGGCCGGGGATCGGCGTATGTAATTCTGCCAGGAAGTGTAACCGTCCCAATTCACATTGCGGATCCAGAAAGCATAGGACAACTGGGCCTGCACCGGCTCACCCAAGAGGGCCAACCCTCCCATCACGAGGATAACGGTTTTGAGCAAGAGGCCCCTTGCTCCAGGAATGATACGGCTCATCCCTGGCGAAGTTAAGGCGTGGGGCGCGGGGCTTACCTTTGGGGTATGAACAACGATGGAGCGATGAACCAAGGGTCGGCGGACCCCGCTCAGCAAAGCATCGTGATCACCGGGGCCAGTTCGGGCATCGGCGAGGCCTTGGCCCTGGAGGCTGCCCGCAGAGGACACCCCCTGATCCTCTTGGCTCGGCGCCAGGATGAACTGAAGCGCGTGGCCAGCCTCTGCCTTGAGGCGGGTTCCCCACGCTGCCATACCCTGCACCTGGACCTGGGCGACAACGCTTCGATCGAAACCTGTGCAGCTCAAATTCTGGGCCTGGGATGGCCTATCCATGGCCTCATTAATAACGCTGGCGTATCTCAGCGTTCCACCGCCAGAGCCGCCGATGCAGAGGCCGAACTCCACCTCATGCAAGTCAACTACCTGGGTCCGGTCCGACTTACCAAACGTTTGTTACCGGCCCTGCCGGATGGAGGCGGAATTCTGGTGATTTCTTCGGTGGTGGGTCTCTTTCCTTTTCCGCAACGTTCATCGTACGCGGCCTCCAAACATGCACTGCACGGATACTTTGAAACCATGGCCCTCGAAGAAAAATCCAGGCTCCGAATCAGTTTGGCCTGTCCAGGGCGGGTTCGTACCAACATATCCCTCCATGCGTTAGCCTCCGATGGCCGCAGCCATAACACCATGGATCCCGGTCAATCGGGAGGATTGGATCCCGCCCATTGCGCCGGGGTCATCTGGACCGCTTGGCAACGCGGGCGCAGACGCATCCTGGTCGCCCGAGGCGAGAAAATCCTTTGGTGGTTGTACCGATTCATCCCTCCGTTTTTTGATAGACTAGCCCTTCGCGTTAGTCCGGTTTAACCCTCCGAATCCTCCAATTCCCCTAACACCCCAAACCCCCGACTCCTCATGAGCACCCTTCCCTTCCTAACCGGCATCCAACAAGCCGGCATCGGTGTGGCTGACTTGGACGTCAGCTGGAAATGGTACCGCCGCGTTTTTCAGATGCGGGTACCGGTTTTTGACGATGCGGGGACGGCCGAACTCATGACCCGTTATACCAACGGCATCCCCGAAAGTCGGCGAGCGGTTCTGGCCCTGAACATGGCGGGAGGAGGTGGCTTTGAGATTTGGCAATACACCAGCCGATTGCCGGTCCCTCCGGTGAACCCACCCCGTTTGGGCGACTTGGGCATCTACGCCCTCAAAATGAAGGCCAAAAACGTACCCGCTTTTCACGAAACCCTGGCCGCTGACGGGATTGCTACCGGAGCCTTGGTGGAAGACCCGCTGGCCGAACGCACCTTTTGGATGAAAGACCCCTGGGGTCAACGTTTTCAATTGGTGCACGGGCAGAGTTGGTTTGATGCAGAACCCCTGGCCATCGGCGGGGTCTGCGGAGCGGTGGTGGGCGTTAGCGATATGGATCGTTCGGTGGCCTTTTATACCCAGGTTCTGGGGCTAAGGGAAGTTGTGTACGACCGAACCGGTGTCTTTGCGGACTTGCCCGAAGCCACCGAAGTACGCCGCGTGATGTTGCGCAAAGTGGGCGAAAACTTTGGGGCTTTTTCCAAACTCCTGGGCAATGTCCGGGTCGAATTGATTCAACGAATGGACGGAAGCGGGCAGCGAATCTTTGAGGGTCGCTGTTGGGGCGATCGCGGCTTTATCCACCTTTGTTTTGACGCCATCAACCTCGAAGGCCTCAAAAACCGGGCCGAATCCATGGGGCATTCTTTCACCGTGGACAGCGCGGATACCTTTCAAATGGGGAAAGCCGGCGGACGCTTTGCGTATCTCGAGGACCCGGACGGGACCCTGCTGGAATTGGTGGAAACCCACAAGGTCCCCATTCTCAAATCGTTGGGGCTGTACCTGGACCTGCGCAAGCGCGGTATGTACAAAGTCCTGCCGGACTGGATGGTCAGACTGATGGGTTGGTCGAAGCGAAACGACTAAACCAAGCCGTCGCCGGCCATAACACAACACCCAAAGCGCCGATCCAACCAAAGGCGCAAGCCAGCAGCAATGCTAGCGCCCCCAAAAACAAAGGGTAGGTTAACATCAATATCGCAAAAAGCACCGCATCGTAATGCACGGTCCCTTGGCATAGCCGCCGGGCCAATGCCCGCAAGGGGCGGTAATACGGAGCATGCATGAGGCGGGCCAGGGCGAGCATGAACGGACGATTCCGCGTTGGGATCAGCGATCCCGCCAAGGTCTCGGCACCGCCCAAGGGACCACAGGCCTCGGCGCGGCCGGGGGCCTGCACCACCAGGGTTCGCAGTTCCCCTTCCAACCAACGATTGAATCGTAACAAAAAAGCGGTTTCTCGTAAATGCCCGTTCTCATCCACCGTACCTGCTTCTTCTCGAAATCGCTGCATCAATTGACTGGCAAGGACCATCCCCCCAAAGCGTAGATCGGCTGTTTTGCCGGGACCGTCAAAATGTTCATAATTGATGCCCACCGGAACAATTTCCAAATCCAGCCCTTGGTGAAAGGCATTCCATACCATGCGTGCACTGCCCTTGGGCAAGGGCCGTAGCTTCCATTCCTGCACACACAGGCCTTCGGAGAAAATAATCAACGCTCCGTCCTTGGACCAATATTCGTTGGCTTCGGCAAAGGTTTCGTAATTGCGATGCACATTGGCGTAGCCTTCGCGATGCCTCCATACCGGCATCATGTTGAGATGCTTGCGCAGGAAATTCCCAAAACGAGGCGTGAAGGCATCCCCCCTCCCCAAAAATCCCAAGGGAAAAGGCAGATAACTCGCAACCAAGGCCGCATCCAAAAAGGACGATGGATGATTGGCACAGAGCATGCGGGGGCGAGTCGGCACGCTCCCCTTGGGCCAAGAGGTTGGCCAGCCACGCAGGGTTATTTTGCTGAAATAGAAGGACCTGCACCAACCCGCCAAGGTGTACAAAAACCGGTAAACCATCTGCGCGCTGGATGAACGGTGGGATGCTTGCTTAGCGAGAAGCGACCGATCGGAACAAACGACTCCAACGAACCTTGTTCAACCAATCGGCGCTGTAATCGAGGCTCAACCAAACCATGACGGCTTTGCCGACCACATGGTCTTCGGGGACAAAACCCCAATACCGGGAATCCAATGAATTGTGCCTGTTATCGCCCATCATCCAATAATAATTCATTTGGAAGGTGTACGATGTGACGGGCTTGCCGTTGATCCAAACACCTCCGTTGCGTACCTCCACTTGGTTCCCTTCGTAAACTTCGATGGCCCGACGGTACACCGGCAAATTATGGGTATCCAAGGGCATCACCATGCCTTGGGCCGGGATCACAATCGGCCCCACCTGGTCAATATTCCAAGGGAATTGCGAAGCATGCGGGAAGATTTCTTCGGTGTACATGCCGGCCGGGGCGGTGTAGGGCTCCAACAAGCGGACATTGGCGAAGTCCTTCATTTTGACGGCATTGGAGGGAGTCAGACTAAAAATAAAATCTCCTTCCGCGGTCACCTGCCCGCCTTCGCTCACGTCCATTTTGCGAAGCACCAAGGGGTTGAATCCACTTCCGTCGGTTTTGACATGGTACCGGTGTTGGCTGTTGCGAGGCTCATCGACCCAACGGCTGTTAATGCGGAGTCGGCGATCCACCAGACGCAAGGTATCCCCCGGTATCCCCACGCATCGTTTGATATAATTGTCTCTTTTGTCGACGGGGCGTGTGTCGTCCATGGGGTAATTAAAGACCACCACATCGTTGTTACGGATTTGGCCGCCACCCCACAAGCGATGGTACCCCGAAGAAGGTTTTTCCAAATACGAGGGACCGCCTACAAAGGGCATGGTATTGTGCGCAAAGGGAAACGAAAGCCAGGTCATCGGAAGCCGGGGGCCGTAACTCAATTTGCTAACAAACAAAAAATCCCCCACCATCAGGCTTTTTTCCATCGAGGGGGTGGGGATGGTATAGGCTTCGACCACAAAGGTCCGGATGAGCGTGGCCACCACGACGGCAAAGACCACGGCTTCCAGCCATTCCCTGGTTTTGGATTTGGAGCGGGGACCCTGGGGGCCGGAGGGTGATCCGTTGGTTTGTTTGGGGGTTGCAAAAAGAGGCATAAAAAAGGTAGAGGGAATTTAGTGAAGTGGAAGAGAGGGAGAAGTGGAAACAGGGGACGTTTCCACGCCGATGCCGTGTTGATACACCAGGCGACCGCCCAGGGTGGCGCCCCAGGCCATGACCAATACGAAGGCCGTCAGGGTGAACCAATAACCGCGTTGTTCCGATTTGGACATGGTCAACGCACGCACCGATCGCCAAAAGGCCAAGAACGCCAAGCCAGCAGCGGTGAAATAGCCCAGGGCTTCGTGGTTCTGAAGAACCTCAACCGCCGATCCGGAACCCTGAGGACCGTGGGCATCGTTGGCCAGGTTCCCGCTGACCACCGCCAACAAGAGGGCCGGCAGGGTCCACCATAACAAAACCCGGCTCATGCTTTCCCAAACAGCGGCCTGGGCATTGGCCGGTGAAGTCCAGGTCCGGATGGTTTCGCTGATCCACGATGCCACCGCAAAACCCATAGGGAAATGAACGAGGGCCGGATGCCATTCCATCGCAAGGATCGCGGGAGGATTTAGGATATGAATTTGGAAAGATCCAATCCAGGAATATTGGGAATCAAACCTTCGGTGGATTTCTTGAACAGCTCCTTGTGGGTTCGATGGGCTTCGCGCAGGGCAGCATCCACGGTGGAGGCCAGCAATTGGTCCAAGGCGGGGGCGTTCTCGCTGTTCAAATAAGCGGGGAGGGTTTTGATGGAAATAATTTTTTTGTTCGCGGTGCAGACCACCTCCACTTCCCCGTTCTCGGAGCGCTGGGTGATGTGCAAACGATCGCATTGATTACGGACATCTTCGACGGCTTCTTTAAGCTTGCCGATTTTGTCCATCATTCCAAACAAATCAAACATAGGGTAGAAAATTAATTTAACGCAAGTTAGGGGGGCTTTCGTCTATCGTGTCCAGGCCCAGTTCGAGGGCCAAATTGCGCAGGCTACGATTTCTGGCCTCGGTATAGGGAATTCCCTGCTCCAATCGACGGGCCCTGCTCTCCCATTCGGGCATTCCGTGCAAGAGCAGCGGGGGTTGACCGGGGGCTGTTTCGGCGGCCAAGATGCGTTCGGCCCAGCGCTCCACACGGCGGTTGTATTCCTCCATGGGCATCAGGGCTTCGATGGCCGTTGCGCCCAATGCATGACCCAAACCCGGGCCGGGCTGATCGGGGGCCGGCTCCAAAAAATCCACAAAGGGGGGAACCCAAGGGCCAAAGCTCGCCCCGCTCAAAACCCCGGACCACCAATCCACCAGGGCTCCCAAACCGTATCCTTTGTGCACACCCCCGGCCGGATTCGAACCCAGCGGGAGCAAGGCGCCTCCTTTTTGGAGGATCAAGGGATCCGTGGTCGTTCGCCCCTGGGCATCCACGGCCCAACCCTCGGGGATCGTCTGGGAGCGGGCCGCGGCCAATTCCAATTTGCCATTCGCCGCCGCCGAGGTAGCCATATCGATCACCATGGGATCGCGCCGCCCCGCAGGGAAGGCATAACACAGGGGATTGGTTCCAAAAAGTCGTTCCGCACTGCCGTAGGGTGCGACCAGCGGGCTGGCATTGGTCATCGCCCAGCCCACCATGCCGTGGGGAACGGCCCGAAGCGCGTGTTCGGATGCAATCCCAAAATGATTGGAATTGCGGACCAAAACCTGGGCGGTCCCGTAAACCGCGGCCATTTCAACGGCCCGATCCATGGCAACACGAGCGGCTACCAAACCCAAGCCAGCATCGGCATCCAATACCGCCACCGCCGGCATCCGCTGTTCCCAACGCCAAACAGGGCGCGGGTTGATGCGGCCTTTGCGCCACAAGCGAACATAACCGGGCAGGCGGGCCACCCCGTGCGAGTCAATGCCTTTGAGGTCCGCTTCCAACAATACTTCGGCCGCGGTGGCGGCATCCTCCACCGAACAACCCATGGCCTCAAAGACCCTGCGCATCCATTCGCCCAGGGCCGATGCCGACCAATACCCGAGGGTTTCTTGGCTCATCGAGCAGGCGTTGTTTTGGGGAGACCGGACGCCAAAACCTGGGCCAGGTGCAGGGTTTGAACCGACTGGCCCTGACGGTCGCCGTAGGCCTTGAGGTGCATGAGGCAAGACAAGTCGGCACTGACCAAGTATTCGGCGCCAGTTTGGCGATAATGGCCGATTTTTTGGTCCGCCATGGCGGTCGAAATCCCTTCGTACTTGACCGCGAAGGTGCCCCCAAAACCACAACAGGTTTCGTTCTCTGGCAATTCAATCAGCTCCAAACCCCGGACCCCCGCCAGCAAATCCCGAACCTGGTCCCGTATACCGCATTCGCGCAGTGCCGAACAGGCATCGTGATAGGAAATCTTGTGTTGAAACACCGACTGAAGGCGGTTTCGATGGGGATGGGCATGGACAAATTCCACAAATTCCAAAATGCGGGGCCGGGCTTGTTCCCAGGCCTTGAATTCCGGACCCGAAGCCGGCAGCAATTCACGGTAACCGTTGCGCAGCATCCCGGTGCAGGAACTGGACAAAACCACCACGGTACGCTCCAAGTCTTGGTTGGGCCCAAAATCACGGAGCCATTTGGCCGCCACCGGCCTTGCTTCCTCCCAATACCCGGCGTTGTAGGCCGGTTGTCCGCAGCAGGTCGCCCCCTCCGGAACCCGCACCCGGCAACCCAGGGCTTCGAGCACCTCCACCGCGGCCATGGCTGCGTCGGGGTAAAACTGGTCCACAAAACAAGGGACAAAAAAATCGACCTCCTCCATGGGGAGGGCCTCCGGCGTCAACATAGGTTCAGGATGGATTTTCACGAGGAATGCGAAGCATGCGGATCAGAAAGTAAATCCCAATCACAAAATACAGGGCCAAAAACAAGGCCGAATTGCGCATCGAGCCGGTCCATTGATTGATAAAACCAAAACTAAAGGTGCCAAAAACGATGGCTATTTTTTCGGTCAAATCGTAAAAAGAAAAAAACGAGGCGTTGTTGCGCGTACCCGTTGGAATCATCTTGGCGTAGGTGCTCCGCAACAAGGTCTGGGACCCGCCCATAATCACGCCGACCACCCCGGCCATGGTGTAAAATTCCCATTCCTGTTGAACAACCGCCGCCGCCATACAAACCAAAATCCATACCAGACCCGTCAGAATAAGCAGCCGAACATTTCCCATCTTGGGCACCAAACGGGCAAATCCAAAGGACCCTCCGATGGCGATGATTTGGATCAAAAGAATCACCGCAATCAACCGATCCGTGGGCAATTGGAGCACCTCTGCGCCAAACAAGGAAGCCACCAGCATGATGGTCTGCAAACCAGCGCAGGTAAAAAAGTACGCAAACAAAAAGGTCTTGAGGGAAGGCATGCCTTTCATGGACACCACCACACCGCGCAACTCCGACCAGCCGATGCGCAACCAACCGAGGGCCGAAGTTCGAAGACCGGCCTGGCCGCTGGCCTCTTCGCCGGGCAGACCGGCCAGCGTGATGCGGGAAAAACCCCACCACCACAAGCCCACACTCACAAAGGACAAGCGGGTCACCTGCCCCGTGTCCATGCCCAGCCACCCGGGGTTCATGATAAAAGCCAAATTAATCACCAACAAAACCACCGAACCGACATAACCGTAGGCAAAGCCTTTGGCACTAACGGCATCCATGCGGGATGGGCTGGCAATCACCGGCAAAAACGCATTGTAAAAGAGTGCAGAACCGGCCCACGAAAAAGCCGCCAACACAAAACAAAAGATACCCCAGACCCAGGTATCGACCGTCATCCCGTAAAGCCCGACGCAGGCCAGGCTGCCAACGGTGATAAAAAGGTTCATCATGGCCTTGCGGCGGGCTCCGTAATCCGCCATCCCCGAAAGCAACGGCGATACCATCGCGATACTTAGGTAGGCCAGGGCCAAGGCATAGGAATACAAGCTGCTGGCCGGAACCTCCCAGGAACCCAACCGCAAAAAAGAAACGGATTCGCTGGCCTGGCCCAGGCGGTTCGCCACCGGGCGAGTCCAGCCGTTCTGGGACGAGACCGCCGCCGAAAGGCTGCTGTAATAGATGGGGAAAATGGCCGTGGTAATGCAGAGATTGTAAACCGAATTGGCCCAATCGTACATGCACCAGGCCCGGATGACCGAAGGACGGTCCTTGACCCCTTCTGCAGCGGGTCCGGAGGGGTTGGAAGGGTTGTTGGGGGGCATGTCAGGCGTTTGGACGACAAATCTAACCCGTTTTGGGCCTGAGGAAGACCCTCGCAAGGCGGGGGGATCCCCCCCTTCAAACAAAAGGCAAAAGGCAGCGTTAATACGACATGAAGATTTCCGTTACCCTATGAGGATTACCGTCGGGCGCGTTGCCCACTTCAACGCCGCTCACCGGCTCTTTCGCCGCGATTGGGACGAGAACCGCAACCGGGAAATCTTCGGGAAATGCGCCCTTCCCCATTACCACGGGCACAATTATGAATTAAAGGTCGAAGTCACCGGGACCGTTGACCCCGAAACCGGCTTTGTCATCGACCTCAAGCACCTGGCCGATCTGATTCGGGACCATGTGACCGAACGCTTTGACCACCAAAACCTGAACCTGGATGTTCCTGAATTTGCAGAACTCAACCCAACGGCTGAACATATTGCGGGGGTTGTTTGGCAAATCCTGCGCCGCGTTTTGCCTGCCCACCTTGATTTAAAAGTAATTTTGTATGAAACACCCCGAAACTATGCCGTCTGCGAGGGAGCTTGATTTAATCGATGCCTACGAAAAGGGTGAACTGCATTTGGCCAGTTCTCCGGATACCCCCTTGCGTGACGATGCTTTTGCCATGGACGACGATACCAAAATGCAATTGATCGCCCAGCATTTTCGGGAAATCATGCATATCCTGGGTCTGGACCTCAGCGATGACAGCCTGCGGGGGACCCCGGATCGTGTCGCCAAAATGTATGTCAAAGAAATTTTTAGCGGACTGAACCCGGCCAACAAACCCAGGGTCGCCCTTTTTGATAACAAATACGAGTACCAGCAAATGCTGGTGGAACGGGATATTAACCTGCATTCCAATTGCGAGCACCACTTTGTTCCCATTGTGGGCAAGGTGCATGTCGCGTATTTCTCCTCGGGCAAGGTCATTGGTTTGTCCAAAATCAACCGACTGGTGCATTATTACGCCCGCCGGCCCCAGGTCCAGGAGCGTTTAACCCGACAAATCGCGACGGGTTTGCAAGAAGCCCTCCAAACCAGGGATGTGGCAGTGATGGTGGATGCGGCCCACCTCTGCGTTTCAATGCGGGGGGTCCAAGACCACGGTGGTAGCACGGTCACCTCGGCTTACCACGGTCTCTTTGAGCAGGAATCCGTCCGCAACGAATTTCTCAAATACCTCGAAATCGGTAAAAACGCCGGATGAGTGGCGTTTTTCAAGGACGCAGCCTCCTAGTGATCGGGGCTTCGTCAGGCATCGGGGCGGAATTGACCCGTCAACTTTTGGACCAGGGGGCCCACGTGATTGCCTGGGGGCGTCGCAACCCGGGCGATGAGCAGGCTATGCCCGGTTTAACCTACGCAGCGTGGGATGTGTTATCCGGTGAGGATCCCCCGGTTGCTTCCCTGCCAGAGGTCCTGCACGGCTTGGTTTATTTGCCGGGCAGCATTCCCTTGAAGCCTTTTCACCGAACCAGCCCCGATGATTTTCGGCAAACGATGGAGATCAATTTGTTGGGGGCCGTTCGCGCGGTGCAGGCCGCCCTCCCTGCCTTGAAACAAAGCGGGGACGCCTCGGTGGTCCTGATGGGCACCGTGGCCAGTCGGATCGGTATGCCCTTTCACAGCGCCATTGCTGCAGCCAAGTCAGCCCTGGAGGGCCTGGTCATTAGCCTGGCCGCTGAATACGCTGCCCAACGCATCCGCTTCAACGTCGTATCCCCCTCCCTCACTCGTACACCGCTGGCTCAGAGCCTGTTGTCAACCCCCGAAAAAGCCGAAGCCTCGGCCCGTCGCCATCCGTTGGGCCGGGTGGGCGAACCTTCGGATCCCGCCGCCTTGGTACGCTTTTTGCTAAGCCCCGAAGCGAATTGGATCACCGGTCAGGTTTGGGGCGTGGATGGAGGGTTGGGCAACCTCAAAGTGTTGTAACAAATCCCGAAAATGGTAAGTGCCGAGGATATAGCGGTCTTTTGGTTCCGTCGGGATCTGCGCCTGCGCGATAACCGTGGTTTGGAGCAGGCCCATCGAAGCGGTTTACCCGTTTTGGGGATTTTTGTTTTGGACCGCAACATCCTGGACCGACTGGAGAATCCCGAGGACGGCCGCGTTAGCTTTTTGGTGCGCACCCTGGGCGAACTGCGCCTGGAACTGCAGGCCCAAGGCAGCGATTTGTTGGTTCTTCACAGCACGCCCGTTGAGGCCTGGACCCATGTCACCCAGACTTTCCGGGTTGGTCAGGCCTTTTGGAATCGGGACTACGAACCCTACGCCGTTCAACGAGACCGCCAAATCTTGGATCTTTTGGAAGGCCAAGGGGTCCGGGTTCGAACCGAAGCAGACCATACTTTGATGGAACCCGGCACGGTGCTGAAACCGGACGGACAACCCTACACCGTTTTTACGCCTTATTCCAGGACCTGGCGGGCAAAAATCCACGCCGAGGATTGGAACCCTAGCCCCCCGGAGTCCCGACCTTCTCCCCGCTGGTTGCCCCTTCCACCCCAGGCCATGCCCACCCTCGAAAGTTTGGGGTTTCGTCCGACGGGTCTGGTTCTGCCCGAACCCTTGATTCATCGGGACATCTTGGCGCGTTATGCCGAACAAAGGGACTTGCCGGCCATTCACGGAACCAGCCGCCTCGGTCTGCACCTGCGTTTTGGGACCCTCTCGGTCCGGGAACTCGCGCAGCAGGCCATGGGACTGAGCGATACCTTCATCAACGAGTTGATATGGCGGGATTTTTATCAGAGCATCCTTTGGTATTTTCCCCACACCACCGATCGCGCTTTCAAACCGGCCTACGATCGGATCGAATGGCGGAATAATCCCGAAGAATTCGAGCGATGGTGCCAGGGCCAAACCGGGTATCCTTTGGTCGATGCAGGGATGCGAGAATTGTTAGGAACCGGGTGGATGCACAACCGGGTCCGCATGGTGGTGGCCAGCTTTTTGACCAAACACCTTTTGATTGATTGGCGTTGGGGCGAAGCCTGGTTCGCCAAGCATCTCCTGGATTTTGAGCAAGCCAGTAATGTGGGGGGTTGGCAATGGGCCGCCGGTTGCGGGAACGATGCCGCGCCTTATTTCAGGGTCTTTAATCCGTACGAGCAGGCTCGCAAATTTGATCCCCAAGGCGCGTACATCCGGCGTTGGGTGCCCGAAATCGATCAAATCACCTACGCCAGGCCCCTTGTGGACCACCCCACCGCCCGTAATCGGGCCTTGGCGACCTACAAAAGAGCCCTGGCACCCGAACCCTAAGCCGGTTCCAGCCAACGACAACCCTCCAGGGAAACCACCCAGTCAGGCCCCATCGCAGCGGCCGGGGTCAACCACCCCTTTCGACCCTGTTCACGCAAGGATCCCAATTGCTGGACCAGCCCCACCGATGTCATGGCCGTTAAACGATAGCTTTCGGGTAAAGCAAGGCGTGCTTCTCGTACGCGGCCATCCGGATGCGTGATTTTTCCATAGACCAGGGCTTGGCCTTGGCCCAATTCGTCCGCGTTGGGTCCCCACACGTTGCGGTCCACCCAATGAACCAGCAAGCGCCGAAACGCGGCCGTTTGTAACAATGGATTGTAAAGGGCCTGAAAACGCAGAAGGCGGTGCATCAGGGGACGCGCAGCCGTCATGGTTACAATATTGGGAATTCCGGTCCCGGTCCAAGCCGTGAACAAATCTCCCCAAGGTATGCTAACACAAAAGCGTTGAACAACCCCAAAGTCGATGTATGCTCCGAGGCGCCCGATGGGCTTGGGCAGAAGTTGCCCGTTCACTCGTTCGGCTCCCGGCTCCCCCAGGCGCGTTAACATCGATCGAAGGGTTCCGTGGGAAACTCGGCTACCTCGGTTGACAAAAGCCAAGAGAAGTTGATTGCTTCCGGGTAATTCGCTGGCCAGTTTCCAGGCCATGCAATCGGTGGGCACCACATCAAAGCCGGTGCCTGGCATAAGGAGGATACCAGCCTCTCGAGCCTTGGCATCCAGGGCATGCAAGCCTTCCAGAACCGCCAGCTCCCCCGTAATGTCCAAATAATCCACCCCCAAACGCAGGCAGGCCTCGACCATGGGGCGGTAGGTGTGAACAAAGGGTCCCGCACAATGCAAAACCGCCCGCATTCCCCTCAGGCCCTCATCCAACTGTTCCGGCGCTTCCAAGCCAAAAACCCGGGTTTCCAACCCGGTTTCACGGCCCAATTGCAGGATTTGTTCCCGGTTCCTGCCGGCCAAGACCGGTTGCAACCCTTGCCGCTGGGCCTCGGCCACCACCAGGCGGCCGGTATAACCGTTGGCCCCGTAGATCATCCAAGGACCGGTGGGCATCGAGTGTTTCGTCGTTGGATCAGGAAGCATCGCCAACGGGGACAAAGGCCAAGGCCAGGGCCTCGTCCAGGGCGCCCTTCTCGGCGAGTTGTAGGATTTGTTGGAACAAAACGGAGCAACCCGGATCCCCCGCCCTGAGCGGAAAAGACCCTTGAGGATGCAGGGCACGGAACCGATCTTGGGCTTCAAGAATCTTGGATACATCGGGAGGAGCCGACAGGTTGCCCAGTCGACCCAACAAATTCCCCGTGACCCCCGGCTGCTGTTGCAACCAGGCGGGCAAAGCATCGACTCCCATACCGCAATGGCGGTTGGGTTTGGGCACCTCAAACAGCGCCCCCGCTGCCCGGCTGTACCAATCCCCGCCCAATCGGGCCACCGGATCGAGGGCCCGCGGGTCTGGTACCCCGTTCGCGTCCAAAACATCCTCTGCCAAATGGGCGTAGATCACTTCGCAAATCACCAAATTCCCGGCTCCGCCGTTTTGGCCCAAGGGCTTAACCTCCAGAACTTTGCATTCAAATTGAACCGGGGATTCGGCCACCCGGGGGGGTTGCACCCGCTTGGATGGCAAGGCGGTCAGGCCGGCCTTGGTAAATTCATTGACACCCGATGGGTACTCAGCCGACGCCAAGGAAACCTGCTCCACCAAGGCATACGGTACCACCTGTACCACCGCTTCGGGAACCTCCAGAACATTTTCCAGGGTATGCTTGGTGCTGCCATCGCGAACTCGCCGAGCGGGTGAAAAAATCAAAACCGGAGGATCCGCACTAAAAACATTAAAAAAACTAAAGGGCGACAAGTTGACTTCACCCTGGGCATTCACCGTCGATACCAAGGCCACCGGTCGGGGAGCCACGGCGCTTTGCAAAATTTGTTGAACCGTGGCCGTTGCCTGCCCGCGGGGATCCCATTCCCGGAAAATCCTGTTTAGCGGGACTTGGTTGCTCATGAACGGTTTTTTTTGAGGGCCAGAATGGAAAAATCCGCCTCATCGGCCACCACCGTATTGACCAGGGTTCCCAATCCGGAGATTTCGAGTTCCATCACATCCCCGGCCTGCAACCAACGGGGTTGGTAGCCCTCGGGGTCCAAGCGCCGGCCGGTACCGTTCAGCTCTAAAAAGCAGCCGGTCCCCACCGTCCCCGAACCCACCACATCCCCGGGATGCAGGTCGGCACCGTAGGCACAACGCTCCAGGATTTCGGCAAAGGTCCAATCCATATCCCCCATGTTCCCTCTGGAAATTTCCTGACCGTTGAGCCTTGCCACCATCTCCAGGGCGTACGATGCACCGGTATGCCCGGGCTTGGGTTGGCAGCGCCAGGGTTCCAATTCATCCGGGGTGACCAAAAATGGCCCCAGGGTTGTTGCAAAATCTTTGCCTTTGGCGGGCCCCAGGCTAAGGAGCATTTCCTCCATCTGCAAGGTTCGAGCACTCCAATCGTTCATAATTGTGTAGCCGGCAATGCAGGCATCGGCATCGTGGGCTGGGATATTGCGGGCTTTGCGGCCCACCACCACGGCCACTTCCAGCTCAAAGTCCAGTTGCCTGAAATGGTCCGGCATGCATCGCACCGGGCCCGGCCCGCTCACCGCCTGGTGATTGGTAAAATAAAAAATAGGTTGGTGGTCAAATTCCTCGATCATCGGGACCCCGCGATTCCTGCGAGCGCTTTCCACATGCTGGCGGAATGCGTAGCCATCCCGGCAGGATGTGGGCCTGGGGACCGGCGATAACCAATCCTCTTGGTTCAAGACCAGGGGAGTCCCCTGAAGACGACCGTTCATCAAACCTTGCTCGAGGGCTCGAAGGCTTTGGGAAGAGACCTCCCAATTCGCTAACAAACCAGCCATATCGGGTCCCAAGGGGGCCTCCAGGCTGGCAACATCGTAGGCTTGACCACCCACCCAAAGGGCTGCACGGTCGGTGTTTTGGAATCGGTAGGATAAGAGTTTCATAAGGATAGGGGCTGTCCCCAAAAATAGACAAGGAACGCCATGAGCACCGGAACCAAAGCCGGCGAGAACTTAGGTTTCCTTCCAGGCTTTGTGCAACAAATCCATGGCCCAATGAAGATCGTCTTCGGCGATGTTCAGAGGCGGAGCGAGGCGGATGCACCCCTCGTTAAACAAAAACCAATCCACCAACAATCCCGAGGACCAACACTTTTGCATCATGGCCTGGACCTTGGCTCCGCTGCCCATGTTGAGGGCCAGAAGCAGGCCCCTCCCGCTCAGTTCCAGGGCCGAGCCGGCTTCCTTGGACCAAAACGCGACCCGTTCTCGAATGATTTCACTGCTTTGCAAAGACTTGGTAATCAGATTTTCGTCCCTTATGACTTCCAAAACCGCTGAAGCCCCGGCGGCACAAACCGGATTCCCCCCGAAGGTGGTCAAATGACCCAGCATGGGGTTGGTGGCCAGGTGCTTCATCCAAGCCGCGGAGGCCGCAAAGGCCCCGATGGGAAGTCCCCCACCCAGGCCCTTGGCCATGACCACCACATCCGGCTCCACCCCGTAGGCCTGGTAAGCAAACCAGGTACCGCAACGGCCCAGGCCCGTTTGGATTTCGTCCACGACAAGGGCAATGCCCTGTTCCTTGCATCGTTGGGCCAAGGCTCGAAACCACGCCGCATCGGCGGGAACAGCCCCGGCTTCGGCCTGCACCGATTCGACAAAAACCCCCGCAACACGCTCGTCCAAAAATTCCAAACCTTGGGGGTCGTTGTAATCCAACAAATAGGTTTCAGGCAACAAGGGCCGAAAGGGGCCTTTGTAGGTTTCATCGCCCAAGAGGCTGAGGGCCCCGTGGGTTCCCCCGTGGTAGGCTTTGCGAAAAGAAACCAGCCGGCGCCGGCCCGTGACTTTTTTGACCAGCTTCATGGCCCCTTCGATGGCTTCAGCTCCGGAATTCACCAAGTACACTTGTTCAAAGGAAGGGCCCAGCAATCCGGCCAACAAGGAGGCCAGGCGGACCTGCGGTGCCTGTATATGTTCGCCGTAGACCATCGTATGCCAGTAGCGGTCCAACTGGTCTCGAACGGCCTCCAAGACCCTGGGGTGACGATGGCCAACAATGCTGACGGCAATCCCGGATATAAAATCCAGGTAGGGTCGGTCGAGGTGATCGTAAATACGAGAACCCGAGGCCCGACTGACCTCCAATTCCATCGGATAAGGCGAGGTCTTGGCCAGCCGTAGCCGAAACATATCCCGCAACATGGAAGGTTCTACCATGTTGCAAAACTAGGCGAGGGGCCGCTTGGGCGGCTTAGCGTTAACGGTTTGGCGGACTTAGCGGTGACGATTGGGCTGGGGCCGACGAACGGGCGCACCGCCGCCGTCGCGTTTTTCTTGGAGTCGCTTGAGCAGTTCCCGCTGAAAGTCCCGCTCGGCTTGATGCAAGACCACCAGTCGCCGCGATGGCAGAATGCCCTGCATGGATTTACGAAAATTCTTTTCGAGTTGCAATTCCTGCTCGCGCAGATTCATCCATTCGTCCAAGGCCGCATTGGCCCTTTCGTCGGAGCTGTAGCCGCCACCGTCTCTTTCGTCCATCAAATCCTTCATGCGATGACGTAGGTCGCCGCGACGGTTTTCGAACTCGTTGTAAACGGGCCAAAACCGCTCTGCCTCCTGGGGTGACAAACCCAATTCCCGGGTTAGGTAAGCGACTTTGGCCGCCTTGACCCGCTCCTGGGGAAGATTCGCATAGGCCATGTTGGACCCAAAACCCAGGACCATCAGCCCCCAACCCAAGAGGCGCTGAAGAACGATTTTGCTAAATAAATGGTTCATTTGAATTATTTTAAGTGTTTGTTTATGAGTCTTTTAAAGAAAATAATATTTCTAGTATTCCTTGGGTCAATTGGGGATCTATCATTCAATCAGCCCTTCGTCGGTGACCGTTACCAAGCCTTGATCCCAGAGGAAGGAGTCCAGAGACGGTTCATCCTGAGGGTGAATCCAGTCCGGTTCCTCGGACCAAGGACCCGCGGCGGCTTCCTGCAACCAAAGAGCGTGGGCACCGTGCAGGTCCAACCCTTGGACGATTTCGTCGGTGGTTAGCTGGGCCAGCAAAGGATCGCTTTGGGCCAAGGAAGACCCTCCCCTGGGAGTCCCCAACCAAGCCAGGCCAACAATCAGAAGAACGGAAGCCGCCACCGCCCAACGCCCAACATAGGAGGAGGATACGGCGTGGTTGTTGGCGCGCTCCTCTTCGATGCGGGCCGTCACACGCTGGGGCAGTTCATCAAAATACCCATCGGGCAACGAGTAATCGCTGCGAGACGGGATCTTGCCTTGGGGGCCATCGAGGGTTGGGAACGGGGTGCGCATTGGGAGTTTGGACAAGGAGATGTTGCCGGGGTTTAAAGGTTCTTCAAGTAATTCTCCACTTTTTTGGATGCCAGGTGATAGGATGCTTTGAGGGCCCCGGTGCTGGTTCCCAGGATTTCGGACATTTGCTCGTAGGGCACTTCGTCGTAATACCGCATTTGAAAAACCAAGCGTTGTTTGGGAGGCAAACGAAGCAGGGCCTTTTCGAGCAGGACATCCGGATCCTGGAGGCGGTCTGCGGTGGTCGCGCTTCGGAGCTCGGCCTCCATGCGGACCGTATCGTTGCTAAGGGAAAGCCAGCGACGTTTGCGCTGTTGTTCCAGATGGGTAAGGCACAAATTGGTTGCGATTCGATAGAGCCAGGTATAGAGCCCCGAACGGGATTCAAAGCGATCCAGCGCGTTGTAACAACGGATCAGCGTGTTTTGCAATAGGTCATCGGTGTCGTCGTGGTTCAAGACCATGCGACGAATGTGGGCGTACAGGGGCTTTTGGTATCGGCGGACCAGTTTTTCAAAGGCCCGGTTCCGGGTGGCCGGCACCGCAAATTCAGCCAATAGCTCGCGCTCCCATTCCCGCTCCGCTGTTTTTTGGTCGGAAAGATTTTGGTCGCCAAGGCCCTCCATACCTTCTAAGACCCAGGAACCGAGCCGTGGTTTAAAGACCTCAGGTCTTCGGCATAGAGGCGCAGTGGCCAACGGGCCAGCGGCCTTTCGACCAAAGCACCGGGAGCGATGAGCCCTTGCTCCAAGAGCAAGGTTGCTGCAAAGGCCACCATGGCCGCGTTATCGGTGCAATACGTGGGGGGCGGGATATAGACCGGGATTCCCAGGGCTTCCCCCAGGGCCAGACCCTCGCTGCGCAATCGCGAATTGCAGGCCACTCCTCCGGCCAGCGCCAATGAGCGAGGCCGACGAGCCTGGGCCTGGGCCTTCATCGGCTGCACCAACATGTTCACCAAGGCATGTTGCAAGGAAGCGCAGAGATCCGGGAGCGCCGAATGCTGGCCATCATGCAGGTCGGGTTTGTTTTTTTGCAAAAAATACAAAACACTGGTTTTGATGCCACTAAAGCTGTATGAATCTACCCCTAGTTTGGGTTTAGGCCAGGAATAGGCTTGGGGATTTCCGCCTTGGGCCTTGGCATCCAAGACCGGCCCTCCGGGGTAACCCAGGCCCAGCATTTTGGCGCATTTATCAAAGGCCTCTCCGGCGGCATCGTCCAGGGTCTCGGCCAAAAGCTCCCAGTCCAGCCAGGAATTCATCCAAACCAAGTGGGTATGGCCCCCCGATACGGTCAAGGTCAGCATGGGGAAATCGTCCATCTGCGGGCGCTCCACAGCGGGTGAAACCAAATGGGCATGCAGGTGATTCACGCCGATCAGGGGTTTGTTCAAAGCCAGGGCCAAGCCCTTGGCCAGCGAAGCCCCCACCATCAACGAACCGAGTAAGCCGGGCCCGCGGGTATAAGCGATGGCATCCAAGGCGTCCCAGGCCAAGCCGTGTTCGTCCATGAGGCCTTTGCAAAGGCTGGCCAACCACTCCTGATGGGCTCTGGAGGCGATCTCTGGCACCACCCCACCGTAACGGGCATGCTCGGCCTGCCCCCCGGTTTTCATGGCCAGGAGTCGCCGGTCCTGCATGAGGGCCACCGAGGTATCATCGCAGGAGCTTTCGATTGCCAATATCAAGGCCACTTTGGAGGGGGTCAAGGGGTTGTTTCTGCAAAAATGCCCTTATTTTAATAGATTTGCGTTTAATTCCATTGGAAAATCCAGGCGCCGCCCACCCCCCTGCCCCCTTGGGCCAGCCCCCTCAGGCCGTCCCCTCTTCGGGGCCTGCGCCGCGCCGTCGCCGGCCCGGCTTGGGCCTAGGCATTGGGTTCGCTTTGGTTTTGGGATTGGGATGGGGGCTGTGGGCCACTGCGCCCCGTCTCCTATCCGCGTTTTTGACTTCGAAGCTGGGCAGTCGGGTGGAGGTGGAAGGTATCTCGGCGGGCTGGAAATCCCTGCGATTGGAGGGCCTGGTTCTGTTGGGGAAGGAGTCGGATACCCTGGCCCGCGTTCATCGTGTTTCGCTGCAATGGCGACACCTGGACCTGGCCGGCGGCACCCATCATCTCAGCCTACTGGAAATCGACACCGTGGTTTTGAACATCATCGGTCGGCCTGGTACGGCCTCCGCCACGGCAACCAACTGGGACGCCTTTTGGGCCGGTCTGCCACGGTCATCCGGGGGCGGTAAGGGGTCCCTCAAGCTTAACCTGAGCAAACTCAACCTACGTCAACTCCAGGCCAACGTTCAATCGCTGGGCAACCTGGGGGATCGCTCCTTGGACGGGGTTTACCAGGTCCGAGATTTTGAAATCAAGCGATTGCGAATCAACCAAGGCCAATGGACCCTGAACCTCCAAACGCAATTGGGATGGCCGCTGCAGGCCGGGATGGCGGATCTCAAGGTTCGGCTTCAAGGCGGGACCGGCCTTGTGAAAGGCCGCGGTCTTTTGCTGAATCATCCGGACCTCCAATTGGATTTGGGTCAATGGACTTGGCAGCGCTTTGCGAACCAAAAGAATCCCGAAATCCAGGTAACCGACCTGCGCCTAAGCACCTCGAATCAAATTCTCAGGGCCTGGCTGGAAAGCCCTGCCCCGGCATTGGGGTGGACCCTGGCCCTTCCCAAAGCCAGCTGGAACGGCGATCGTCTCCAGGTCTGGGGAGCGAATTTGCGATTGGATCAAAAACTCACCGCGGCCTTCCAAGGCTGGTATCAACCCAAGGCCAACTCGGCCCAGCCGAACACGGACCAACCGAACACGGAAAACCAAGGCCCTCCCCAGGGTCTGGTTGATTGGTCCGTAACCGCTGCGAATGGTTGGGAATCTTCCGCGAATCGCTTGATGGCCACCCTCGCCTTGCTCCTCAAAAACCAAAACCTTGCCAGCGACCCAGGCGCCTTGAATAGGTACGCGGATCTTCGCCAAGGATGGAATGGCAAGGGTCAAGCATCACTCCAATCAAATGGCCTCAACCTGCTTTCCAGTTGGCGTATCCAATCCGATTCGTTGCGTCTGGATGCCCGTTCCGATGCCAAGTTTCAACAGTGGTCGGG
The DNA here is from genome assembly GCA_049317645.1 of Bacteroidia bacterium. GTDB lineage: Bacteria > Bacteroidota > Bacteroidia > UBA7662 > UBA7662 > SYHX01. Next base: position 30,586 of record JBMOHV010000014.1, read on the forward strand.
GCTTTTGTTTTGCAGCCATTACCAAGTTCCCGAACCTTTGAAAACCCCCTTGGAGCTGTCCAACCTCCACCTCCGTTGGCGATGGGACTCCAAGGAATCGGCCAGTGCCACCCTGCGTTTGGATACCCTGCAATGGGATGGGCAACCGTACCGACTCTTGGAGGGCGATGTCTCCTGGAACAAGGGCTCCTTGGCGGGCCAAATCAACTTGTTGGACCCTTCCAATCCCTTAGCGGCTGACTTTTCGGCCCGAAGAGGTTCCAACGGATGGGCGGCCTGCAGCGCCCAAGGGCAAATGGACCTGGCCTTCCCGGCCCTGCCTGGATGGTGCGATGGATTGCGAGCCCGAGGGACCTTTGACTTGTCCTACCAGCCTCAAGACCCCCAGCAGAAAAATCCCAACAACCCAGGCGATGAGCCTTGGCTGGAATGGACCCTGAAGGACGGTGGGCTCTCCTGCCCTTCCCATGCCTTGGTCCTGGATCAGGCCAAGGTGGTTTTTTCGGGGGAAGGATCCCGGACCCAAAGCACCCTTCAAATCAACAACGATAGCCTGCAAACCATGGGGCTGGAGCGTTGGACCCAGGTTGATTCTGTACTTAATCAAATAGGTCGTTTTCTGTTGGCTGACACATTGTTACGAGGTCAAGATATTCCTTTTTGGGCCTACGGCCGGATCGGGAATCTCGGGGACTACCTCCCCTTCCTCAAGGTTAGCGACCCCTTGCAAGCCGAGGAGATTCAAGGGTACCTCAACTGGTCCAGCCCTCTCAACAAAGGCTTGCGCTTGTCCATCGGTCGCTTGGGATGGGAACAATGGGCCGCCCAAAAAATTTCTCTTCAATCCGAATACCTAGGGAATCATCTCCTGGTGCAGGGAACCTTGGACAGCCTGGAACTGGACCATGGGGCCCTGCTTGACCGCATTGAATACCGTCAAATTCGCAACGGTTCCACCTCGACCCTTGCCCTGAACGGGCGCAATGCCAAGACCGGTGACTTTGCCCATTTCAAAGGAACCTTGATGGAAAAGGACAGCCTATGGTCCTTGGCGGTGGACAGCTTTCGGTTCCGATCCCGCCAACAGAATTGGAAGGCCTTGCCCGGAGGATTCATCCAAAAGTCCGGGGGAGTCTGGGCCTTGGAAACCATTCATCTCCAAAGCGGCCTTTCTCAATTACGGCTGGATGGTCTTTTGTCCAAAGACCGCGGGGACCAAATTCAGCTGGATTTGATCAATGTGGATGCGGACCAGGTGCTGGCCCTGACGGGGCAGAGCACGGGATGGCTCGACGGCACCATCAACGGCCAGGTCACCGGAGATGGGCTCTTGGCAAGCCCCAACCTCAGCGGAGACCTCGTCGTCAGTAACCTCCGATTGGACAGCCTACCCCTGGGCAATCTCAGCCTTCAATCCGAATTTCAGCCCGACATCAACCGCCTCCTCATCAATGCCCGACTCCAAGATCGCGATAGGGACCTGGCCTCGGTGGCCGGTTGGGTCCAAACAGATCAAGCCGATCTCCCATGCCAGCTGGACCTGCGCCTGCAACGCGCGCCGCTGCAATTGTTGGAGCTGGTCCTGCTCCCCCATCTGGACAGCATCCGCGGCACCGCCCGGGCCGTCGTTCAAGTGAAAGGGGGTCTGACCCACCCCGAAATGTCGGGCTACCTGGTCATGGACAGCGGAAGGCTTTACCTGCCCTCTCTCAAAAGCACCTATTGGATCCAAGACACCGTTTTGGTGACTCCCGACGGCTATGTTTTTGGGGGCAACCCCGTCCGAGACGCTGACCTCGGCACGGCTTGGGTCACTGGAACGGTGAATCACCGCCGATTTTGGGATTGGACCTACCGCTTTGCTTTGGATAGCGTACGCAATCTCCGGGTTCTCAACGAGCCCCGCCTAATTAGCGGGGATTATTATTACGGGTTAGGCCGTGTCAGTGGGAATGCTGTGATTTCGGGGGATGAATACCTCACCCGCATCCAAGTCCGAGCCCAGGCCCAAAAAGGCAGCCGCCTCATCATCCCCTTGGACGACCTGGACGAAGAAAGCCGTTACGATTTTATACGCTTTGCCGAGCTTGACCCGGATACGGCCCCATCCGCTCCCGGCGCGACATCGGATGTTGTGGCCCTGCGGGGCTTGGACCTCCAGCTTTCGTTGGTTCTCACCCCGGAATCCGAAGTAACCCTGTTATTGGACCGACGCTACGGGGATCAAATCAAAGGGTACGGGAACGGGGCTCTGGACCTAACCCTTAGCCAAGAAGGCAACTTGAACCTGTCGGGAAACTATGTATTCACCAAAGGGGATTACTCCTTTAATCTGGGGAATATTGCCAGCAAGAATTTCAAAATCAACAACGGTGGCCGCATCGACTGGAACGGCGACCCCTACGAAGGGGTCATGAACATACAGGCGGTTTACAACCAACGGGCCTCCGTCCAAAACCTTTTGGGGAGCTCCAGGGCCCAAAACGACCGCCGGAACATGCTGCCCGTCCAAACCCAACTGAACCTCACCGGGCCCGTACTCAATCCGGAGGTTAAATTCCAACTTCAACTGCCCACGATCAACATGGCGGACCCCAACGATGTCTTGGCTCAACAATTAACCCGGATCAACAACAACGAACAGGAATTGAACAACCAGGTTTTGGGACTGATGGTATCCGGACAGTTTATTCCCACCGAAAACATCAACGCGGCTAATTTGGGGCTTAGCACCGGCGCCACGGCCTTTAATTCGGTCACGGAATTGCTAACCAACCGACTCAGCAACTTGCTTTCCAATTCCTTGGGAGGAGTCAACCTGGGCATCAATTACCGGGGGGATTTGGGGACCGGACTTTTGGGAAGCGGTAGCGGTTCCAACAGCCTGACTGACAGCAATCGCCGGGACCTGAATGTGGCCCTTAACACCAGTCTTTTTAACAATCGCCTGGTGATCGACGGCAACCTTGCCATGGGCAACAGCCTGCAGATCAACGCCCAAAACATGGCTGGCGAAATTCAAATGGAATACCTCATCAACCCGAACGGAACGGTACGGGCCAGGGCATTTAACCGGGTGGATGATCGAATCCTTTTCAACCAAACGTTGAACTACAGGCAGGGAATTGGCCTGAGCTACAACCGCAACTTTGACCGTTGGGGTGAGTTGTTCCGAAGCCGTCGTTCCAAACCCCCAGTGAAGCCATAAAAAAAGGCCCGGTGAAAACCGGGCCTTTGAAATCCATGCTTTTGGGATTACACCGCGGGGGCGTTGCCCTGCTCGGGTGCATCCTGCTCGGGTGCATCCTGCTCGGGTGCATCCTGCTCGGGTGC